>JAJZGG010000057.1 GCA_021804965.1 Acidobacteriota bacterium
TGTATGCCAGCGTGACAGATGCTGCAGGCATGCCGGTCGGAAATCTCGAAGCCTCTGATTTTGCCCTTACGGATAACGGGATTCCGCAGAAGATAGCCGTGTTTGAGCGCGAGACCAATGTGCCCATCAACCTGATTCTGGCATTGGATACCAGCGGGAGCGTGCGCAAGGACTTGTCCCAGGAACGCGCGGCTGCCGAGCGATTTGCGCAGACAATTCTGCGGCCACAGGACAGCTTCAGTGTGGTGTCCTTTGCCACCGATGTGCGGCAGGTTGTGCCGTTCACCAATCGCTGGAAGCAGATTCAACACGGGCTGAATCATCTGCAGGGCGGGGCTGCGACGGCGCTGTATGAGGCCGTGCAGCGCAGTTCCCAATGGCTGGCCGGGCGCAGCGGACGCAAGGTGCTGGTGCTGGTGACCGACGGGGGCGATACTGCCGATACGATCAGCTATGCCGATGCGCTGGACTCGGCCCTGCGCGGGGAAGTGATGATCTATTCGCTGATCGATGTGCCGATTGCGGCCAGTGCGGGACGCGATCTGGGCGGAGAGCATGCGCTGATTTCGCTCTCTGAGCAGACCGGCGGGCAGTATTTTTATCTGGACGCCACCGGCTACACCGGCTCGTTCCAAAAGATTGCCGCGGACCTGAGAACGCAGTATCTGATCGGCTACTATCCGGCGCTGCACCACACTGCGGATGCCTTTCATCGCATACGAATCACGATTCCCGATGGAGCGAAGAATGGCTTCCAGCTCCGGTATCGTTCGGGGTATGATGCAGACAACGTTCCCGATCCTGCGCCGTCGCGCTTTCCATGATCCGCACAGCCTGCATACAACCATCCGTGTCAGGCATGCTTCAGAGCTTGTGTCAGTCCTATGAGTCCTTTCCGTCATTTGCGTGCCACTCGCATGCCTCCACCGGGCGAAACCGGACAGGAGGCACTCTATCTGCGCTCGCTTAGCGAACGTCATGTGCCGATTACGGTTCTGCTTCGGGACGGGGAGAGCGTTACCGGCTGGATTGAGTACTTTGACGATGGCATGATTCGCCTGACGCGGGAAAACCTGCCCAATCTCTTCATTTACAAGCAGCAGATCCGATCCATCACCGAGGCTCCGCAGCGGCGCGCGCCGCAGTCGGTGATCTCGCATCCCGAGGACGTATGACAGAGTTTCTCCCGGAATCCGGGTTGGTTGCCTGGCAATGGGTGCCGAATGCGGCACGGATTGCCCTGGAGGCAGGCAGGCAGTTGCGTGGCTTTTTTGAGCACGGTGTAGCTACCGAGTACAAAGGCGAGGTTGACCTTGTGACGGTGGCGGATCGCACCGTGGAAACGTATCTGCGTCAGGCACTGGCCGAGCATTTTCCGGACCACGGAATCTTCGGGGAAGAGGGTACGCGGGATCGCATGGATTCCGGGTATCGCTGGTATGTGGACCCACTGGATGGGACGACCAATTTCGCGCACGGGTTTCCGCACTTTTGTGTATCCATGGGGCTGGAGCGACGGGATGCCGCACTGGCTGCCGATGCCGAAGGGGAGCTTGTGGCAGCCGTGATCTATGATCCGATGCGGCAGGAGCTGTTTGTGGGGGAAAAGGGAAAAGGGGCGTGGCGCAACGGCAGGCCGATGGCGGTTTCCCGAACCCAGCACCTGGCCGAATCGCTGGTGGCGACCGGTTTCCCCAGCCGGAAGCGGCATGCCAATCCGAATATCCATTTCTACCAGGAGTTCACGCTTCGCTCGCATGGCGTGCGGCGTGCCGGCTCCGCAGCGCTGGATCTAGCCTATGTGGCCTGCGGGCGACTGGAGGCATTCTGGGAGTTTCAGCTCAATCCCTGGGATACGGCTGCCGGATTTCTGCTGGTGGAAGAGGCGGGCGGGTTGATTACCGGCTTCGACGGCTCCCCGCGAAAGCTGGACAGCAGGGAAGTGCTGGCCAGCAATGGACGGATTCATGCCGAACTGCTGGAGACATTTGATCGTCTGTTTGCCGGCAGGGATCTTGACCCCATTCCAACGCCGGCCGAGTATGCGAGGAGCCGCCAAGCCGGGGGCGTTTGACGCGGATGGCCGCCGCCTTTCGGGATGTGGCATTCGCCGACTCTGCCCGTTTTTAACCCATCTGCCTGTTGTGCTACTATTTGGCTGGCAGAACAACTCCACGGAGAGCTTACCCTTATGGCATACGTGATTGCAGAACCCTGTATCGGCACCAAGGACACCGCCTGTGTAGACGCATGTCCGGTCGATTGCATCCACCCCAAAAAAGACGAAGGCCAGCACGCTGAGGCCGACCAGCTTTTCATCGACCCCGTTGAGTGCATTGACTGTGGTGCGTGCGTGCCGGCTTGCCCGGTTTCCGCAATCTTCGCAGCAGATGATCTGCCGGAGAAGTGGGCGCATTTTGCTGAGAAGAATGCCGCACACTACGGCCGATAACACCAGCACTCGCTGGCTGCAGTGGATTTCACAAGGAAGCGCATGGCCCCATCGGCTGTGCGCTTTTCTTATGCCGGAATGTGGATGCCTCACGGGGCGCCGGTGAGCGGGTGGAGGTGCGGAGTTGCAGATCACAACCGATGCCATTGTGCTTCGCTGCTGGCCGGTGAATGAAGCCGATCTGATCGTCAGCCTGCTGACCCGCGAGTACGGCAAACTCAAGGGAGTTGCCAAGGCCGGGTTGAAGAGTCGAAAGCGGTTTGGCGGTGCGCTGGAGATGATGAGCGAGGTGCGCGTTACCTTCTTCGAGCGTCCTCGACAGGAGCTGGTGCGGCTGGACCACTTCGATCTGATCGAATCCCCGCTGGGTCGGCCCGTGGACTATGCCCGGATGACGACGTTGAGCTTCTTTGCGGAGGTTGTCGAGGAGGCATTGCCGGATCGCAGTCCGGAGGAACTGGCCTATCGCCTGCTTGCTGCGGTGCTGGAGTATGACAGTGGCGAGCAGATGTGGCTTGCCATCACATATTTTTCGCTGTGGATGACGCGGCTGATGGGATGGCTGCCTGATCTTGGCACCTGCTCCCTGTGCCAGCAGCCGCTTCTCCGGAGGGATGCCCAGCGAGATGCCCAGAGGTATGCATGGTTCGATGCCGTCTCCGATGGCCTGTATTGCGCCACGCATCGCAAGCCGGTGAGCCTGCCGCTTTCCCACCACTCCCTCCAGTTGGCGCAGAAGATGGTACGCACTCCCCTGGCGGAGCTGGCCGGGCTGCCATGGAATATGCAATTTGCCGCCGATCTTCGCCGCTTTGCGTTTCAGTCGCTGGAGCGGCACCTGGAGCGGCGACTGCGAACAGCCGAGGTTCTGCGCCGGATGGCCAGCCAGCGAACGGCGCAGGTCTGAGCCGCTTTGCGCTGGGTTAAAATGAAACTCAACTATTCACGCTGATACGAATCGGCAACTCGGCATAGTTTGTACTTTCAGCTTCACAAAGGTTAGATGTGTCTGGCCAACTGACGAATCCGCTTACCTTCCAGGAACTCCTCTTTCGCTTGCAGACATTCTGGGCCTCCCGTGGATGCGTGCTGCAGCAACCCTATGACGTGGAAGTGGGTGCCGGCACCATGGCACCGGAGACATTTCTGCGCGTCCTGGGACCGCGTCCCTATCGTGTGGGATATGCCCAGCCTTCGCGTCGCCCGGCCGATGGCCGGTACGGGGAAAATCCCAACCGGCTGTTCAAGCACACGCAGTTCCAGCTCATTCTGAAGCCGCCACCGGCGGATATTCAGGAGCTGTATCTGGAGTCACTGGCTGCCATCGGGATTGATCTGCGCCGCCATGATTTGAAGTTTGAAGAGGACAACTGGGAGTCGCCCACGCTGGGCGCCTGGGGCATCGGCTGGCAGGTGATGCTGGATGGACTGGAGATCACGCAGTTCACCTATTTCCAGCAGTGCGGTGGAATTGACCTGGACCCCATCACTGCGGAAATCACATACGGTCTGGAGCGGATTGCAGCATTTCTGCAGGACGTGGAATCGATCTATGACATCGTCTGGATGCGCGATCCGGTCACCGGGGCGGAGGTTCGCTATGGCGACATTCGGCTGGAGGAGGAGCTCCAGTTTTCGGTGTACAACTTCGAGTATGCCGATGTGGGCCATCTGTGGGAGCATCTGCGGCTGTATGAGGCGGAATGCCAGGCCCTGATTGAAGGCGCCAAAACACTGGATGGCAGCAAGGATCCCGTACAGATCGGTCGATATCCGCTGCTGGCCGCCTTTGATCTGTGCCTGAAGTGTTCGCACCTGTTTAACCTGCTGGATGCGCGTGGAGCCATCTCTGTGACGGAGCGGGTGGGTGTGATTGCAAGAATTCGAGCACTCGCCGTGGGCGTGGCGCGTGCCTATACCAATCAGCAGACTGCAGCAGGGAAAGAGTAACGTCGATGCCGGATTTTTTGCTTGAGATTGGACTGGAGGAGATTCCCGCGCGCATGATTCAGGCCGCGCAGCAGGAGCTGGCCACGCGCGTGGAGTCGCTGCTGCGTGAGGCACGCCTGCTGGAGGACAACGCATCGATTCGTTCCTACTCCACGCCGCGCAGGCTTGCCGTAGGCGTGACAGGTGTGATCGCGCAACAGCCGGACATGGAAGAGGAGCTGGTGGGTCCCTCCTGGAAGATTGCCTGGCAGCAGGAGTCCTTCAGCCCTGCGGCTGCCGCCTTTGCGCGCAAGGTGGGCGTTTCCGTCGAGCAGTTGCGCAAGGTCATCACGCCCAAGGGAGAGTATGTCGGCGCGACCGTTTTGCGAAAAGGGGAATCGGCGCAGGCCATTCTGATGGCTGGACTGCCGTCCTGCATTGGCGGACTGTATTGGCCGAAGAACATGTACTGGCGGGCCGGGAAGCCGGAGCGGTTTGTCCGTCCGGTGCGATGGCTGGTTGCATTGCTGGACAAGGAAGTGATTCCGTTCTCTTTTGCAGGCTATACCGCAGCAAATCTCAGTTACGGACATCGTATTTTGCACGGACCGGAAGCGATCACGCTGACGGATGCCGGCGCATACGAGGAACGCCTGAAGAGCGCCTTCGTGCTGGCCAGTCCGGATGAGCGGCGCCATGGCATTCGGAAGGCATTGGATCGCGTAACGCGAACGGTTGACGGAGCCCGCTGGCGGGAAGATGAAGAGCTTGTCGAGACCGTGGTGCATCTGACGGAATGGCCAACGGTGCTGCTGGGTGGCTTTGAAACCGAGTATCTGAGCCTGCCGCAGGAAGTTCTGGTCACCGTGATGCGGGATCATCAGAAGTACTTCGCGCTGGAAGATGCCAAAGGCGAGCTTTTCCCGCACTTCCTGACAGTCCTGAACACGGAGGTGGATGCGGAGGGGCAGTCGATCATCCGGCACGGCAATGAGCGCGTGTTGCGCTCACGCTTCAAGGATGCGCAGTTCTTCTGGAATGCCGACCAGAAGACTCCACTGACCGCGCGTGTCGAGATGCTGAAACACGTCACCTTCCAGAAGGACCTTGGCAGCTATTACTGGAAGACGGAGCAGAATCTCGCCATTGCGGAGACGATTGGCAGCATCCTGCAGGCGCGTGGCAAGGTCTTTGACAAGGCGGCATTGCTGCAGGCCGTGCTGCTGGCCAAGACTGATCTGACGGCTGAATTGGTGAAGGAGTTCACCGAACTGCAGGGCATTGTGGGTGGCTTGTATGCGCGCGCTCAGGGACTGGGCGAAACCGTGGCAGAGGCGATGTACTCCCAGTACATGCCGGCATCCATGGAGGATGCCGTCCCGACAGGCGCGGAGGCGCAGATCCTGGGACTGGTGGATCGCATCCAGACCATCGCGGCCATGTTCTCCATCGGCAATCTGCCTTCCGGATCGCGCGATCCCTTTGCGTTGCGTCGCGCAGGAAATGCCATTGTTCGCATCCTGGCAGAGTCGCAGATGCCCTTGCGTCTGGAGGAACTGATTGCTGCTGCCGGGCAGGCGCAGGAGCTGGTGGAGCCGTTTCTGCGTGAGCGGCTCAGCTTCTATCTGCGGGAGACGCGCCAGTTTGCCTATGACGTGATTGCAGCAACGCTGGCCGCAGGTGCCGGGGATATTCCCGATGTATGCGCCCGATGCGAGGCGCTGACGGCGGTGCGTGGCTCGGCCAATTTCATGGCCGTGGCCGCTGCCTACAAGCGCATTCGGAATATTCTGGATCAGGCAAAAGAGTCCGGCATGGATTGGTCTGCTGCTGAGAAATCCCTTTTGCGGGAGCCGGAAGAGATGGCACTGTCCGAGGCCTCCAGCCGCCTGGCTGCCGAGTGCGGTGCGCTGCGGCAGAAACGCGCCTATCAGCAGGCGCTCGAGAGCATTGCCGGCATCGCTCCCGAGGTGGACGCGTTCTTCACGAAGATCATGGTGATGACGCCGGAAATGCCGCTGCGCGCAGCACGACTGCAGCTGATCGAAACGCTGCTTGCCAGCATCTCCGGCATTGCGGATTTCTCGGAGATTGTCATCGCCTGACGGGTTGCATGAGCCGGCTGAGCCGTGCGTCAGTTGGTGGCTAGAAACTGATGCACGGCCGTGCTGACTGTATCCGCCTCACAGTTCGGTGCCAGATGGCCGCAGTCGGAGTGCAGCTCCAGAACCTTGGCATGAATGGCGGGAGCGAATGCGAGAGCCGGTCCGGGATTGACCATGTGGTCCTGCTCGGAAACCACGGCCAGCACCTTGGCATGCACCCGTTGCGCCGCAGCCTCCAGGCTTCCGCCGTGTGCAACGTCCTGGGAGATCATGGCCTGGAGCTGGTAGATGCGATTGTTCGCATCAAAGCCGTCGGCATCCCAGTTGCCATATCCGGCGTACACGGCGGGGAAGCCATCCCTGCTGGTGGTTGCGGCGTAGTGGTGCGGGGTGGTGATGTTCATGCTTTGCACGATCTGCACCATGGGGATCGACGGATTCTGCTTGTAGTTGCCCATCTGCCATTCCGGGCTGGACAGGATGGCATCCATCTCCGCATGCCAGAGCAGCAGATCGTAGGAGGTGAGCCGGGGCGAGCCTACGATGGGTACCGCATCATCCATAAAATCGGGATGCGCAACCATCCACTCGAAGGTCTGCATGCCGCCCATGGACATTCCCAGCACGGCATGCACATGCCGGATGCCGAGAGCCTTTGTTGCCAGGGCGTATTCACTGGCCACCATGTCCTGAATGGTGATGGCGGGAAAGGTCATGCGTGGCTGGAGTTTGCTGTTGGAAGGCGAAGAGGAGACGCCATCCGCAAGCGGATCGATGCCGACGATATAGTAACGCGAGGTATCCAGCAGCTTTCCCGGTCCCACCCACTGCGCCAGCTGCGCCGTGGTTCCGGTGAACCACATGGGAACCAGAAGGATGTTGCTGCCGCTGGCATTTTTCCTTCCCCAGGTGCGAAATCCCATGCGGCAATCGAGGATCCTGTTTCCGCTGACAAGCGGAAAATCTCCAAGAGACGCGAACTGCTGCGCTCCTTCTGCCGGGGTTTCTGCCAACTGTGCCTGGGAGGCGTATCCGGCAATGGAGAGGACAGAAAGCAGAAGAAGCGCAGGCAAGCTGCGAAGCGGAGAACGCAAGCGAATGGACATGGGCGAAGTATAGCAACGCCTGGCAGGGTTTTTCATCCTGCGCGTTGCATCGGCCTGCGGCTACAATGAAGGTGGAATGTCTGACACGATCTCACTCAGTTTGTGGTATCCCCAGTTGCGGATGGAAGCACTGGAGGAAAAGCTCCAGCAGGTGCTGGGCCAGTTTGCTCTCCATGGCGGAGAGCCCGGTGTGTTTTCCGTAACTGTATGGCCGCTGAACTGGCGTGAAGCGGCATCGTTTCAGGAAGTCTATGGCGCGGGCGAACATGCTGCCCGGATCGACTATGCCGTGATGCAGGCTCTCGAACTCTTTCATCCGGACGATGCCTGCGAATTTCAGATCGGCTGGAGTTTGTGGGAAAAGAAGGAAGCATCGGAAGGGGATGAAGGCTGGGTGCGACATCGCCGCCTGGTGCGCGTGATCGCCTATGGGCCGGAGTTTGATGACGGACTCTGGGCGCAGGAAGGGCATATTCGTATCGATTTCGGTGTGGACGAGGCGTTCTTGCAGGAAGGGATCCGGCTGGACGAGAAGGCGCTGCGCTATATCGAGGAAAACATCCGCCAGTTGATTGCCCTTGTGGAGGCACTGCAGCAGGAAACTGAGCCCGCCTCGCGGCTGCTCTGGTCGGAGCTGGGCGATTCGCTGGCAACCCGTCTGCAGCAGCGTCTGAATCCGATTTCCTGATCAGAATCCGGCCCTCCATGAAGCCATTCCTCAGCATCGAGCGCGCGCGCAACATCATCCTGGTGGCTGGCCTGCTCATCTTCCTTGCCGTGGTGGGCTTTCTGCTCTTCGGCCATTGGAAGCGACGCGCACTGCTGCAGGATCTTCCCCGCAGGCTGGGCGCGGATATTCAGCTTGCTGCCAACCAGTTTGACTATACCCAGACGCGCCGGGGAAAAACCCTGTTTCATATTCACGCGGAGAAGGCGGAGCAGACCCGGCAGAGCGGGGAGACTGTTCTCCACCATGTGCGGATTGAATTCTTCAATCCCAGTGGCGAGCATGAGGATACGATTCGCGGGGATGAGTTTTCCTATAACCAGACGCAAGGGCGCGCGGTTGCCAAAGGAATGGTCGAGATCCTCGTCCGTCGCCCATCGCAGGCGAACTCCGCAGGACAAGCGCAAAATGACCAAATCCAAATTCGTACCAGTGGCCTGATCTTCGACCAGAAAAGTGAGATTGCCACCACCAGCCAGCACCTGGACTTTCAGCTTCCGCAGGGCAGCGGCACGGCAATGGGAGCCACCTACGATGCCGTGCACGGGAAACTGGTTCTCGACTCCGACGTCCATATCCAGATGCTGCAGCGAGGCCAGCCCGTAACCGTGGAGGCCGATCATGCCGAAATGGATAAAACGGCCCAGTCCGCGGTTCTCAGTCGCATGCAGATGCACTATCCGGCTGGCTCTGCTGAGGCTGACCACGCAAATCTTCTGTTCCGGGCGGACGGTTCTGTCGTCTCATTGCATGCCGCCGATCGCGTGCATCTGCATTCGCTTCAGGGTGCCGATGCGCGATCGGAAGTTGCCGATTTCCAATTCAATACCCGAAGCCAGCCTACGGGTGGAATTCTGTCCGGCGGAACCCATTTTCTGCTGGTGCGGGATGACCGTAGGGTAACGGCAACCTCACCGCAGGCCGATCTGCACTTTGATGCTGCGGGGTTGTTACACAGCGTGAAGTTGCTGGACGGAGCGCGCATCGATGAAGAACAGAACTCGGTTGCTGCTCACGGAGTCCCAGCGCGCGGGCCAATCACGCATCTGTTCCGCTCCTGGCGCTCGCAGACGGCCAATCTGGAGTTTGCCTCATTGCCTGCGGCCGACACGGCAGCAAAAGCACATGGACAGATCCAGCTGCGTGAGATGGACGGGGATGGCAGCGTTGCGATGAGCTCCTTGTCAACCACTCCCGGTCAGCTTCCGCAAAGCTCCAGCATGCATGCCGACCACGTGAAGGCCCTGTTTACCGCAGAGGGAGAGCTGTCGCAGCTGCTTGGCACGGGAGATTCCGGCTTTGAGCAGCAGACGGGCGATGCCAAATCCTGGAAGAGCCGCTGGAGCAGCCAGTCCGATACGCTGGATGCGCAGATGCGGGTCACGCATGCGAAATATGCTTCCATCCCTTCCAGAGCTCCGGCCGGAAGCAACACCGCAGCGGATCAGATTCAAAGCATTCTGCAGACCGGCAATGTCATCCTTCATGCAGAGCAGAGGGATCCAAAATCGAGTGCTGTCATCCAGACGGTTCAGGCCACGGCCACCCGCTCTGTCTATGATGGCTCCACGGGACTGCTGCATCTGCTTGGATCGGCGCAGCAAAGGCCGCAGATTCGCGGCAATGGTTTCAGAATCATTGCCAGCAAAATCGATCTGAATCGCGTGAGCCAGGACGTTTCGGCTGAGGATGCAGTGAGCGCATCCTGGGTTACCGGCGATTCCGCAGCAGGGCCATCGAGCGCATCCCGATCTCCCGTCCATATTCAGGCCAACCACGCCGACTGGAAGAACAGTTCGCAGCAGATGACCTTCCTGGGAGATGCCCAACACCCGGCGCATCTGTGGCAGGATGCAAACTCCGTCACGGCTCCAAGCATCCGCCTGAATCGGATGCTGCAGACACTCGATGCCGAGACGTCCCAGGCCCGGAATCCGGTTGTGACCGTTCTGGCAGAGAGTCCTCGCCCATCCCCGGCGGGAGCTTCTCACGCGAAGCCGGGCAGGCAGTCGGAAGCGCGGATTCTGCGCCTGACCAGCGGTCGATTGCATGAGTCCTATGCACAGTCCATGGCAGACTTTACTGCGGAGCCGCTGCGGCAGGTTGCCGTGGCCATCCCCACCCTTGATGGACTGGCATGGGTGCAATCCGATCACGTGCATGTGCAGATGCATCCGGGGCAGTCGTCCGTGGCCATGGGGCGGGATGCGCCATTGACGGCTGTGGATCGGATGGAGTGCCGCGGGGATGTGCGATTGCAGATGCCAGGCCGAGCCGGACAGGGTGCATCCCTCATCTACACCAGTGGAGATGCAACGGCAGTGCTGCGCGGAGGCGATGGCAGAAACCCCAGCCTGACCGATGACCAGCGCGGAACCATCTCCGGACGAGAAATTCAGCTGCATCTGACCGATGATCGGGTTCGGATACTGGATGCATCCGGCGTGACCCATACCACCAGCCACGAGCACCGTTAAACTGTATGCTGAGATACCAGAGGCGCTTTCCCTAACCATGCAAACCCTGACTGCAGACAAGATTGCAAAAAGCTACGGTGGCCGTCAGGTTGTTCGCGACGTCAGCGTCCAGATTTCCCGCGGCGAAGTGGTGGGTCTGCTGGGGCCGAATGGCGCCGGCAAAACGACCAGTTTCTACATGATTGTCGGGCTGGTGCAGCCGGACTCCGGCAAGGTCATGGTGGACTCCGAAGAGATCACGCAGGTGCCCATGTATCTGCGTGCGCGGAATCATGGCATCAGCTATCTGCCGCAGGAGCCGTCTGTCTTCCGCAAGCTTACGGTGGAGGAAAATATCCTTGCTGTGCTGGAGAATCAGCCGATCTCCGATCGCGAGCGGAAGTCCCGAACCGATCGCCTGATCCAGCAACTGAACCTGCGGCATATCCGCTCCACGCGCGGCTACGCCCTGTCTGGCGGCGAACGGCGCAGGGTGGAGATTGCCCGCTGCCTCTGCATTCAGCCCAGTTTTCTGCTGCTGGATGAGCCGTTCAGCGGCATTGATCCGATTGCCGTACTGGATTTGCAGAAGATTATTTTCGATCTGAAGAGCAGTGGAATTGGCATCCTGATCACGGATCACAATGTGCGCGAAACGCTGTCCGTGACGGACCGCGCCTATATTATTGCGGAAGGGCAGATCTTCCGCACCGGAACCCCCCGGGAGCTGGGCACAGATCCGGATGTACGCCGGATTTACCTTGGGGAAGGCTTTTCACTGAATTAATTTCCCCCCATGCAATTCCAAGGTTTGCACGCCGTGCACTGAGCCATTCTGGAACAGGGCGACGGGAATTGTCGGAATATCCCTCATCCTGCGCAGGCACAGATTTACACTAAACCTAATCCAAGGTCAGGTCCCACTCATGCCACTGCTGCAACCTCGACTCAATCTGAAGGTCTCCCAGCGCCAGATACTCACGCCTGGGCTGATGCAGATGGTCAGTGTGCTTGCGCTGAACAAGCTGGAACTGGCAGAGATGATTCAAAATGAGATCGCCGAAAATCCGCTCCTGGAGGAGATGGATGAGTCGATTCCCATGCTGGATGAGGTAGAGGGCAGGGAAGCGGCGCGCGAACAGCAGGCAGCCACTGCCGAAGCGCAGGATCCGTTTGAAGAGATTGATTTCGGCAGCTACTTTCAGGAGTATCTGGATCCGGGCTTTCGCTCGCAGCGGGAGTTTGAGGAGCTGGAAAAGCCAGGCTTTGAACAGTTTCTGACCAAGCCGGCTTCCTTGTTTGATCATCTGCAGTGGCAGCTGGGGGCGCTGACGCTTCCGGCGGAGAAGATGCAGGCAGCCGAGTTTCTGATCGGAAATCTGGATGAAAATGGCTACCTCTCGTCTTCGTTGGAGGATTTGATCGGCGTCTTTGCCAGCGAGGCCGCGACCTCGCATCGCCAGGCCGCCGAAGTGCTCCAGTCTGCGCTGGAGGTGATCCAGAGCCTGGACCCAGCCGGAGTTGGAGCCAGGAGCCTGAGCGAGTGCCTGTTGTTGCAGGTGCGCGCGCAGTTGGCCGAGCTGGATGCGTTGTATGCTCCAGCGCACGGGACAATTTCGGCCTCGGGTCCGGCCTCGGGTCTGGCTTCGGGAAAGAACGGTCAGCCGGAGTCGCCGGAGGGTGCGTTGCAGGAACAGCAGGCCGGGGATTCTCCGCACCATAGCCTGCAGGACGCTGCCGACCAGGAACTGCAGATGCGGCGACGCAGCTGTGAGGTGGCCTCCCGAATTCTCAAGGATCACTTTGAACTGCTGGCGCATCGGGATGCCCGCGAGATTGCCAGGGCGGCACGATGCACACAGCCGGAGGCAGCCGAGGCATTGCAGTGGATTCGCTCTCTGGACCCGCGACCGGGAGCCCGATACAGCAGCAGAGAGACGCAGTGGATTGAGCCGGATGTTGCATTCGTCAAGCGGGATGGCATCTGGATGGCGCTGATGAATGAGGAGAATCTGCCCAGTCTTCGGCTCAGCCATCGTTATCGTCGCATGCTCATGGCCAAGTCCACCGAAAAGGAAGTTCGGGATTACGTCAAGGACCGGCTGCGATCTGCCATGCAGTTGATGCGCAATATTGCGCAGCGAAAGAGCACGATATTGCGCACGTGCGAAGTGATTATTCGCAGGCAGCAGGACTTTCTTGAGATGGGCATGGAGGCATTGCGTCCCATGATGATCAAGGAGGTGGCCGAAGAGATCGGAGTGCATCCGTCCACGGTCAGCCGCGCCGTTGCCAACAAATATGCCCATACGCCGCAGGGCGTCTTTGAGTTGCGCAGTTTCTTCTCGGAGGGCGCCAACGGACCGGAAGGCGCCGATACGCCGCTGGTTGTGCTCAAGCGCAAGGTCCGCAAGCTGATTGACGAGGAGGATGCGACGCGCCCACTGACGGACGATCAGCTGGCGGCCATTCTGCAGACGCAGGGGATTCAGATTACGCGCAGAACGGTAGCGAAATATCGCGAGGATCTGCGCATTCCCTCCACGCACCAGCGAAGAAAACGCAGCTGACGGTTGTTGTTATGCGAATACGTCAATGCGTGGTTACGGAAAATCGCATCGTTCGATAATTAAAGGTATAGCTTGCCAACTGCTGCAGCACATCCACGCCAAGTGTGCCGTAGGTGTCATCGTTGGCCGCCGATCCCAGCGGCTGGGTGAGTACCTGGATATCGTGGATCGCAACCAGTTGCCTGCCAATCTGCAGTCGCACTGTCTGAGCCAGATAGGCGGGAATGGGCGGAGCGTCCTCCATTCCAGTCAGTTGAAAAAGCTGTGGCTTGGCCTGCTGAAAGGCCGCAGCATGTTCGGAGAAGAAGCGCGAGGAGAAGTAGCTTTGCTGGCCGGCCGCATCCACTTCAAACATGCGGTCATCGGAACCATCTTCCTTGCCGATGGCCACCAGAACGCGCTCCCCGTCCAGATAGAACGGTGCGCCTGCCGGACCATCACTACTCTTGCCTGAGGGGTCGACACGGATCGTTGCATCGGAACTTACCGTAACACTGCCCAGCGCGGAGACGGCTGGATAGCCGAGAACCCCGTCCACCCGGTATCCCGATTGCGGAAAGGAAAAATCGGCATCGTCAAAGACAAAGGCCGTCATGTTGCGATAGGTGACATTGCCGAGGGTGATGCGTGGAATGACAGTGGCGTGTACGGCAATGGGCTTTCCGGTCAGGGAGTGAATGGTTGCCGATTCCGGGGAAAGGGTGAGCCCCACTTCCTGTGCCGTCGAGCGGCTGATCAGGTTGAATGGTTCGGTCGGATCGAGCATCCAGGATCGGGATCTGCCATCGACAAAGACCGGAATATCCGTCAGTCCGATGGGGTCCAGCTGATAGGGCAGTGTGAATGGCGCTCCGGAATCGACGGTCATTTCCGGTTGAGCGGTGATCAGCGGGAGCAGCTTCAGGGGTTGTTCCAGGTCGGACTGTTCATCGGCGCTCAGATGGCCGTGCAGGCGAGAATCCAGCGAATGATAGGCCTGGGATGCCTGCGCGAGTTTTCCACTGCGCAGATAATCCTCTGCCAGGGCTTCGCGCGCCAGCTTTTCTTCCGTAATGTTGCCGGATGCGGCGATCGAGTCAATCAGCGGCTCCAGAGCATGGATCGACTGCTCGGTCTGGTTCTTGCGGTTTTCCAGAATGCCCGACAGGAATTGCTGCTGCGCGGCAGGGAGGGCGATCCTGCCGGATTTTGCATCCTCCAGCATCTGCTCCAGATGATGAAATTGCAGATCGTTGATCAGATTCAGCATGTGCTGTGCCTGGCCGGCATCCTGCCCAATGACGGCTCCGGTTTCCACATGCAAGCCCGGCTGTTGCGAAGGGGCATGCGTGTCCGGATTCGGGGGTGCAGGCGTCGCTGCGGATTGGGCATGTGCCGGGGAATTGGCGGCAAAGCAGCACAGCACAAGAGCACAGCAGAGGGCATCGGCGGCAAGGGGCATCTTCAACTTCGATCGGCTTGCACCGGACGGCGTCCTCATAGAGAAAAAGTATCAGACGGGGATTCGTTGGCGCATCTGCAGGTGGGCGAAGAAGCCTGAGACGCACCGAGCTGCATTCCCGCTACACTGGGAGAAGGATGAAGCGCAGAGTAATCGAGCACTATGAGATTTTGCGTCGGCTGGGTGCAGGCGGCAGCGGAGTCGTCTATCTGGCCAACGACACCCTGCTGATGCGCCCCGTCGTGCTCAAGATTCTGCGCCGCGGATTGCTGACCCAGGAGCAGATGCGGAGCACGATTCTGCGCGAAGCCCGCATGGCCTCTGCGATTGAGCATCCCAACGTCTGCGCGATTTATGAGATTGGCGAAAGCGGCGACGAAGCGTACATCGTGATGCAGTTCGTGCCGGGACAATCGCTGGATGCGATCATCGCCCGCGGGCCATCCACGGTTCAGCTTGTGCTTTCCGTTGGCATACAGATTGCCGATGGACTGCAAGCGGCGCACTCGCTGGGTATCTTCCATCGGGATCTGAAGCCGCAGAATGTGATGCTGACCGACGGTGGGCTGGTCAAAATTCTGGACTTTGGACTGGCGCGAAGGCTGCGTCCGGAGGATGCCGCGTTTGATCCAGCCAAGCCATCCCTGCCCAAGGACGCCTCGCTGGCAGAGACCTATACGGCCCGCGGCGGCACCATTCGATACATGGCTCCGGAGCAGTTCGTCACGGGTCAGTCGAGTGTGCAGTCCGACGTCTGGGCGCTCGGTGTGCTGCTCTATGAATTTGTGAGTGGCCGTCATCCGTTTGCGCGTCCGGATGCGGAAGACTTCCAGGTGATTCGCAGCATCCAGTTTCTCGATCCGCCGGATCTGTCCAGCATTGTTCCGGAGATTTCCCCGGAGATGAAGAGCGTGATCTCCAACTGCCTGGAGAAGAACCCGGCGGCACGGTATGCCTCCGCCGCTGAGGTTCGAGAGGCATTGAAGACGATCATGAAGGCGATGCAACTGGAGACGGGAGCCATTCCGGGCGATGCTGCCGCCAATCTGATTCCGACAGGACCGGAGGCCGAAAAGCGCGCCACCAGCTTCCTTTCCATGCTGGCCGAACGCTTTCGAGAGGCATCGAACGACGCCCCGCGGCAGAATTCGATTGTCGTGTTGCCGTTTCATAATCTGGGTGCTGAGCCGGTTGCGCGGCTCTATGGCTTCGCCCTTGCGGATGCCATTGCAGCGCGCCTTGCCCGACTGTCCTCGCTGATTGTCCGCCCGTCCAGCTCGCTGATGAGCCTTGGCCTGACCCAGTATGATCCGCTGGCGGTCGGGCAGCAGCTTCTGGTGTCGCATGTTCTGGCAGGCAACTACATCCGCTCCGACAAGGGCTTTGACCTCAACTGGCAGCTGCTGGATGTGCAGGGGCAGAGCGTGCGGTCGGGTGGCTCCATCCATGTGGACTCCTTCGACCTGATTGCCGTGCAGAACGAGCTGGCAGGCGAGGTCTTTGCTGCACTGCAGGCCATCGGCGGGGTGGAGCAGCGGACATCCGCGGCAGAAGTTCCGTTGCCCCGGGAAGGTTCACTGCCGGAGACGCTGACCGAGGAGTATCTGCAGGCCCGCGCCCTGCTGACCTCATTCATGACGCGCACCGGCTCCCGTTCCGATCTGGATCGGGCCACCATGCTGTTTGAACGCGTCACGGTCAAGGAGCCGGAGTTTGCTCCCGGCTGGAGTGGTCTGGGCATTGCCGAACTGCAGTATGCCCGCCATGGCTTTGCCGGGCAGGTGCACCTGATGCGCGCCAGAAGGGCGTTTGATCGCGCGTTGGCAATCGATCCGGATTCCACCGAGGCGAATCTCTATCGCGTGTACATGCTTCTGACGCGCGGGGATAAGGAGTCTGCGCGCTATGGCATTGCCAATCTGCTGGGGCAGGCAGGCAATGACTGGAGCGTGCATCTGGTGGCCGGCATCACGCTGCGACTGGACGGCATGTACGAGGCTGCGCTGGCACAGTTCAGCCATGCCCTGAAGCTGAATCCCTCCGGAGCCGCGATTCTCTACAACCATCGCGCCCGGGTCTATCAGTATCAAAACCAGCTGGATATTGCCGGCGACGAACTGGCCAAGGGGCTTGCTCTGGAGCCCAGGCACCCATTGCTGCGCACTTCCTCTGCCTACCAGCACATGCGGCTGGGCAATGTGCGCGAGGCCATCGCCATCCTGGAGGAAGTGATCCACGATGACAGTTCCATGCGCATTGCCGTTCCCACACTGGCTCTCTGTTATGTTCAGGCCGGCGAGCGAACATTGGCCGCAACCCTGCTGCGCGAGGACACGCTGACTGCAGCCGAAGCCGACAGCGAAATGGCCTACCGGCTTGCGACCTACTTTGCCGTGGAGGGGGATTCCGGTGAGGCGCTTCACTGGCTGCGCCGGGCCATCTACCTGGGCAATGAGAACTACCCCTGGTTCCAGCAAAATCCATCGTGGAATAATCTGCGGACCAACGCAGATTTCAGCCGCATTCTGGATGATCTGAAGAAGGCGCATCGGCGCAATCAGAAGACCTGGAAGCGCCTGCTGGAGGATGCAGCCGCGGTGTAAGCCGGTCCTGGCACGAAGGCCCAGCGGCTATGTGCGGGCAAGCAGCCAGGCAGCACAGACGCGAGCCAGAATCAGCGTGGTGGAGGCTGCGCAGAGCGTGCTGAGGAAGTTGACGGCATCGTTGTTCAGCCAGCCTCGCCGCTCCAGCGCTGCTCCCAGCAGGCTGTCTGCCATCCAGCCGACGCAGCCACCGGCAAAGATCAGCAAAAGGCCAATCCACTGCTGCTGAAACGACCCGGTAAGAGCCCATATACCCGAGACGGCCACCACGGCCGCAGCTGCGATTCCCGCCAATGTCCCGGTCAGGGTCACCGCACCATCTGTCCCTGCTGGAACCGCCTTCCAGGTGGTGATCATTCGGGGGGTTCCTCCAAAACTCTGCCCCATCTCCGAGGAAACCGTATCGGCGGCAGCTTCCGCCAGCGCCGCATAGGCAATCAGCGAGGCAAAGTTGGGATTGTGCGCCACCAGTTGCGGCGCAAACGGGACCAGAGTGACGGCAATCCCGGCGATGCCCAGATTGGAGGCCACCTGTGCGGCGTTTCGCCCGCTTTTTGCCTCCCGCGTGTTGCGTTCTCCGCGCTTGCGCTGGCCCACTCGCGTGGCAGTCAGGGTCAGCAGCAGAGTGACCAGCAGGGGCGTGATCCCGGTGCGCAGCCACTGGGTATAAGGGAAGGCAATGGTTCCCCAAATGAGGCATCCCAGAATAGTGGCTCCCAGAGCGGCAGCACCAGCCGTGCCCGCACGAAGCCTCCAGACCACGCCCGCCATCAGAATGCTCAGACCGAGCGTGATCCAGGCCACCGAAGGCAGGGTATGCAGCCATGCCTGAAATTCAAGCAGGAACTGGGCAGCCATCCACGGCGCCACCACCAGCAGCACCGCCTTGGACATCCACGGGATGTTCTCATTGGAATGTGAGGCAGTATCGAGCGACTGCTTTCGATTACCTATCCGCATGCGTCCAACGTAACAGCTTTCTGCGTTCCGTTGCGCGTCGGGGAACCCTCCCGCTTCCACTCCTTGCATGGGATGGAGGATGCGCCTCAGCCGTGATTTACAATCAGAGTGTAAGCAGGAAAATATTGAATGCGTGAAATCACCCGCCATCTGTCTCCGTTGATGCGTCCCGTTGTGCAGCTTGCAGCCGTCTGCGGATTGGGCTTTGTACTGGCCGCTTGCGGCAGCAACTATCGTCCGGTGACCTATCCGGTCGTCACCTCAGGACCGGCGCAGCAGCCATCGGCCTATGCTTTTGTCGTCTCGGCTCCATCGACCAGCACCCTTGGGATTGGCACGGTGATTGACTTCTCCGGGGACACCGTCATGGCTACCTCGCCTCTGGGTGTAACTCCCGTTGGCTTTGCCATGAATGCGGGTGGTTCGCTGGCCTGGTCGCTGGATGGCGATGGCACGGTTGCCAACATTCCTGTCAGTCCCAATCTGCAACAGAAAAACGTGCAGTTCAGCACGCTCAGCCCCTACACCGGCATTGATCCGATCGTGAACCTCTACTCCGGTTCTCTGGGTCTGTATGCGCTGGACGCCAATGCCAATCAGGTGGATGTGCTGACGGGTGCTCCGGATGCCTTCAAGCTGGTCGTTCCCGTGGATCCCTCGCCAGTGACGATGGTGGGCGTGCCGCTAGCACAGCGCTACTACACGGTATCGCAGAATATTCCGTTTCTCAGCTCCATCTCGCTGGATGGCAATACCGTTCAGGGTGGGGTGGCATGCAACATCGATCCCTATGCCACGACGCTGCCAACTGGAACTGCAGATGGCATTGAGTCCAGCACCTACTCGGTCTCCTCGCACATTCCGGTCGGTGTCTGCCCGGATTACGCTGTTGGAACCACGGACTCACAGCGCGTCTT
>JAJZGG010000008.1 GCA_021804965.1 Acidobacteriota bacterium
GTCCGATCTGCCGGAAATCGTTACAAACTGCTTCCGAGACCCGATTTCAGGACACCCAATCCTACAGAATGAATTGCAGAAAGGACAAGCGGATAAATGCATTTATTGCAAGAAGCAGACCGGTGCCATCCTGTGTGGAAGGCGGGCATGGAGCAGCGGCAACGACAGCGGGATGTGGGACGGTGACAAAAAATTCAGAATCGGGCACCCTTCCCGGGCACTCCAAAGAACGTCCAATGCAGTAAGCGGCCCACGATTGCGGCGCCTCAATGTTCAACCTCCAGGAGTAATGCATGCCCTTGCCGGAATCTTCCCTGCGCCTTGAACTGGAGCAGGCCTACGCGAGCGGCATGGCATTGCCGGAGCATCTGGAGCCGCACCTGGCCTCTGCCATCCATGCCACGCTGGCACGACCCGGGAGCATGGTCCGTGCGATGCTGGCCTGGCAGATGGCGCGGGCCACGGGTCTGGATGCCGAAGGGCAGCGCGGACGCCAGCTTGCCATTGCCATGGAGTACTTCCACACGGCGGCGCTGGTCTTTGACGACCTGCCAGCGATGGATGATGCGACCAGCCGTCGCGGCGTGCCGTGCGTGCATCAGCGATTTGGCGAAGGCGCGGCGATGCTGGCGGCTCTGGCGCTGATCAACCGCGCCTATGGGATGATCTGGTCGGCTGCGGCCGGCCTGCCGCTGGAGCAGCAGCAGGCGGGACTGCGCTACGTCGAGCAGCATCTGGGCGTGGGTGGGCTGCTGCAGGGGCAAAGCCTGGACCTGCACTATGCCCAGGCCCGCAGCGCCCATTCGCCGCAGAGCATTGCCGTGGGCAAAACGGTCTCGCTGATCCGACTGCCGCTGGTGCTGCCGGCAATTCTGGCCGGCAGTGCGCCGCGCCTGATCGAGCGCCTGGAGAGGATTGCCGTGCTGTGGGGGCTGGCGTATCAGTCTCTGGATGATCTGAAGGATGTGCTGCACACCGGGGATGCCTGCGGCAAGACGGCCCGGCGCGATGCGCTGCTGGAGCGACCGAATCTGGCCCTGGATTGCGGACTGGATGCGGCCTGCATGAAGACAGCCCGGCTGATCCGGCTGGCGGCCGGAGCGGTGCGCAGGCTGGTGACGGTGCATCCGGAGTATGCCTTCCTGGCATCGATGCGGCTGCAGATGGATGCGGAACTGAATCGGCTGTTGGCGCTGCATCCGCCGCATCGTGCGCGGCTGGCCGCACTGGCGCTGGCCTCATGATCTTTCTACGACTCATCCTGACCAATCTCAGCCGACACCGTATCCGCACCGCGATCTCGGTGGCGGGGATTGCCTTTGCCGTGGCGGCCATGCTGACGGTGGTGACGATTCTGCAGGGGGCGGTGGGCATGTTTTCCAGCCTGCTTTCCGCCGACAGCCAGATTGTGGTCTTTGAGCGCAATGTCGCGGACCTGTTCTTTTCCAGCGTTCCCCAGTCGGCGATGGATGCCATTCCGACGTGGGCGCTGGTGGAGCATGCCAACCCGGTTCTGTTTGGGATTGTGGCCAGTCCGACGCAGCCGATCATCACCTGCTTTGGCGTGACGGCGACCGATACGCGGCTGACGCGTGCGACGTGGGTGGCGGGTTCCGACGCGGCCTTTCACGCGGCAGGGCAGGCGACAGGCAAGGTTGAGGACAGCTCGCAGGGTGCCGACTCCGTGGTGCTGGGCGAACGTGCTGCCGAGTTTCTGCATGCGCAACTGCACTCCACGATTGCGCTGGGCAACGGCCACTTCACGGTGGGCGGCATTCTGCGCACGCGCAATGGATTCGAGGATGGCGGCGTCTTTATGCCGCTGGCCACGGCGCAGCGGTTCTTTCACAAGCAGGGCATTGCCTCGGTGGTCACGGTGAAGTTGCACCATCCCAGCGATGCGGCAGCATTCAAGGCCCGGCTGCAGCGGGAGTTTCCCACGCTGATTGCGCTGGAGGATCAGGAGTTCAACAACTCCTATTCGCAGTTCAAGATTTTGAAGGCCACGGCCTGGGCGGTGGGGTTGGCCGGCGTGTTGATGGGCGGGCTTGGAGTTGCCAACACGATGATCATGTCGGTCTTTACGCGGATTCGCGAGATTGCGATTCTGCGCGTGAACGGATTTTCTCCGCTGCAGTTGACGGCACTGATTCTGGGCGAGGCCGCGGTTGTATCGTTCACCGGCTCCGTAGTGGGGCTGGGAACGGGAGTGCTGGCCGTGATGGTGCTGAAGTCCGTGCCCATGCTGCATGGCTATGTGGATGCCACGATGTCTCCAGGGCTGCTGCTTGCCGTGACGGCACTGGCCACCGGCACGGGCATTGCCGGAGCGCTGTATCCGGCAGCGTATGCGATGCGGGTGCGTCCGGTGGAGGCGTTGCGTTTTGAATAGCAGCATGGCAGAGGCCAAAGCCACGACGAAAGAGCCGATTCTGCAGGCCGAGGGACTGACCAAGGCGTACGAGAACGGTGCCATCCCGGTTCTGCATGGAGTCTCCCTGCAGGTGTATCCGCAGCAGACGGTGGCGCTGTGCGGACCCTCGGGCTGCGGGAAGAGCACGCTGCTGCATCTGCTGGGTGGGCTGGATGCTGCGGACGCCGGGGAGATCGTGGTGCGCGGCCAGCCGCTGCGTCCGGGGCGGATGGTGCAGAACATGCTGCGCCATCAGGTGGGATTTGTCTTTCAACTGCACAACCTGCTGCCTGATCTGACGCTGACGGAAAACTGCCTGATTCCCACGGTTGCGGCCGGAGTGCCGCGGGCCGAGGCGATGGAGCGGCTGCACCAGCTGGCGGATCGGACGGGGCTGAGCCATCGTTTGCAGCAGCGGATCCAGAAGCTCTCCGGCGGAGAGCGACAGCGCACGGCGCTGTGCCGCGCGCTGATGAATCGCCCGTCGATTCTGCTGGCCGACGAGCCAACCGGTGCGCTGGACGAGGCGACCAGCCGGCAGATCTTTGCCCTGCTGCTGGAGCTGGTGGACCGCGAAGGGATCACGCTGGTGATGGCGACGCATGACCGTGCGCTGGCTGCCCGCTGCGATCGGCTGCTGGAGATGCACGATGGAAAGATGATGGACGGCGCAGGCAGCGGCGCGCGGACAGCGGGGTAATCCATGGCTCGCGTGGCAGCATCCAGTCAGAGTGCGCACCGGGTTGAGCTGGTGCGCTTCACCCTGCTGCATGCCTTCGCCTGGCTGCTGCTGGCCAACCTGATCGGCGATGGGCTGGCGGTGCTGCTGCTGTTTCCGCATGCGGGGCATTTCCTGGGTCCGCTGACCTATGGCCGCTGGATGCCGGTTCACATGAACGCCGAGCTGTATGGCTGGGTGGCGCTGCCGCTGGTGGCCTGGCTGTTTCCGCTGTATCGGCTCGAGAGCGCTGCGGCAGCCACCATGGCACGGGCTGCGGTCTGGCTGTGGACGATTGCGCTGGCGGCAGGCTCGCTGGACTGGCTGCATGGCCGGGTGACGGGCAAGCTGTTTCTGGACTGGAGCGGCTATCCGCGCATGCTGTTTCCGTTTGCGCTGGGCCTGCTTTGGCTGGCGCTGACGGTTGCCTACGGGCAGGGGTTTTCCGTGTTGCAGCGGATGCATCGGCTGCTGGCCGGATTTGGACTTTTGCTGCTGGCGGCGGTGCCGTTCCTGCTGTATCGGGCCACCGATCCGGCCATCTATCCGGCGGTGAATCCGTCGACCGGTGGACCGACGGGAGCCAGTCAGCTGGAGTCCTCGCTGGCCATTGTGCTGATTCTGTTTCTGCTGCCGCTGGCGCTGGTCCGGCGGCGACCGCTGCAGGGACGGGTTCGCGCTGCGGTGGCGCTGAACGTGGGCTATTTCCTGGTGGAGATGGCAGTGCTGGCGGTGCTGCCGCGGCTGAGCGGTGGCGCCGATGCCAGTCATCACCTGCCGGTGGAGTATCTGGCGGTTCTGTCGCTGCTGCCGTGGGCGATTCTGACGCCGGCCTATCTGGAGTGTTTCTGCTGGCCGGCTGCGGCGCGTCGGTGGCTGCGGGCCACGCAGGCGTGGTGGGCGCTGCTGGTGGTGGCCGGGTGCATCAGCTTTCTGCCGGGAGTTCTGGATCGCATCAAGTTCACCGACGCGCTGGTGGCACATTCCATTCTGGCGATGGCTGGTTTTGTGACCAGCCTGCTGCTGGTGGTGGCGATTGTGCTGCTGGGCGATGCAGGTGCGCGGCTGGATGGCAGGTGGTCGTTCTGGACCTGGAATCTGGCGGCGCTGCTCTATGTGGTGCTGTTTTCGGCTGCCGGATGGGTGGAGGGTGCCGATCCGGCGTTTACCATGGTTCCCGGCCCCGTGCGGAATGGCCTGTATCTGCTGCGGCTGCTGCAGGGGATGGCGATGACGGCTGCGGGAGCCGACTGGCTCTTTTCGTTGGCCGGTGCGCAAGCGGGTGGGCAGGCAGGGAGTGCTGCTGCAGCGTTCGCGTCAAAGAATATGCGGACCATGCCGACGAATGTGCGGCCCATGCCGACTGTGCGGCACAACGGTGGCGAGCGTAAGGAGAAGCGAAGGGAATCCGCCATGAAGCGAAGACTGCTGCTGGGGTATCAACTGGTGGCTGGTGGCTCCGACGCGGCAACGGGAGCAGCGCTGCTGCTGGCGCCGCGCCTGACGCTGGGCTGGATGGGCCTGACCGTGGCTCCGGAGCCGATCGTGTTTCTGCAGTACATTGGGGTGTTTGTGCTGGCGGTGGGATTGAGCTACTGGCTGGTGGCCTTCTCTTCGCAGCCGACGGCCGCGATCCGATGGAGGACGCAGTGGGAGATCACGGCACTGGTGCGCACGCTGGTGGCCGTCTTTGTGCTGGTGGAGCTTGGGCGGCATGCGCTGGAGCCACGGTGGATCAGTGTGGCGCTGACCGATGGCCTGTATGCCGGACTGCAGTGGACCGGCCTGCGACTGGGCTGGCTGATGCCGCGTGAAATCCCCGATGCGAGGTCCCATGGCTGAGAGATCGCAGGACAGGACTCCGGTGGCGGATTCCGTGCTGGCGGCGCTGCCCGGGACGCTCTTTGTTGCCATCACCTATGTCTATTTCCTCATCTTTGCGCAGTTTGGATTTCTGCGCCGGCTGGCCGAGCTGGGACTGACGCAGCCGATGCTGCGACCGGTGATGGGAGCCATGGCTTTGGGCGGAGTCGGCATCAGCCTGCTGACTCCGCGTGTGAGTCGATGGTCCTGCCCTCGGCTGCGCCTGCAGCTTGCCTTCTGGGGCTGTGGCTTTGCGGCTGTGCTGACGATGCTGCCGCTGACGCCGTTGCTGGCGACGATGGTGGCCGCAGGCATCGGGCTGGCTCTGGGCCTGCTTACGGTCACGCTGGTCACGCATCTGCCGCGCTGGACCGGGCCGGGCCATCCGCTGTGGAAGGTGGGCTGGGGCACGGGTTTGGGTTACCTGGTCTGCAACCTTCCGCCGCTTTTCCAGGCATCCGCAAGCGGGATTGCGACGGTGGCCGCGCTGCTGTGCTTTGCGGCTGCTGTGCTGGCCCGGCTCTCGAAGCTGTATCCGGAGCCCACTGCGATGCAGCGGGTGGGACCGGCCACGTCCGCGGTGCCACACATGCTGCCACCCTTTCCGTGGCTCGTGGTCTGGTTCACGGCGCTGGTCTGGCTGGATTCTGCGGCGTTTTACATCATCCAGAACTCCCCGGTGCTGAAGGCCGGAACCTGGTCCGGCGACCTGCACCTGATGCGGACCGGAGGCCTGCATCTGGCAGCGGCACTGCTGGCGGTGTGGCTGCTGCAGCGGCACGGACTGCGCATCACGCTGACGCTGGCTCTGGGCATTCTGGGGCTGGCCTGTCTTGCGTTGGCGCATCCGGGCATGATCGGTCTGGCCGCGCTGCTGTATCCGGTGGGGGTTTCGCTTTACTCGGTGGCGCTGGTGGCAACACCGGCCTTGCTGCTGGCGGGTCCCGCTGCCGGCCGTCGCGCCGGAGCGCTCTACGCCGTGGCCGGATGGATGGGCTCGGCGCTGGGCATAGGCATGGCTCAGAATCTGCATCATGTGCCGGTATGGTTTGTGCTGGCAGCCTGCCTGCTGTTTGTGTTTCCGCTGCGCCTCTCTGCCTCCGGGTATGCGCAGTTGGCCCTGATCCTTGCCGGGATGGCGGTGGCTTGGAGCCTGCAGCGCCAGCCGACGCAGCAGCCGGTCCCGCTGGTGGAGCAGGGAAGGCAGGTCTACATCGCAGAGGGATGCATCCATTGCCACTCGCAGTATGTGCGGCCGGATTCGCCGGACGTGGCGCTGTGGGGGCCTGCTTCGTCGCTGGCTGAGATTCGTCAGCAGCGTCCGCCGCTGATTGGCAATCGCCGACAGGGTCCGGATCTGGCCCAGGTGGGGGCACGCCGCACGCCGCTCTGGCTGCAACTGCATCTGGAAGATCCGCGAGCGCTGTCTCCAGGTTCGCCGATGCCCAGCTATGCCGGACTGTTTTCCAGCCCGCGGGGCGCAGCGCTGGTGGCCTATCTTTCCAGCCTGCATGCGCCGGGAGCGGCAGCGCAGCGGGCGGCATGGATGCGCAGTTGGCAGCCCTCGTCTGCGGCGATGGCAGAGAGCCGCAGGCTGGACGGCAGCCAGCTCTACGGGGAATTTTGCGCCCATTGCCACAGCGGGACGGCAGGCCGGCCGTTTGCTCCGGCATTCGCGGCGCTGGCTGCCGGTCCGGTTTCGCCGACGATTCCAGGAGTGGAAGCTGCGGCAGATCCTTCTTTGCAACTTGTTGCCCTTGCGCGCATCAGTAAATATGGCATCCCCGGCACGGAGATGCCAGGTCACGAAACTCTTACCGACGCGCAGAGCCTGGCGATTGCCGCTGCGATTCTTCGCCAGCGCTGAGGCCTGGTGCGTCGGGAAATCCCAGAGGCGCATGCGATATCCCGATTCGGACCACTGCCGCAACGGAAGATTCTTCAATCCCGGCATCGCTCCCCACACGCTGAAAGATGTGCTGCGCTGGCGGCGTACAAGCGTTCCGGGCCCGTGGCGACGGACGATTCCCGCCCCTGCCGGCGCTGCCCCGGAGCCACGCGTGATGGGCGGAGAACTGGCCGTCACCTTCGTTGGCCACTCGACCGTACTGTTGCAGACCGAGGGGCTGAATATTCTGACCGACCCGATCTGGAGTGAGCGCTGCAGCCCGGTGTCCTGGGCTGGTCCGCGTCGCCACCGCATGGCCGGCATCCGTCTGGAAGAGCTGCCGAAGATCGATCTGATCCTGCTGAGCCACAACCACTACGACCATTGCGATCTGCCCACGCTGCGGCATCTGGTGCAGCGGGATGCTCCGGCGATTGCCTGTCCGCTGGGGCTGGCGCGGCTGCTGCGCAGGCTGGGCTTTCGGCAGATTGTGGAGCTGGACTGGAGGCAGAGCGCGCCCTTTGGCGCTGCCACCCTGCACTGTGTGCGTGCGCAGCACTTTGCCGCGCGCGGCCTGTTGGACCGCTACCGGACGCTGTGGTGCGGCTGGGCGGTGGCGCTGCCTTCGGGCACGCTGTACTTTGCCGGAGACTCCGGCTTTGGACCATTCTTTTCCGAGATTGCCCGCGACCTGGGACCGATCCGGCTGGCCATGCTGCCGATTGGAGCCTATCAGCCGGAGTGGTTCATGGGCAGTGTGCACATGAGTCCGGCGGAGGCGGTTGCCGTGCATCGCATCCTGCAGCCCGAGGAGTCGATTGCCATCCACTACGGCACCTTCTCACTGGCCGACGATGGCGAACTGGACCCGGTGCTGGCGCTTGAGGCGGAGTTGCGGCGCAACCCTCCGCCGACGCCGTTTCGCATGATTTCTGAAGGGCAGTGCCACCGGATGCCAGCCCCGGAGAGCGATCGTGCCGAGGAGCCGGTGTTGGCCTGAGATCCCGGCGCGAGTCTGCCGCTGGCGAATGATTCCTCCCGAAGTTTCTTCGGATCGGCTCTCTGCGGGCGTAGCATGTTGGGATGGAAGTCGAAGCTGGCGGTATGCGGCATTGCGGATGCGGGTGGCAATGCACTCCGGGGATCGATCGCTCAGCAGAAATCCAAAGCCGAAACAATCTTAGCCAGAGGGATGAGTCAGCATGAACGTTGTGAAGACAGCAGTGGCCGTGGGCTTGCTTGCCGGGATGGGGCTGGCGGCGGCAGCCCAGCAGAAGCTCTACACCAACGACCGGAATGACCACTACGAGCCGCCCAAGGCGGATCGGGACTACACCAAGCGGGTGGAGATGGTGCCGATGCGCGATGGCGTCAAGCTCTACACGGTCATCTGGATTCCCCGTGGCGCGCACGATGCGCCGATTGTGCTGACGCGAACCCCGTACGATGCCGCGCACCGCATCGGTACCCCGGATGCGCTGCACCTGATCGACGCGCTTCCGCTCTCTGACCAGGATTTTGTGCGTGCCGGATATATCCGCGTCTACCAGGATGTGCGCGGCAAGTACGGCTCGGAGGGCGCATATCTGATGACGCCGCCGCCGCTTGGCTCCGGCTACAACAACAGCGGTGCCGATGACACAACCGACGGCTGGGACACGATTGACTGGCTGGTGAAGCATGTGCCGGAGTCCAACGGACGCGTGGGCATGATCGGCAGCTCCTACGAGGGGTTCACGGTGGTCATGGCGCTGCTGCATCCGCATCCGGCGCTGAAGGTGACGGCTCCGGAGAGTCCGATGGTCGATGGCTGGATGGGCGATGACTGGTTCCACTACGGGGCGTTTCGCCAGCCCAATATCGACTATGTGCTGATGCAGACCTCGCGACGGGGCAATGGCGAGATGGTGCCGCACCCGGGCGATGACTACACCAATTTTCTGGAGGCAGGAACGGCCGGAGACTTTGCCCGCGCCCGCAACATGGACACGCTGCCATTCTGGAAGGACATTGAGGATCATCCCGCCTATGACGGCTTCTGGCAGTCGCAGGCGCTCGACAAGCGCATTGCGAAGACGCCGCTGACGGTGCCGACGATGTGGGAGCAGGGCGAGTGGGATCAGGAGGATATGTACGGAGCCAACCACAGCTATCGCGCCTGGGAGTCGCAGGACACGTCCAACACGAAGAACTTTCTGGTCATCGGGCCATGGTTTCACTCGCAGATCAATCGGCAGGGCCGCGCGATTGGCCCCTTTGTGTGGGCGACGGATACGGCCGAGCAGTGGCGGCGCAATGTGCTGCTCCCATTCTTCAACCAGTATCTGAAGCCCGGCTCGGCCAAGGCGGATACGCCGCCGGTCTGGATCTATGACACGGGCGCAGACCGCTGGGATACCTATGCCAAGTGGCCGCAGAGCTGCGACTCCGGCTGCGCCAGCACTGCCCGGCCGCTCTATCTTGAGGCCGGTGGCAGGCTCTCCTTTCATGCCCCGACCAGCGACGCTTCCAACAGCAACGCGAGCCACTATGACGAGTATGTTTCCGATCCGGGCAAGCCGGTGCCGTATCGTCCGCGTCCGGTGGTGGGCGAGGGCAGCGGATGGCGTACCTGGCTGCTGACCGACCAGCGGTTTGTGGATGGCCGACCCGACGTGCTGACCTACGAGACGGCGCCGCTGACCAAGCCGATGAAGCTGGCCGGCGAGCCGATGGTCCACCTGATGGCCTCCACCAGCGGCACGGACTCCGACTGGGTGGTCAAGCTGATCGATGTCTATCCCAACAGCCAGCCGCCGCGCGACGATGCCGCGGGAACCTTCCCGGGTACGCTGGGCCAGCAGCCGGACATGAATGGCTACGAGATGCCGATCGGGATCGATATCTTCCGCGGCCGCTATCGCACCAGCTTCGAGCATCCGCAGGCGATTGCACCGAACCAGCCGCTGGAGTATACCTTTGCCCTGCCCAATGTGGATCACACCTTCCAGCCCGGGCATCGCATCATGGTGCAGGTGCAGTCCACGCTGTTCCCGCTCTATGACCGAAACCCGCAAAGCTTTGTCCCAAATCTCTTCTACGCCAAGCCGGGGGATTTCCGGCCGGCGACCCAGCGCATCTGGCACGAGCCGGGCAAGGCCAGCTATCTCTCACTGCCGGTGGTTGCCAACAGCCACTGATTGCAGCAGGAAGATCACTCCCACAGCCGCCTGAGGGTTATCCCCCGGGCGGCTGTTTTGCGTGCCGGCCGTGTTGCAGGGAAATGGGAGGGTTCAGGAGGCATGGGTGTTACTTTTTCCCGCCACATTGCATTACCTATGTGGTATATCCGCTTTGCCATGAGCGCATTACACTTGGCTTGGTCTATTTCTACATCTTTCGATCAAAGTTCCATATTTTCCCGAGGGATGGATCCGCATCCGGATCAGATGTCCGCAGGTATGTCAGGGGATAAGCGGATCTTGCCTGCAGAAGCGGATAGCTGAATTGCAATTGGGGTTTCCTGGCAGGTGCATTGCAGGTACCGGAGTCGGCAGGTTTCAGAAATACCGAGGAATGTACCCGGCGGGGAATCCGGGATCTTCAGATGGCTGGCAGCCAGGGTTGAAAACCGATATCTCGTTTGAAAAATGATCGTTCCACCGTAGCTATTCCACGCATTCTGTTGCTCCCTCAGAAGGTTGTATTGTGAAACGCTTTGCCATTGATTCTCTGCTGGTGGATGCGGATAAGAAGATTATTTATGACGGGCAGACGGTGGTGCAGGTGCCGCCGAAGGTCGTGGAGATCCTTGTCGTTTTGCTGGAACATGCCGGGGATGTGGTCCCGCGCGAAACGCTCATGGAGCAGGTCTGGGGCCAGACGTATGTGGACGAGTCCAACCTGACGCGCAATGTGGGAGTGCTGCGCACGATTCTGCGCACGCATCTGCGTGGGATCGATCCGATCAAGACCTTTCCCAAGCGCGGATATCAGTTTGTAGGGCCTGCGGAGGCAGTGGAATCGGTGGCGCCGATGCTGGTGGCACAGGCCGAGCGGACGGAGCACGGTTTGGTGGCTGCCGAGCAAGAGTCGCCGGTCCGGATGGATGTCCTGCCGATGGAGCCAGGGCAAAGCGAGGCGGCTGAAGCAGGCGAGACAGAGGCCGGTCGGCCTGCGGTTGCTGGGTCAGAATCCGTATTGGCTTCGCCTGAGCCCGTTGTGCCTGTGCGCAGGCGTTGGGGATTCCGATGGGTGCGGTCGAAGGTGGCCATTCCGCTGCTGGTGGCGACGGGGATTGCAGCAACCGCCTATGTGTATGGAAACGGGCATCGGATGGGTTTGCGCCCCTCGGTTGCGGTCTTGTATCTGCAGGATCTGTCCCAGGATGGCGAGCATGCGTGGATTGCCGAGGGGATGCGCGAGACGCTCTCGGCAGGCCTGGGCGGCGATGATGCCGTGCGTCTTATCCAGCCACGGCGCGTGACGGAGGCGGAGCAGGATCTGCGGATTGGTGCCGCGCGGGAGTATGACCCGGCAACGATTCACGCATTGGGCAGAATCCTGCACTGCCGGTATGTGGTGACGGGCTCGTATCTGGAGACCGGGGATCAGATTCGTTTTGATCTGCAGATGCGGGATACGGATTCCGGACGCGTGGTAACCAGCACCAGCAGCGACACGGAGACCCCGAAGCTGGCCGAGGTGGCCGAACAGGCAGTGGCGAAGATGCGTCGGGCGCTGAAGCAGGCGCCAAATCCAAGGATTTCCACCTATCTGCTGGAAGATGGCGCAAGTGCCGTTTCCGGGTTTGCGGATTATCTGGAGGGGGTTCATGCCCTGGAAACAGGGCAGCTGAACGACGCCCGGACGCTGCTGAGCCGGGCGGTGATTGCCCACCCCTCGTTTCCGCAGGCCCACTCTGCGCTGGGTGCAACCTGGGAGGCGATGGGCTATGCCGAGCAGGCCTCGGCGGAGTCACGGCTGGCGCTGGAGACCGATACGACGCTGCCGGTCGCGCAGCGGCTTGCCTTTCAGGCGGAGAGTTATCGGATTGGGTCGGACTGGCCAAGGGCGATCGATGCCTATACCCGGCTGGTGAAGCAATTCCCGGACGATATGGACTACCCGCTGGCGCTGGCGGAGTGCCTGACTCGGGCCGGCCACCCGGACCAGGCCGCGCAGAGCTTGCAAGCTCTGCTGAAGTCATCGTCGGAAGCAGGGAATGATCCGCGTGTGCCGATGCAGCAGGCCGCCGCCGCCTCGGCGATGGGGGATTGGCGCGGGGCACTGCTGTATTCCGGGCAGCAGATTCGCCTGGCGCGGGCAACTGGCTCGGAGTTCCTGTTGAGTCGGGGTTTGTCCACGGAGGGAGCGGTCTGGATACGGTTGGGAAACTATGACAATGCCATGACCGACTACGATGCGGCACAGGCGATTGCCGAGGAAACCGACGATACGGTGGAGCTGGCCGGGGTGCTGACGGCGCGTGGTGCGGAAAAAGGGCTGCGCAAGGATCCGGAAGCGGTTCCAGCTCTGACGCATGCGATCCAGATGTATAAGGATGCGGGGGCGCTGGCCGGGGAGATCAATGCGCTGTCCGAACTGGGCTGCGCCTATACCTATACCGAGGACTGGAGCGCGGCCAAGCAGGCATTCCACCAGGCGATTGACATTGCCGGACAGCTCCATGCGCCGGGACTGGGCATTGGGGCGCAGATGGACCTGATCTATGTGGCGCTGAACGAGGACCAGTTGCAGGAGGCCGAGCAGGAGGCCGAAACCGGACTGCAACTGGCCAACCAGATCCATAATCTGGATGCGGTCAGCACGATGGAACTGGATCTGGGGGATATTCACTACGCACAGGGCGAAATTGACAGAGCCCGGAAGGATTACCAGCAGTCGATGGAGGTGGTCCGGCAGATCGACGGCGGCTATGCGATTGCCAAGATTCTGTCGCACATGGAGGTTCTGGAGACCGGAGCCGGCAACCTGGAAGCGGCGGAAAAGCTGGATCGCGAGGCAATGGGGATGCATGTCCTGCTGGGAGAGCGGCTGGAATACGAGCAGGTGGCCAAAGGAGCACTGCTGATTGACGAAGGCAGGCTGGCGGAGGCCAGGCAGGCGATGACGATGCTGGCCGAGCAGGCCCGGACAGCACATCCCGGCGCGGAGGCCTGGCGGCTGGTGGCGCTCTGCGACCTGAAGCAGGGGGATCTGGACGGGGCACAGGCGGCCATCGACAAGGCTCTGGCCTTTGCGCGCGGATCGAAGAATACGCGCACCTACCTGATCCCGGATTCGGTGATGGCAGACCGGATTGCGGCCGGGCGCGGACGGACGGCGCAGGCTCTGGCCGACCTGCAACAGCAGTTGCGACGCGCCGCAGAGATTGGCGACGTACCGCTCCAGCTTTCCATTCGTCTGGCGATCGGAGATGTCCAGATGCATGCGGGGCAGACAGCGGAGGCTCGGCGGACGCTGCAACAGGTGGAGCGCCAGGCAGCCGGGGATAACCTTGGTTTGCTGGTAACCAAGGCGCGCAGGGAGACAACCGGTCTTCAGCGAGGGGTATGATACGTAGCTATATTGAAGAATCAATCACTTAGAGAGCGGTCTACAGAAAGAATGGAGAAAGAAAGGATTGTTTCTGTATGCCGTTTTGGGACACTTGTCTGCTAAGTTAACCCCATCGCAATTCTTTTTTGGGACAAAAGCGGCGAAAGACGCGCGGTTTTCTGTGCGCTGCCGTGACTGTTTCAGGTCGCCACTGGGCGATTGCCGTGTCCCGGGTCAGGGTTGCGAAGGGGAGCTCAGGGAGCATGACAGCGGGGCAGCGCAAGCAGACTTTTGGCCGGAAGGTCGAGTCCGGGGGACTCGTCATGGCAGCTACGCCGGGTTGTCCCTGGCAGCCTGCCCGGCAGGATAGCGCGCCCCATGCCCGACTGCTGGATTCCCCGGCGATCCCACCTTTGACTCAAGTATCCGCAACTTCCATCCCCACGACCCCAAGCCCAGCGAATGGGTTTTCTTCTGGAAAGAGAATGCACACCATGGCTCTGCGTGTTTCCGCCTTCGGCACTCGTCTTGTCTCCCCCCTGTACGCTTCCCTGAATCTGAATCAGCCCACCGATTCCCACTCGTTGCCGGAGCTCTCCCGGCAGAGTGCGTCCCGGAATGCGTCCGGTCGGCGGGGTGGTCTGCGCATGGGTCTGCGCGGAGGTTGGGCAGTGTCAGGTCTGTTGGCATTGGGCATGCCCGTGCTGGCTACAGCGGCCTCTGCGACTCCCGAGTCGGTTCAGTTCGCCGGTACGGTGAGTACGCTGGGCAGCGGGTTCAGCGGTCCCGGCGGAGTGGCGGTGGACAAAGCCGGAGATGTGTTTGTTGCCGATACCAATAACAGTCTGGTGAAGGAGATCGTCGCGGTGAATGGGTCCATTCCTGCGAATCCGACCATCCTGACGCTGGGCAGCGGCTACAAAAGTCCCCAAGGAGTAGCGGTGGACGGAGCCGGGGATGTCTTTGTTGGCGATACCGGCAACCAACTGGTGAAGGAGATCCCGACCAGTTGTATCGCAGGGGTCATCAATACCTCCCCCAATGCGGTCATCCCTCAGGGGCAGACTCAACCCGCTGCAATCACTAGCAATCAGATTGTTTTCCTCTATCAGATGACAAATGCAACCCTGTATTCAGCGAGCAAATCGGATTCATATTCAGACGAGCTTTATGCCACACTAGATCCGATGCCCATTGTGCAGCAGTTTCAAAGCATGGCAGTTAATCCTGATATCTCCAATAACTATACTGTCTTGCAATGCCAGGCAACTGCTACATCGATTCCGGAAGTCGTTTTGGATGCTCTTGTGACATCATCGCTTGCCGGTTCCCCGTTGATGGCAACCAAAGCCTCTTTTGACAACTACAATCTTGGCTGGCTTTGGGAGAATGGAAAACTATTCCCATCTAGCCAGCTTCTGATTTTATTGAATGACTATGCTGATAATGCAACAACATTGACAGCACTACAGATTAATTCAACACGAATTCAAGGCTTTGATGTTGCTTCGTGCTTACCAGGTGAACCTTAGCACGCAGCATAGTCGTTGTTCCAGGCATTGAAAATGCAATTGATGACCAGCAATACAGACTAGCCAGATCTGGGAGAGTGTGCGATGACAAAAAAACGAGCATATCAAGAAAGCATTTCTTGGGCGAATATTCACATTTTCCGGAGATATGGCTATCGTGCATTTTCAATTCTGGTCCTTGCATTATTGAGTATAGTCAATATGGATGCACAATACGCTGGCTATGATTACGGTTCGGTAAACTACAACTTTGGTTCGGTCAACCTTGGGTCCAGCGCGACAAGAACGATTACATTCATATTTACCAAATCAGTCTCTATTGCCTCTGTAAGCGTTGTGACTCAGGGAGCACCAAATAAAGACTTCCAGGCCACCACACCGGATTCCAGTGGGACACTGTGTGTAGCGAAAACTTATAGCGCTAATGATAGCTGTAATGTTGACATTACATTTTCTCCGCTTGTGCCTGGAACACGACTTGGAGCAGCGGTACTTCGGGATTCATCAAATCGCATCGTTGCCTCGGGCTATGTCACCGGCTTTGGTATCGGGGCGCAACTTGGGTTCACGTCTCCAACAGTGTCAACATTTGTAGGAACCGGAACTTACTCCTTGACCAATCCGTCAGGTCTTTCTGGAACTTCTGCCGGGTTTTTGGAGCCGTATCAAATTGTGTTTGATGCGTCCGGCAATATGTATATGGACGATTTAGCTGGGGAGGCAATATATAAGATTACTCCCGCCGGAGTTGTTTCTACGCTGCTTGGAACATATCGCACGAGTTGCGGAACTAATTACAGCTGTGGCTATCCCACGTCGAATTCAACACTGGCTGCTTCGACAGCGAGCGTTAATGCGCCGGAATCGATTGTACTGGACGGTGCCGGTCTTTTATGGTTTATAGACGAAAGCAACGAGGGACTCGCTACCATCGATTTAGCGACCGGTTACGTGACGGCTCAGGTTCCAGGAACAGGTGGTAACATAGGAGCACCCAATACATCAGGAAATATTCACAATCTGGGTGCAGCAAGCTTGGGTAACCTCACGACTCTTGCAACAGACGGGCTAGGGAATATTTACGTTGGTGCCTATCATGACAGCGTCCTGACGAGTTATTATTCAATGATTTTAAAGCTTGATCCAGATGGTAATATATCAGTCTTCGCAGGGAACACAACACCCTCTTCAGGAAAATCAGCACCTGCTGATGGGACTCCAGCGACAAGTGCGGTAATCGGTACGCCATGGGGAATGGGATTTGATGGTTCTGGAAATTTTTATTACTTTGATCAAGTGTACAATCAAATTTTCAAAATTGACACTGCAGGGAAGGTGCATCCATTTGCCGGATCCGGTTCAATCGCTAGCGACAATACTTCTTCGCTTCCATATTGGCAATCCGGAAATTCAAGTACAACGTCGAACCTATCAGTAAATTTTGCGAAAGCCGTTGGTATGCTTGCGGTCGATTCCAGCGGAAATGTCTATCTGCCTTCGGCTCCAAGCAGCGCCTATGACACAAATCTCGATAGTCGTGTTTTCGTGTTTACACCTTCAGGTTATGCATATGTGTTGACTGGAACGGGTGTAGTGGGTGAGAAGAATGGTCCTGCTTTATCATCCGAACTTGCGAAACCGTCATCCGTTGCTTTGAACGGGACGGGAGACGTTTATATCAGCGAAAACTATATAAGGCAATCCACAACATCGCCTGCGCAGTACGTCGGCGCTTCAGTTCGGAAGTGGAGCATGGCCGCTTCAACACTGTCTTTCGGGTCACAGGCTATGGGCAGCACCTCTCCAGGCCAAACCGTAACTACAACCAATATCGGCAACGCTCCGCTTGAACTGACAACGCCTTCAAATGGGACAAACCCCTACACAGGATCCAGCTTTACATTGCTGGGCAATAGTGCGTTCAATGCGTGCGCAACCGGCTCTTCGGGAGTAGTTGATATTGGCTTGGATTGTTCCGTTGTTGTTGCTTTCCAGCCTCACCAGTCATCAGGCTCAATCAGTGGGAGCCTGACATATACGGGCAATCTGCCTGGCGGCACTATTTCGGTACCGATGGCAGGAGTTGCCGCTCCAGGCGTTGCAGATTTGCAGCTTTCCAACTTACCCAATCCGGCTGACTCTGGTACCGCATATCCGGTAACCGTATCTGCGGTTGATTCACATGGTAATCTTTTTGCGAGCTACACCGGGACGGTTCACTTCAGCTTATCTCCGGCGGACGGTTTAGCGTCGCTTCCCGCGGACTACACTTTCACTGCGTCAGATGCGGGCACAAAAATATTTAACATCACTTTTTCAGCTTCAGGGTCTCATACGCTGACCGTTCAAGATACTGCTAATAATTTAGTATTTAATGAAGGTACAACAGTTGGCTCACCATTTAATCACTTTGCATTTACATCCGGTCCTCCGACAACTACAACTGCCGGGATTAGCTTTCCTGTCTCGGTAACAGCTTACTTCAGTTCCAATAACTCTGAGATAGACACAAGCTATAACGGGCAAGTGAAAATCACCTCCAGTGACCCGAATGCCGTACTTCCATCCGCACCAACGTTGACGAGCGGCGTGGGTACATTTACTGTCACGCTGAAGACTACTGGAACACAAACCATCTCAGTAGCGGATTCCAGTGGATCATCTAGCATAATCAGTAATAACATCAATGTGGAAGCTGCTGGAGCAAGCAAAATCACAGTTCTCTCCGGCGCGACGCAGAGCGCGGTAATCGGGGCGGCATTCTCCACGGCGCTGCAGGTGCAGGTAACGGATGCGTACTCGAACCCTGTGGGCGGAGTGGTGGTGAGCTTTACGCCGCCTGCGACGGGTGCCAGTGCAGTACTTTCAGCGGCGAGCTGCACCACGTCCACGACGGCGCCGGTGGGCGTCTGCTCGGTGACGGCGACGGCCAACGGAACCGCAAGTGCGACGGCCTATACGGTGGCGGCGAAGGCTGCGGGAACTTCAGCGGCAGCAGGCTTTTCGCTGTTCAATCTGAAGGCCACGCCGACGGTGACGCTGAGTGAGGGATCGTCGACGCTGGTCTATGGCCAGCCGGAGTCGCTGACAGCAACCTTTGCCCCGGCAAGCGTGGCAGGAACAACGCCGACGGCGGGCATGCTGTTCTACGACAACGGAAGCCAGTTTAGTTCGGCTGCGGTGAGCAGCGGCTCGGCGAAGCTGACGAATCTGTCTCCGGCTGTTGGAACGCACTTCTTCAGTGCCTCCTACCCGGGGGACACGAACTTCAATGCAACGTTCAAGGCAACAGCCACGCCGTACGTGACGGTGACCAAGGCCAGTGCGACGTTGAGCGGCCCGGCAAAGCAGCCAGTGCAACTGACGCAGGGGACTGCCGGGACGATTGCGATCAATCTGGCGGGTCAGTATAGCGGCACGGGTATTTCGACGCCGAGCGGAACGGTGAGCTACAGCATTGGTTCGGGAGTTACGGGTACGGCAACGATCAGCAACGGAGCTGCCACCGTGGCGGTTCCCAATACGCTGGCCCCCGGTACGTACACGGCGACGATCAGCTATGGCGGGGATGGCAACTACGGCTCGGCAACAACGATTCAGGTAAGCGTGGTGGTGAGTCAGATTGCGCAGACGATCACCTTCACATCGCCTGCGTCGTCGGTGACGTATGGTTCGAGTCCGATATCGCTGTCAGCGACGGCGACATCGAATCTTCCAGTGACGTTCAGTGTTGTCTCCGGACCGGGTACGATCAACGGAAGCCAGCTGAGCATCACGGGTGCCGGAACGATTGTGATTGCTGCCAATCAGGCAGGCAATACCAATTACTCCGCAGCCAGCCAGGTGACGCAGACGGTGGTGGTGAACAAGGCGACACCGACGCTTGCCTGGGCCAAGCCGGCAGCGATTGCCTATGGGACAGCGTTGAGTGCGACGCAGTTGGACGCGACGGCAACGGGCGTTGGAGGGACGACGCTGGCGGGAACGTTCACCTACTCGCCGACGGCAGGCACGGTTTTGAGTGCCAAGGGTGCGGGAGTGATTCAGTCGCTGGGCGTGGTGTTTACACCGACGGATACGACGGACTACACGACGGCACAGGATGCGGTTGGGATCACGGTGAACCCGGCAGCTCCCGTGCTGAAGTGGACAACGCCGACTGCGATCTCCTACGGAGTGCCGCTGAGTGCAACGCAACTGAATGCGACGGTGCTGGGTGTGAATGGTCAGGCTCTGGCGGGAACGACGGTATACACGCCAGCGCTGGGCACGTATCTGACGCCCGGAACACATACGCTGCAGGTGAACTTTACTCCGACGGATAACACGGACTACAGCGTGCTGAACGGGTCTGTGATGCTGACGGTGAACAAGGCCGCGGCGACACTGACGACACAGCAGCAGAGCATCAGCGTGGCGGATGGTCAGAGTGGTTCGATTCCGGTTGCGGTTGCCGGACAATACTCCGGAGCAGGCATTGTGGCTCCGAGTGCGACGGTGACCTATAGCATCGTGAACGCTTCCAGCGTCACAGTTGCCACGGGAACGATCACGCTGAGCTCGGGGGCGGGCAGTGTTTCGGTGCCGAGTACGCTGGCGCCTGGAACGTATACGGTGGATCTGAGCTATGGCGGAGATGGGAACTATGCCGCTTCCACAACACCGGTGGCGGTGCAACTGGTGGTCAACCAGATTCAGCCGACGATCAGCTGGGCGCAGCCTGCTGCGATCACGTATGGAACCAATCTGGAGGGTGTGCTGAATGCAGTCGCGATGAACGGCACAACGGTAGTGCCGGGCACGATGACCTACACGGCGACGATGGCCGGCGGCGGTGCAACGGCTGTGAATGGTACTACGGTTCTGCTGGCGGGAATGTACACGCTGACGGCAACCTTTACGCCCACCAGCACGACGACGTACAAGACGGCGACGGCGACGGTGAGTCTGGTGGTGAACAAGGCTGCGGCGGGGATCTCGCTGACCACCTCGTCCAACACGGTGCTGGTGCAGAATCCGGTCACCTTCACGGCGACAGTGGCTTCGGTGGCGGGCATGCCGACGGGGACGGTCAGCTTCTTTGACGGTTCCACGACGAGCACTCCGATTGGTGCGGCTGCGCTGGCAAATGGCATGGCGGTGCTGACGACCTCTGCACTGACGACCGGGACGCACACGATCACGGCGGTGTATTCCGGAGATGCCAACCATGTGGCGGCAACCAGCCCTGCACTGGTACAGACGGTGCAGGACTTCAACCTGACCATCTCCACCTCGGCCGGCGGCGCAACAACGGCAACGGCTGTTCCGGGAGGAACGGCGAGCTATGTGTTCACGCTGAGTCCGACGGGTGCCACAACCTTCCCGGCCAACGTTGCGTTGAGCGTGAGCGGGCTGCCGACAGGAGCAACCTACACGCTTTCGCCAACCTCGATTCAGGCCGGTTCCGGACCCACGAATGTGACCCTGAAGGTGCTGGTGCCGAACACGACCATGGCTGCACTGCACCACAGCAGCAGGCCGCAACCCGGCAAGCCGACAGGACAACCATGGGGCAGAGGACTGGCTCCGATTGCACTGGGCGTGCTGCTGCTGCCGTTTACCCGAAGGATGCGCAAGATGGGCAAACGGATGGGCCGCGCTGTGACTCTGGCGCTGCTGCTGATGGTGGGTCTGGGTACGGTGGCCGGCTTGTCCGGTTGCGGAACCACGACCGGCTACTTTGGCCAGGCGGAGCATACCTACACGGTGAGCATTACGGGAACCTCCGGAGCGCTCGTCCACTCCACGACCGTCACACTCAACGTCCAGTAAAGGAGAAGTCATGACGCACAAGAAACGATTTGGCAGTGCGCTCCTTGCCGGAGCCGTAATGAGCGCCGTAATGAGCGCAATGATGGGTGGTTGGAACACGATGGCAGCCGCGCAGACCATGCAGAAGACAGAAAAGCCCGATACGAAGCTGCATCTTCGCTCCCTTGACTATGCGGTGACGTATACGGCGGAGCGGACCAAGATTGCGCCTTCCAACTGCGGGTGCTTCTGGCTGAATGGTGGCAGTGGAGATGTGGCGGCAACGTTCTATCGGGGGCTTGGCATCGCTGGAAATCTGACGCTGAACCATGCCTCCGATATCACTCCGGGCGTGAATCTGAGCCAGTTCATCCTGATGGCCGGCCCGCGCTATACCTTCGACTCCTCGCGATGGACCGAGCGTGGCTTTGCCAAAAAGCATGCCACGTATCTCTTCGGCGAGTGGCTGCTGGGCGGCGTCCACGCCTACAACAGCGTCTTTCCTTCCAGCGCAGGAACCACACCCAGCGCCAGCGCGTTCTCCATGCAACTGGGCGGCGGAGCAAACATGGAGCTGAAGAAGGGCTGGGGATTGCGTCTGCTGGAGCTGGACTACGTCCGCACCACCCTGCCGAATAATGGCTCCAACTCCCAGAACGACCTGCGCATCGGTTTCGGCGTCAGCTATCGCCAGAAAACCACCAGGCGTTGACGGAAATTTTCAGAGGATGAGCTGGAGCTGTCGTTGCTCTTCGACTTTCGCAGAGCAACGGAGGTTTGGGATGTGTCCAGGTCCGATCGTGAATCGCCACGATCGGACCTGAGTCTTTTGATGGTGTCCATCCGGACAAGAAACTCCGCAAGAGAATCCATTGTTTACACACATGGGCGGCCATGTGCTTCGCTGCCTGCGTGCCTGAGACGCGATTCGCCTGCGCATGTGACGCGGGAAATTCGCTAATCCACATCTTCTTCCAGTGTGGAATTCCCTGGCACGGGAGTGGGATTCCCTGAAGAGAATTGCGTCTGCTCCGGCGCGGATCGAAGGGCCAACACGATGCCTGAAGCCGCAGCGGTCAAGGGTGCTGCCAGTGCCACGCCCAGGGCTCCGGTTATGAGCGCCAGGAACAACTGCACGGCCAAAGTGAGCGCAGGGGGAAGCTTGACGATCTCCCGCTCGGCGAGCGGTGTCACGAAATTTCCCTCGATAAAATGAACCAACATGAAGAGAGAAATCGTGAGCAATCCCTTCATGGGACTGATCGCAAATGCCATCAATCCGGCGGGAATTGCGGAAAGAATGGGGCCAACATTCGGAATGAAGGTGAGAACTGCTGCGATGATGCCGAGAGTGCCTGCAAGAGGAATTCCCAGAATCCACAACCCGAGAAATACGAGTATCCCGACAGCAATCATGGAAATACATTTTGCCAACATCCACCAGCGCAACTGCATGGCTGCGGCAGCCAGGCAATGTTCAACGAGATTGCGGTAGCGCGAAGGGACCAGCAAGCGTAGGCCCTGCAAGTACAACCCGGGTTCTGCTGCGAAGTAGATGCCGGCGATACAAAGGATCACAAGAGAGCCGACTGCTGTGGCACCCGTGAAGACAACGCCACCGATGCGCGACGTGGCGAATGCCAGTCCGCCCATGGGTTGCGCATTCCCTTTCAGCTGCGCCAGCACCCATTGGCCCCAATCTGTTCCCTGCAGTTGTCCGTGCAATGTATGGATGGCAAGTGGAAGATCAACCTGCAGCTTCAGGAATTGCTCAGCAACAGCGGACCCACGCAGCCAGATGCCGACGATGAGCAGGCAGGACAGAGCGAGGACGACCGCCGACAAGGCAATCCCCCTGGGCAGTTTGAGTTTTGCATGAACCCAATCGGATGCCGTCGTCAATAGCAGCGCACAGAGTATGGCTGCAAAGAACAGGAGCAGAATTGTCCGAGCCATCCATGCAAAGAAAAGAACCAGAAAAACCTGCGTCACCAGCAAGACCACAAAGCGAGTGCGATGTTTGAACTGCTCCGTCTCATATGCCGCAGGGCACACATGCTACTCTTGCGCAGCGCTCTGCTGCGGCAATGGATTGAGCGACTGAGTCCAGGTGCAGATCGAATGGATGTCGGCATCCGACAGCTTTGCCTCGGGGTGCATCCAGATGTAGGTGGACTCCGGCATCTCCTTTTCTGAAACCTGTTTGCAGATCTCAGCCAGCATCCGCTTCTGTTTGTCCGCTGGATATGCTCCCCATTCCGAAAAGTTCAGATCTGCCCGACCTTTGCGGACATCGGAAACAACGAGCCAGGAGACTGGTGCAATCCTGCTGTACCACGGCCATACTGTCAGGTTGGAATGACAGTCATTGCAGGAGCGGGCAAGCGTTGCAGAGACAGAAGGATCGAGATGCTGGACCGCATGAATTGTTTGAGACGGATTGACAGGAGGATTCGACCGCTCGGGCTGTATGAACTGGATCGAGACTCCGACAAGACACACGATGAGAATCGTCTTCCAAAATACCTGCATACGCTTGCCTCTTTCTGGTGGGTCACTGGTCTCCCTGATTCTTCTTTTCAAGCTTGTTCAGCGCTGCGGTGAATGCGTCCCGATGCTTTGCTTCGTCCTTACGGATCTCTTCAAAGCGCTGTGCCGCTGCGTGATCGCCAGCCTGCTCGGCCTGCTCCGCAAATTCGCGATACATCGTCTCTGTTTCGTAGGACTCGCCCTTGATGGCATCTTTCAGATTGGCGGCGTTTGATCCGACAAGACCTGCCAATCGGGCCTCCTCTGCAAAATGTTCGAGTCGCTCTGTTTTGGCGGTTTTCTCCAGCAGATTGGCCAGTGCGGTGTCTCCGCTCTTGCGTGCCTGCTCGGCATAGGCCATGTATTTTGCATATGCAAATGCTTCGCCATGCATGGCGGTGGACAGGTTCTGCTTCGTCTGCTCATGCAGGCTCGCGTTGCTCTGCGCAGGTGCAGGTTGCATCGAGAGCACTCCGGCAGTAAGGATCAGGGCTGCAAGGGAAATATTCGTCTTCATACATACCTCCGGATCAGCAGCGCAAAGGAAAAATGCATGCTGTCCAGCACAAAGCTATTCGACTTTACAAAGGAATGCAGTGATCCGAATCACTCGTTGAGGAGCAGCTTTCGGATCCATCCAACGAGAACGGATTGCGAGAGGGACGCGTTCATTTCCCGTTGTACCTATGAGTCATGCCCATCGGCGACTAAGACCCGATCCGCCGTACGCGAAGTTACACTCTTCCTGTTCGGCTGCGATTGTCGCAATCAGACTGCGGCGATGCCCTGGCTGCTATTGGGGCTGCTCCTGCCTCGCTTTACTGGCGGTTTGTGTGCGAGTACGTCATGCAAATCGGAAATTCGGATGACAATCGATTGTCCCCAGAATTGCCGGGACCGCCAATGCGCGACATGGAGGCTCCGGATCAGATGGGCGATTCATTCCATCTTCAGAGCTAGGACACAGCACTCCATCCAGACAATGCAGGTCTGCTTGTTCAAGAACGCAAATACAGGAAAGCTCCGCAATCCTGCATCTTCCATTCATTCACCCGACTCCGCTCAAGATTCTGCCACGCATTCCAGATGCAGTTTTCCCGATCGCTTCCGTTCATCGCCGCGTAGCCAAGATAACTTATGCCAGTCTCAACCCAGAGGTTGAGTTATATGTATGTCCTGTATATTCAGCACGTTAGTACTTATTAACGTGACTCTCATCACCGCATGAATAGCTTGGGCTGTGGTGATGTATAGCGAGAGGGTTAGCCACCGATGTGTCGTACGCATGGATGCCCGGCCGTCCAATTTTACTGCCCTCGAGGAGCTCCTTGAGATGAGCTTATTCAAGACAAACCTCTATGTATGGTCTGCATCCATCGTTACCACGTTCCTGATTCTGCTCTCACTGGGATGCGGCAGCAGCGTTCCATCCACATACAACCTGCAGGGCATTTCGCCGTCGCAGATCGAGGCTGGCGCAGGAGACTTTACCCTGACGTTAACCGGATCCAATTTCACTTCAGAAACCAAAGTCCTGTTCGGGACGAAGACGCTTTCGCCCGCCACAGTATCGTCCAAGCAACTGACCGTACTCGTTCCCGCTTTTGCGACGGAAAAATCCGGTACTGTTGACGTGAAAGCGAGTGGAGCTTCCATATCGAATCCTCTGCAGTTTACGATCACGAATCCGGCTCCCAATATTCTCTCGATTTCACAATCCACCGGCCTGTATAACAATGCGGCCTTCCCTCTCGAAATCGCGGGATCAAATTTCGTTCCAAATTCAACCGTCAATATCGGCGCTCTTTCGCTCGTCCCGACCTCCATCAGCCCCACGCGTCTCAGTGTTGTTGTGCCTGCAGGCTCTTTCACTGCGACCGGATCACTGCCGGTCACGGTTACGAACCCGTCTCCGGGCGGAGGAACATCCAGCGCGCTTAGTTTCGCCGTCGTGAATCCTGTTCCGGTTCTCTCCACACTTTCGCCCATCAGCGTACTTGTGGACGGTCCGGAATTTGAGCTCAACATCGTCGGAAGCGGATTCGCTCCGGGTGTTACGGTAAACTTCGGCGCCACATCGCTGACGCCGACTTCAGTCAGCTGGACGCAGCTGACGGTCCCAGTTCCGGCAGCAGCGATCACTGCAAGTGGCATCGTATCCGTCACGGCTACAAACATTGCACCTGGTGGTGGAACCTCGAATTCGCTGGAATTCACGGTAGAAAATCCACTGCCGACGCTGTCGTCGCTGTCGCCTACCAGTATCGATGCCGGCGTATCTGATTTCGTTCTCAACCTGACCGGGACAGGATTTATTGCCACCTCCAAAGTCAACTTTGGCAGCGTGACGCTTGCCCCAACATCCGTTTCGTCCACTCAGATGAGTGTTGTCATTCCTGCAGCTGAAGTTGTGGGCGGCGGCTTGTTCCAGATCACGGTTACAAATCCCAGCCCAGGCGGCGGCACATCCAATGCGCAGACCTTCACCGTGATCAACCCTGTACCGGCGATCACAGCGCTGTCGCAACAGAGTGCGCTTTCGGACAGTCCTGCATTTCCCCTGGAAGTGACTGGAACGGGCTTCGTTCCACAAAGCAAGGTGTCCTTTGGAGGCACAGAACTCACTCCATCCTCCGTCACTCCCACGCTGTTAACCGTGCTTGTGACGCAGGCTGCCATTACGGCTGCCGGAACCGGCTCGATTTCCATTAGCGTCGTCAACCCTGCACCCGGTGGCGGTACCTCGAATCTGATGAACTTCACGATCCAGAATCCGCAGCCGGCTCTCACCACGCTCTCTCCACCCAGCGTCACGGCAGAGGTTGCCGATGTTGTATTGACCATCAGTGGATCGCACTTTGTACATGGTGCGACGGTAACGGCGGGAAGCAGGATGCTTACTCCTCTTTCTGTGCAGTCGCAGTCTCTTACCGTCAGCATTCCGGTTGATCTGCTTGTTGCAGGCCAACTGCCCATCACCGCAGCGAATCCTGCACCTGGAGGAGGACCATCCAACAACCTGACCTTGACGGTTCATGCCAAGGCATCGGTTAACTGGAGCACCATCGCGAATAACACGATGCAGATGCCCAACTCCAGCCAGAACTTCAACAGCTATAACCAGCCCTCCATCAATGCCAATGGAACCGTTGTATTCAAAGGCCAGGGCAAGGGAAGTTCCGGGCCTACTTTCGGCGTTTACGTTCACAGAATTTCCGGTCACGGCAATCAACCAACAAGCGTGATCGCCGACAACAGCACCCTTGTGCCTCAGCCCAACAACACAACGTACAACGGGCAACTTGCCACCTTCACCCAATTCACGTCGTTCCCGCGGATCGACATGGATTCCGACACGGTCGCCTTCCGCGGCCAGTCGCAACCAGTCTGGACCTACACGCTTCCTGATGGTACAGAGACGCGGTCAGGCAGTGCCGGCATCTTCACGAACCCCACCAGTTCACTCATTACTGGCGTGGGTCTGTTGGGAGCAGTTCCTGAGTACAGCTACTTCCAGGTTCCCGGTGCACCGGCCGGAACACGTTTCGACGTGTTCCCAGGCTCGCCAGCAATTACGGGCCATTCGATCGTTGCCTTCAAGGGAAATTACACCGAGGGAACAACCTCAAAAACCGGCGTCTACTATCGCGACACGGTAACTGCCGGTGGCCAGGAACCTGTGATTCTGGTTGCCAACTCCGACACAGTCATTCCCAATCAGCCATCCGGAGGAACAGTGTTATTCGGCTCGACTGCTCCCCCGAGTGCGGCCAATGGAATGATGGTCTTCGCTGGATTCGATAACGAAGACAATCCGACATTGGGTGGAATCTACGCGGCGCCGCTCGTCCCATCGACGACACTGCAGACGATCGTCAGTATTGGTGATCCGGTTCCCGGAGAGACCGGCAATGCAACCTTCAACCGGTTTGGCGAAGGCCTCGCATTTGACGGACGCTTCATCGCCTTCTGGGGAGCATGGGGTAATCAGACGAAAACCCTGCATCTGCTCTGCCCCACGGACGGAAATACGGACATCGTCACCGCCTGCAATCAGATGTATCCCAACGGCTACGATGCCATTGAACCCTTCAATCAGGGAGTATTTGTCTACGACCTCTCGACCAATCAACTCACCGCCGTGGCAAAGACCACATCGGAATTCGACGACTTTGTGTATTGGGTCTTTTCCGGTCGTCCTCCGGGAGTTGGCGGAAGCAGCGACGAATCTTCGGAACCGCCGCGCTGGCGCTCTTCCTCTTTCATCGCCGTCACCGATCGCGGCCAGGGGAATTACCAGGTAGCGTTCAAAGCAGGCACCACGTCGTCGGACGGAATCTATCTGGCTCAAGGACCGGCTTCGGCTCCCATTCAAACGGTGATCGACACTGCCATGCCCGGAGCATACATCGATACGCTGGCACCCACCGGATCCACCATATCCACTGTGGGGATAGAACGAGAAAGTCTCCGTGGTGGGTGGCTCGTCGTCACCTCCAGCATGCTCAATGCGGCTACTACGGAGAGCGGTGCCGGAGTTTATGCAACAGCGGTGGCACTGCAATAGCAAGCAGCCAGCCTCGAGAGGGGGGCGCTTCATGTGGCCCCCCACCCCAAGACAAAGCCGAGAAGGAAAAGGAGATTCCAATGAAATACGCTCAGGGAAATATTGCCCGTCTGCGTCATCATCCGTACAGGATTTTCGCGGCACTCTTCAGTGGAGCGCTTGTCGCGCTCTTCATCGGTTGCGGAGGCGACAGCAGTGCGCCCGCGCCACCACCCCTAGGCAGCACAGCCGTTCAGGTAAATCTTGGCGATGGCCCAGCCGACTGGATGCTGGCTTTTTCCATGAATGTTTCTGCCATGTCATTGACCAGCAGTAACGGCTCTGTCGATGTGGTCTCCGGCAACATGCCGGTTGAGATGCTGCATCGACTTGGCACCATGGAGCCGGTCGCTGAAATCTCAGCACCGCAGGGCACCTATACCGGAGCCTCCATTACGATTGCTTCCTGCAACTTCACCTATCTTGATCCAATCACGAAGACGCTGCAGCAGAAGACCATCGCAGGGCCCATTACCGCAACCATCCCCTTCACCTCCAGCGTCACCGTGGGCAGCACGCCCTACGCCTTCAATTTCGACCTTGACCTCGAAAACTCTGTGACTATGGACAACACCGGGAACTTCCATTTGAGCCCCAGCTTCCATTTCTCCGCAGGGGCGCAGGGATCAGGAAACAACAACAGCGCGCGCAACGGTGGCATGCAGCAGATGAGCGGTGTCGTCGAGAGCATTTCCTCGAACTCCTTCACCATTCTTCCCCTGCAATCTGCCAACACCTTCACCATCCGGACCAGCACCGCAACGCAATTCCAGGGTATGGTCAGCACGATGGCGATGATGGCGAAAGGCATGGGCGTTGTTGTTACGGCAACCATGCAGTCCGATGGCAGCCTGATGGCCACTCACGTCCGTGCCCGCATGAACTCCGGCGGCATCATGGGCGGCGGCATCATCACCTCCGTCACCGGTCAACCCGCAACAGCACTCACCCTTGTTATGCAGAATGGTGCCGGTGCCAGCATCATGACGTCGTACCTCTCCGAGGTGCTCAACGTCAATCTGACGCCCACCACGGTGTATGAGATCGACAACGATAGAATCGACCTCACGCATCTTCCATTCCAGCCTGTCTTTGATGCCAGCAATATCTATGCAGGCCAGAGCGTTCTTCCTGTCAGCGATGCCGGCATCACCGTCAGTGGCGTTTCCGGTACCGCAGGCACCATCACCGCATCGAGTGTCAGTCTTCAGGAGCAGGGCTTCCGTGGAACCACCGACGTGGCAATTACCCCGGGTGCTACCGGAACGTTTACCCTCACCCTTGCATCGGACTCTGCCTTTACATCCCTCACCGGTGCGACCTCAATCGTCGTCTATCAGCAGACCGGAACCAACGTGGAGAACGCAACTGCAATACCGGCGGGTGCAACTCTTCGGGTGCACGGACTGCTCTTTCAAGTTGCTGGACAGTGGACGCTTGTCGCCTCCACCATCGCCAGCTAATTCGGCAGTCAACGCTGCCAATGCCGGCAAATCTGCATGATCGCAATGCAGGCAGATCGGCATGAATCCATCCTGCCAGCCGCTACGCAAAGACCATCGGTTACGCGTGGCGGCTGGCGCTTCCTTTATAGAATTTCACCGGTGGAGTGCCCGGCGAAATCGGTACCAGATGAGATGAGACAAACTGGTATGGAAGAAGCCTGAAATGGGCAAGGCAAGGTTGCACACGCCGGAGCAGGTCGTGAACGTTCTGCGGCAGATTGAAGTGGCAGGAACGAACGGGAAGACGCACCTGATAGCAAGCCGCGAAGTCGGAATTACCCGACAGCTTGTGACGACAAGCCGTCCCGGTGGAGGTCTCCCGCTTCTCCTCTCGCGAATGCGATACTCTTAATTCTCAATGCGCTGCAGGGTTGTGCTAGGGTTCCACTGAATAAAACCTCTACTGGAGTCAGTCCGAATTGTCTATATCGCGCAGAAACATCCTGAAGAGTGCTGTCGCGCTTTCCGTCGCCTCTTCCTTCCGTCACGGTCATTCGGAAGAACCGAGTTCGGGGCTGCTCGAAAACCTGGTCGCGGAATCCGGCTCCTCGTTCGATTTTCCTTTGGTCCGCTCCGAAGAAGCCGCTGTCCTCTTCGCGGATCCCGATGATTCTCCGGCGGTCCTGCGTGCTGCGCGCGACCTGCAGGCCGACATCGAGCGCGTGACATCCATCCGGCCGGTTTTCGCGACACGCTCCCCACAAAACGCTCGAAATGCCGTGCTGATCGGAACACTGGGCCAGAGTGCGCTCATCGACCAGCTCGCAGCATCGGGAAAGATCGATGTCCGGCAGATCAGGGGCAAATGGGAAAGTTTTTCCATCGCGACGGTGGAGAATCCCGCTCCCGGTATCGACCGCGCACTGGTCATAGTCGGCAGCGATCGCCGGGGGACCATCTACGGGATTTATGAAATCTCCGAGCAGATTGGCGTATCGCCCTGGTACTGGTGGGCGGATGTTCCTGCCCGCAGACGCCGTAATATCTTCATTCGCTCCGGCTCCTTTGTGCAGGGACCTCCTGTCGTCCGGTATCGGGGCATCTTCATCAACGACGAGGAGCCGTGCTTTGGCGGATGGTCCCGTGCGAGTTTCGGCGGTGTGAACTCCGCCATGTACTCCCACGTCTTTGAGCTTCTCCTCCGGCTGCGGGCTAACTATCTCTGGCCGGCGATGTGGGGCAAGGCATTCAATGAGGACGATCCCAGAAATCCCGCGGTTGCCGACGAATACGGAATCGTGATGGGGACTTCCCATGAGGAGCCCATGATGCGCGCCCAGCAGGAATGGGATACGCATTCCATGCAGTACGGCAACGGCCAGTGGAACTACGTGACCAACGCAGCCGGCCTCCGGCAGTACTGGGCGGACGGCATGCATCATGTGAGAGAGTACGAAAACCTGGTCACCGTGGGCATGCGGGGAGACGGCGACAAGGCCATGCCCAACTCCGGCAACTTCGAGGCGAACAAGGCGCTGCTGGAGCGGATCATCCAGGATCAGCGCGTCATTCTGCAGCAGCAGCTCCATCGCGATCCGGCCGAGGTGCCCCAGGTCTGGGCACTCTTTACCGAGGTGCTGAAATATTACGAGGCCGGCATGAACGTGCCCGACGACGTCACGCTCCTTTTTACGGACGATAATGTGGGGAACCTTCGCCGTGTCCCCTCCGCTGCCGACCGCGCCCGCAAAGGCGGCTCCGGGATTTACTTCCACATGGATATGAACGGCGGACCCTTCTCCTACAAATGGATCAACAGCAATCCGCTCCCCAAAATCTGGGAGCAGATGAACCTCGCCTATGCATACGGAGCAACCCGGATATGGATCGCTAACATTGGGGACCTGAAACCGCTTGAAATTCCCATGGAGTTCTTCCTGCGCATGGCGTGGAACCCTGAGGCCATGCGCAGAGACAGCATTGCAGGCTATCAGCGCCGCTGGGCCGAGCGTGAATTCGGCCCCGAATACGCCGCCTCCATCGCTGACGTAGCCTCGAAGTACGCCAAATACAACGGCTGGCGCAAGCCGGAGCTGGTCAAGCCCAACACGTTCAGCCTGCCGCATTACCGCGAGGCCGAGCGCGTCTCCGAGGCGTGGAATCGCATTCTGGCCCAGGCCGAGGACCTGAATGCTAAGCTGCCGCCGGAGACGCGGCCTGCCTTTTATGAACTGGTTCTCCACACCGTCCGGGCCTGCGCCAATCTGAACGAGATGTATATCGCCGCTGCGCGCAACGCGCTCTACGCTGAACAGGGCCGCGCCAGCACCAACGCTGAAGCCTCGCGGGTTCGCGAAATCTTCGAAAAGGATCAGCAGTTCAGCGACTATTACAACAAAACCCTGATGGACGGGAAGTGGAACCACATGATGGATCAGACCCATATCGGCTATACCAGCTGGATGTCGCCGGTCGTGAACATCATGCCCGCGGTCACGGAATTGGATTTGCCTGATACGGCCGATTTCGGCGTCGCCGTGGACGGATCGCCTCGCTCTTGGCCCGTCGGTCCTGCCTCCCCGATCCACGATGAGCCTGTTCTTCCTCCCTTCGATTCGCTCGTCCCTGCACGCTCGTATATTGACGTCTTCGCTCGCGGAACCCGGCCTCTCGCCTTTCACGCCGCCGCCGACCAGCCCTGGGTCCGGCTCACCGAGAGCGCGGCACCGGGAGCCGGCCGCGACCGGCGCGTCTGGGTGGATATCGACTGGCAGCATCTGCCTCCCGGATCCTCGCAGGCCGTCATCGCCATTGCCGGAGCGAATGGAACGGTTCCGGTCAAGGTGATTGCAGTCAAAGCTACCCCGGAGCAGGCAGTGGAGGCGCGGGATTGCTTCGGCGGTCTTGTTGGGCCGATTGCGTTTGCCGCCGAATCCGCAACCAGGAATGTCGCCGTGAGTGGCGTCCGCTGGCAGTGCATTCCCGATTATGGCCGCGGCATCTCCGGGATGGAGGTCTTCCCTGTGACGGCCAGCACCATCCAGCCTTCCGAGCCCGCGCCCTGGCTCGAATACCCGGTTTTTTTTGCAAAACCAGGGAGCTACCACATCACAGTCACCACCAGCCCAACTCTGGACATCGTACCCGAGCGGAAACTCGGCCTCGCCGTGTCGATCGACGATGGCCCTCGTCAGGTGGTCGAGGTCTTCGCGCCTGAGACGCGCGCTACCGAGAGCTTTCTGGGACGCGCCTGTTATGAGAACGACGCCAACAATGCGCGCATCATGCATTTTTCGCAGACGATTACCACCGCCGGTCGCCACGCCCTCAGGATTTCCATGGTGGATCCAACCGTGGTGGTGGAGAAGATCGTGATTCACGAACAGGAACTGCCGACCTCCTACTTCGGTCCTCCCTGTCTTCCGCTCAACGGCCATCCTGCCCCGTCGGATGTCTGGTGAATCCAGGAATGTGAGCGCATGCGTCACTGGGGCATGGATGCTGGGAGCAGACGAGACGGTCCCCAATGCGTATCCTGTCCGCCGAATGCCCGCTCCCGCGCAACTCCTCCACCGCCTCAATCGCGAGATGGTTCGCCTGCAAAAATGCGGCTTCATCGCCTGCCTCTGCGCCCGCATTGTCGCCGACGGCACCATAACCATCGCCAACGCCTCCGAGCACTTCAGCCAGGAGGACGACATCACTGGGCTGACTCTCATTCGCTCCCACCGAAGTGCTCCTTGCGTAGAGCACTCCTCTTATCGGCCATCAGCCAAGAGAACCCACTGCAAGTGAACGCATCCCCTGCGGTTGGCGCTCTTGCGGGTCTTTCCTTTGCATGGGAGTTGGACCAGGAGCGCTCAGGTCAGGCAAATTCCACAGACGGGCAAATCCTGCCTGCGAAGGTGGCGAAAAGAGGGAATCAGAGCCAGCAAAGGAAGTGCTTCAAACTCATGGAGTCTGGCTTGATGTACTGGTTTTTGTGGGGATGTTTTGGCGTGTATGTCTTTTATTTTGAATTGGTGGACCTGATCGGGATCGAACCGATGACCTCTTCCATGCCATGGAAGCGCGCTCCCAGCTGCGCCACAGGCCCACTCACTGGATATCTGTATTGTCGCCGTTGGCGGGGTCATTCGTCAATCACCTGGCCGTCGGGCGGGTCCGGACATGCTGCCGGTAGCGATTGTGACATTCCGTGCCTATAATGAAGCATGGCGACACAGCAACCGAATTCGGCTGCGGCAGGGGATGTGTCGTCGGCTGCGCCCGCAGCCATCCCGCGGACTGGTTCCTTGCCAGGGGATCCGATATCCCAGCGTTTTGAGCATCTTATCGAGCAGGTGCATGAGCACCGTCCCACGGAAAATCCAGCGCCCATCCGCAAGGCCTGGGACTTCTGCGTGCGTTTTCACGAGGGGCAGCGTCGCGCCTCCGGTGAGCCGTACATCATTCATCCGCTGGAAGTGGCCGAGGTGTTGGCGGAGATGAAGCTGGACGCCACGGCGATTGCAGCCGGCCTGCTGCACGATGCAGTGGAAGACACGCCGGTGACCACCGATGAGATTGCCACCGAGTTTGGCGAGCAGGTGGCGCACATCGTCGAGGGCGTGACGAAGATTGACAAGATCCAGTTTGCCAACCGTGAGGATCGGCAGGCGGAGAATGTGCGCAAGATGCTGCTGGCGATGGTCTCCGACGTGCGCGTCGTGCTCATCAAGCTGGCGGATCGGCTGCATAACATGCGCACGCTGGAGCACCTGAAGCCGGAGCGGCGCGAGGCCATTGCCCGCGAGACGCTGGATATCTATGCGCCGCTGGCGCATCGGTTGGGCATGGGAAAGGTGCGCGGGGAACTGGAGGATCTGGCCTTCCGCTACACCGATCCGGTCAGCTACCAGCAGGTGGCCGAGGCGGTGGAGGCCCGTCGTCAGGATGGGCAGCAGTTCATGGCCCAGGTGGAGGAGACGATCCGCGAGCAGCTGCGCGAAAACAACATTGAGGCGCGCGTGGAGTGGCGCATCAAGCGGCTGTATTCCATCTGGCAAAAGCTGCTGAAGTCGCAGGTCGGTGTGGACCAGGTCTTTGATCTGCTGGCGATCCGCATCATCACCCAGACCAAGACGGACTGCTATGCCGCACTGGGCCTGATCCATATGCTCTGGCGTCCGGTGCCGGGTCGCGTGAAGGACTTCATCGCCATTCCGCGCGCCAACCTGTACCAGTCGCTGCATACGACCGTGATGGGGGAGAACGGGCATCAGTTCGAGGTGCAGATTCGCACCGAGGAGATGCACAAGATTGCCGAGGAAGGCATTGCCGCGCACTGGAAGTACAAGGCAGGCGAAAGCGTGATCTCCGCCCGGGACGAGCAGCGCCTGGCCTGGGTGCGGCAGCTGGTGGACTGGCAGCGGGAGATGACCGATCCCAACGAGTTTCTCTCCAGCCTGAAGATGGATCTCTATCCCGAGGAGGTCTACACCTTCACGCCGCGGGGCAAGGTGGTCATTGTCCCCGCCGATGGCACTCCGGTGGATTTTGCCTATACCGTGCACACCGAGGTGGGGCACACCTGCGTGGGGGCCAAGGTGAATGGCCGCATGGTGCCGCTGCGCACCAAGCTGCGCAACGGCGACATTGTCGAGATCATCACGCAGAACGGGCATACCCCCAGCCGCGACTGGCTGACGTTTGCGAAGAGTCCGCGCGCGCGCAACAAGATCAAGCACTGGCTGAATGAAAACCAGCGACTGCGCGCCATTGAGGTGGGACGAAAACTGCTGGAGCGGGAGGCGCGCAAGTTCAAGGTTCCGATGAACCGCATCGAGGACACCGATCTGGCGCGGCTGGCCGGCGACTACGGGCTGGCAACGGCGACGGACCTGCTGGCAGGCGTGGGCTTTGGCAAGCAGTCGGCGCGGCAGATTCTGAACCGGCTGGCTCCGGAGCTGATGCTGACCACGCCGGAGGAAGCCGAAGCAGCGCCGGAAACCGGTGCTGCCGCCATGTCCGAGGCGGTGCGACGGCTGCATCTGACCGGTTCGGACTCCCTGCAGGTCGAAGGACAGAACGATCTGCTGGTCTATCGTGCGCGCTGCTGCAATCCGATTCGCGGTGAGGAGATTGTGGGCTACGTGACGCGCGGCAAAGGCGTGGCCGTGCATGCGCGCAGCTGCCCGAATGTGCAGAACCTGCTCTACGAGAGTGATCGGCGCATTGCCGTGGAGTGGGCGCCGACCGCCTCGGAGGTTGCCGGCCGAGCCCAGCGTTATCCGGTGCGCATCACGGTGCATTGCGACGATCGCTCCGGCATGCTGAAGGAGATGACCGCCATCATCTCCAGCGATGACACCAATATTCGCGCCGTGGAGACGCGGGACGGGGCAAACGGCGAAGCCATTGTCGAGTTTGTGGTGGAGGCCGAGGATGTGCGCCACCTGAACCGCATGGTAACGGGTCTGCGCCGCCTGCCGGGCGTGCGGGAAGTGCAGCGCGCACAGAAGGTCTGATGCCGTCGGTTTCCTCCGGCACGGCCCATTTCGGCCACGGAGAATCGATGAGAAAGTCGGGGGGCAGGATGCGAAAACTCATTACCGGTGCTGCGGTCATGCTGCTTTGTTCGGCATGCTTTCTGCGCGTATCCGCGCAAACCACGGAAGGCACAAAGACACTCCTGGCCACGCCGCAGACCGTGGCCTGGGGATACTACTGGGCGCACGCCAAGCCGGTGATGACGGTCCACTCCGGCGACACGGTCACCATCCAGACGCTGTCCACCTGCGGCTCCGATGAACGACTGGAAAAGGAGGGCGTCGCCGCCAGGGATATCCCGCCCTACAACGAAGCCATCTTCCAGCAGGTGAAGGATCGTGGTCCGGGCGGGCACATCCTGACTGGGCCGCTGGCCATTGCGGAGGCCGAGCCGGGCGATGTGCTGGAGGTGGATATCCTCAAGATCAACCTCGACGCGCCTTTTGCCTGCAATGGATTTGGCGCCGGTCGCGGCTTTCTGCCCAACGATTATCCCTACGGCCGGACCAAGATCATTCCGCTGGATCGCCAGAAGATGCTGGCGCACTTCGCGCCCGGCATCGAGATTCCGCTGCACCCGTTTTTCGGCAGCATGGGCGACGCACCGCCGGAGTCTGCCGGGCGCATCGACAGCGCTCCGCCCTGGATGCACGGCGGCAACATGGACAACCGCGAGCTGGTGGCCGGCACCACGCTCTATCTGCCGGTGCATGCGCCCGGAGCACTCTTTGAAGCAGGCGACGGCCACGCCGGCCAGGGCAACGGCGAGGTGGACATCACGGCGCTTGAAACCTTCCTGACCGGAACCTTCCGCTTCGTCGTCCACAAGCACCAGCATCTGCTGTGGCCGCGGGCCGAGACGCCAACCAGCTTCATCACGATGGGCTTCAGCCCGAATCTGACGACGGCAACCAAACTGGCCGTGCGGGACATGATCAACTTTCTGGTCACGGAGAAGCACCTGAGCCGCGACGATGCCTACATGCTGACCAGCGTGGCCGTGGATGTGGACATCACCCAGCTTGTGGACGGCAGCGTCGGCGTCCACGCCATCTGCCCGAAGAATATCTTCACCCAATCGGTGTATCGTCCCAGCAATTGATAGGACTGGGACAAAAGGCCCATCTTCTTGCCATGCAGAAGATGGGCCTTTTGTGTTCAGGCAGGAAATGCGGCGCGGATGGCGTCGGCAAGGGTTGTGGTGTTGCGACCGATGAGGTCGTGAAGGTCGCAGGATGTGCTGTTGAGGTGGCCCTGTGCAGCTCCGGCGTCTGAGTTGGCGAGGATATGAGCGAAGCCTGCAGGGATACCAAAAGAGATGAGAGCAGTCTCGAACTCGGCGGGCAGCATGTTTTTGTAGACGATGGATTTTCCGGACTGGCTGGCAATTTCTGCCACAAATTCGGAAAGAGTATAGGCGTGGTCTCCGGCCAGCTCATAGATTGTGTTTTCGTGTCCGGATGAGGTGAGGACCGCTGCGGCGGCAGCAGCGAAGTCTGCGCGACTGGCGGAGGCGAATTTCCCTTCTGCTGCAGCACCAAGCATGGTTCTGTTGTTGAGAATGGCGGCGAGTTGGCCGGTGTGGTTTTCGAGATACCATGCATTGCGCATCATGACGAAGGGGATTCCAGAGTCCCGGATGAATTTCTCCGTACCGCGATGCTCGTTGGCGAGCGCGAGGGTTGACTGGTCGAGGTTAAGCAGGCTGGTGTAGACAAGAAGACGGACATCGACCTGTTGAGCAGCCCGGATTACGTTGTGGTGCTGTGGAAGTCGCTGGCCGACTTCGCTCGAGGAGATGAGGAGAAGTTTCTTCACATCGGCAAAGGCGGCAGTAAGAGTCTCAGGTTTGGTGTAGTCGGCCTGCCGGATATGGATGCCGAGGGATTTCAGTTCGGCGGCACTCTCAGGGTTGCGGACGGCGGCTACGATGGAGGCGGCCGGTGTGGATTGAAGCAGTTCAGCGATGACCAGCTTGCCGAGCTGACCGTTTGCACCTGTAACGGCAATCATTGGGAATTCTCCTGGCCCGCATGGGGCATGATCTAGAAACTAGCCGCAAAACTATCGTTTGGGAAGTACGTACCTTTTGGTAAGCTACTTTCAATATGGAAAATAATGGGAAAAGACAAAGGGTTTCGGTATCGAAGCGAAAGGGAAATCTTTATGATTCAGATTGTCCTTCTAGGAAAGTGCTCGATCATGTGACTTCTCGGTGGGGATCACTGGTGTTGGGAATTCTGCTTCGCGGCCCGCATCGGTTCAGTGAGTTGAGGCGGGCAATAGGTGGCGTAAGCGAGAAGATGCTCGCCCAATCGCTCCGGTCACTGGAGAAGGATGGCTTTGTACAGCGGACGGTGTATCCGACGGTGCCGCCGAGCGTGGAGTATCAGCTTACGGGGATGGGCAATGACGTGGCGAAGTATGTGGATGGGTTGACACATTGGGTAGAGGAGAACTTGCCGCGTGTCCTGCAGTTTCATGCAAAGCATGACGGCGCGGGTGATGTGTAACGGTTGCCAGGCAGTTTTTTTGAGAGATGACCGTAAGTCGAGACGATGGTCGACCTCATTTCCGGTTCGTAATCATCCCGGTTCCGGACGGCAGTGTCGGCGTCCACGCCATCTGCCCGAAGGCGATCTTCCACGACAGCAGCACGCACTGATCGGGTAGCCGCGCATGCACGGACGGCTTCCTGACGAAAAGTTCTGGAACAGTACCGGCTGGCCGGCTTTACAATCATGCTTGCCACCGATGCGGAATCTGCCCAGCTTTCTGGAGAGTCATACCCAGCGCAGCCAGCGCACGGCAGCCTGTGCCGGGCGCAAGCGCATGCGGCGGAGCGCCGCAGTGCTGCTGGCCGCCTTCACGCTGGCGGTGACGCTGGGCTCGAGTGCGACCACCAGCAGGGCACAGCGGGTGACGACCAGCGGAACCAGTGCCGGTGCTGCCAGCTCGGCAGCCGTAGGCTCGGTGCAGCGGATGATCCTGCTGCTGCACGGTTCTTCGGCACAGACCCGTGCCCTGAATTGCCTGCTGGAGGCGCAGCAGACACCCGGCAGCGCACAGTTTCACCAGTGGCTGACCGCGCCGCAATTTGCCGCGGAGTTTGCGCCCACTGCCGGCCAGGTTTCCGCCGTCACGCACTGGCTGGCTGCCCAGGGCTTTCAGGTGGAGCCGCTGCCTGCCAGCCGCATGTGGATTGTCTTCAGCGGATCCCGGGCGCAGGTGGAGGCAGCCTTTCAATCGCGGTTGACGACGGCTGGTACCGATGCCGAAGGGCAGCCCATCCTGCGCTTTGCCGCTGCGCCCGTGATTCCGGCGGCGCTGTCTGCGCAGGTGGCGGGATTGGCCTCGCTGGACGGCGTTCGCGCTGCAGCCTCACTGGAGGCGATCACGCCGGCCGGGCAGGGATGGCGGCAATCCTCCGGAGCGCAGCAGGCAGGCATGACTCCGCAGCCGTCGGCAGCGGCCATTGCCGGGCAGGCGCAGGCAGGGCAGGCGCAGGCAGGGCAACCCCTGACACCGGCAACGCTGGCACAGGCCGGCATTCTGCCGATGACCAAGAACACAGCCGCGCAGGCCAACGAGGCAACCGCGCCGACGGCTGCGGGAGCGATCGTGGCCATTCCCTCCCGCAGCAGCCTGCGGGACGAGGATGCCACGTCCTTTCGTGCGGCCTTTGGACTTCCGGATGGAACCGGACTGCTGACGGTGCAGCCGGACGGAGCCGATCCCGGACGGACAGCCGACGAAGCGGTGACGGCCGCGATGGCCCAGTGGGTGATGGCCGCCGCACCGCAGGCACAGGTGGAAGTGATTCCCGCAGCAGGCACCAATGCCACCGATGGGCTGGATCTGGCCCTGGCTGCTGCGGTCAATCGCGCCACAGCGCACACGATCCTGCTCGGCTTCGACTCCTGCGAGACAACCCTGAGTCCTGCGCATGCCGCCTTCTATGCCACGGTCGATGCGGTGGCCGCGGCTGAGGGAATGGCCGTGATTGCAGCCAGCGGCGATCGGGGTGCCATGGAGTGCGGCAGTGCCGGAGGCGCGAATGCGCTGGCCTCCACGCCGTGGAACCTGGCCGTGGGAGCGGCTGCGCTCTCGGCTGGCAGCAGTGGTGGTTCGATGCCGGTCTCCGGCTGGGAGCCGCAGACGGCAGCCGAACCGGCGCTGGCAACCGGTGGAGGCATCAGCGCGCTCCATGCCACGCCGCAGTGGCAGAGCGCACAGGGTATGCCTGCCGGCGATCCCGGCCAGTCAGCCCAGCATCACCGCTATCTGCCGGATCTGGTGCTGCCGGCCGCCTCCAGCGGTGCCATTTTCTGCCTGAGCGGTGCGGATCTGGCGGCAGGCTGTCGCGCGGTATCCGCCAGCGGCAGTGCAATTGCCGCCGCCACCATGGCCGGCCTGGCTGCCCGCATCGATGCCGCCAACGGTGCCCAGGGAAATCTGGCGCCCAACCTCTATCGTCTGGCGCGCATGGCCCCGGCATCGACCACTTCGGCCCCGGCAACGACCGCTTCGGCACAGGGCAGCTCCGACTCCGCCGCCGCTGCGCCTGTCTTTGCCGATGTGACGACGGGCGGCAATCGTCTCTATTGCGCGGCCGGTGGGTGCGGGGCGCAGGCAGTGGACGGGCGCGTGGGCTATGCCGCTGCCGCCGGGTTTGATCTGGCCACCGGGCTGGGAACGGTGCATGCGGCTGCTCTGCTGGCGCAGTGGACACGGCCGGATGCCACGGGAACCGAACAGGCCCAGGTGCTGATGACCAACCAGAACGGGTTGACCTACAACCCCTCCACGGATATTCCGCTCACAGCCAAGGTCACGTCGCTCTCCGGTGGAGCGGTTCCCACAGGCACCATCCAGTTCTATGACCAGACCAGCCAGCAGAACGCCGGTTCGCCGGTCACGCTGGCATCCGATGGCACAGCCACCTACACCGAGCCGGCGCAGTTCACCATTGGCGGACATAATATCGAAGCCATTTACAGCGGTGACTCCACCTACGCATCCGCGACCTCGCAGCCGGTGACCTTCAACATTCAGCCCAGTGCCACTTCGCTGATCATTGCGCCGTCCACCACAACCCCGGCTGCCGGAGCAGCCATTACGGTGACCGGAACGGTGACTGCGACCAACCCGGGCAACTCCCCGCCCACCGGAATTATGACGGTCAATCTGGATGGAGTGCCGCAGGGGACGGCAAAGTTCTCCACGACCAGCAACGTGACGACGGCCAGCTTCAACATGACGGCTCCCACCTCCGGCTCCCATATGCTGCAGGGCATCTACGCCGGCGACACCAACTACAACCAGTCCACGTCGCCCTCGGTCACCATCTCGGTGGCCAAGCAGGCAACCACGGTTTCCATCAGTGCAACCCCCAGCAAGCTGACCTCGGCAACGCCGGAGACATTTACCGCGACAATTGCGCCAACGGCCAGCACCACCACCACCTACAGCATCACCGGAACAGTCTCCTTCTACGATCAGGGAAGCACGCTGCTGGGAACGGCCACGGTGATCAATAACATCGCGACGCTATCCGGAATTTCGACCCTGTCCCCTGCCGTCACCCACAGCATTACCGCGGTCTATTCCGGCGATACAACCTGGGCAGGAAGCACCAGCAGTCCGCTGGTGCTGGAAGCGATCCTGCAGCCGGTTACCGTGACGCTGACCAGCACGTCGGCAGTGCTGTCGCCCGGTCAGGCCGCGAATCTGACAGCCACAGTCACGCCGGTCACTGTTCCGGCAACCGGCGTGGAACAGAATCCATCCGGTCATATCTTCTTTTACGCCGGCACGCAGCTCATCGGCGAAAGCACGCTGACGGCCAGCATTGCGGATACTTCCGTCGCCTCACTCAATGTGCCCACGCTTCCCGGTGGAACCTACAACCTGACCGCGGTTTACTCCGGCGACAGCATCTATGCCCAGGCCACTTCCAACGCGCTTGGCTTTGCCGTGGAGAGCTTCACCATCACCTCCACCACGACCTCGATCAGCATCATTCAAGGGCAGACGGCGACGGTGCCGTATACCATCACGTCCACCGGCGGACTGACCGGTCCCATTCAGATTCTGTGCGCGGAGCAGAACCCTCCCACAGCCGGAGCCATCACCTGCACCTTCAACCCGACCATCGTGAACGGGACGGAGACGGCCACGCTGACCGTGACCACCTATTCGGGATTGATCCAGGCCTCGCGCCGGCCTGCAGACAGCCGCAGCGGACGCACCGCCTCTGCACTGGCACTGGCCGCGCTGCTGCTGCTGCCGCTGGGTCGTCGCCGTCTGCGCTGGCTGCACGGCAGAACGCTGGCACTGGTCTTCGCGGCTGTTCTGCTGGCTGCCACCACATTTTCCACGCTGGGCTGCGGCACATCCACGCCATCCTCGTCCGGCACCACCACCAGCGGCACACCGCTGGGAACGGCCACACTCCAGATCACCGGCGCTGCCTATGTCAACAATGTGACGGTCAGCAACCATGCCTATCTGACGGTGAATGTGACTCCGTAGGCCTGCAAGGCCCGGCTTCGTCCGCTACGGCTGCTCGATGGCAAACAACGGCGTCGCCACGACCTCTTCCGTGACCCTGTCCAGCAGTTGTCGTATCTCCCGCACCATGGGCAGCACGCCTTCCTGCATCTCTCCACGACCACTCAGAGCAGGCCACTCGGGCCAATCCGACAGCGAACCGAATCCGGCCTGCGTTGCCGAAGCAGGCTGCAGAGCCACCGAGCCGCCGGCCTCGCTTGCCTGCGAGATGCGGTGCTGATTCTCCAGCTGCGCTGCGATTGCCTCCAGCCGAACTGCGCAGTGCCGGTCAAAGCGACCCAGCGCCGCGCTGTCCTCCTCGCTCAATGTTCCGGAGAATGCAGCGTATTGCAGCAGGGCAAGCTCCAGCAGAAAGTAGGTGCGCAGCATGGCCTGCCAGCGGCGGATATGATCGCGCGCAGCCATGTGTTGCAAATGCGCCGCGCCAATCTCAAAGGGAATGGCATCGGCCTGCGCATTGACGGCAGAGAAATTGTTGGAGATTGCCGTGCGCAGTCGGCGTACATGAGCCACAGACTTCGCCGTAGGATTGGCCAGCGCCAGCTTGCTGAACTCCGCCAGCAGGCGCAGATTGGCAAGGAAGATTTCAATCATCGTCTCGGTTGCCGTCTTGGGATGGAGCCGTTCAAAGACCAGCCACATCATGGAAATGCCCAGCAGCACTCCGAGCGCACGGTCGCGCGCAATGGACAGCGAAAGCTGGATGTGAAACTCATTCACGTTGATCAGATAGAAGGCCAGCGCGATTTGCATACCGCAATAGGACAGCCGCGTGCTGGCGGTGGCAATCCATGCCGCCGCAGCAGAGACCACCACGAACAGAACGGTAAAGCCGGCGATGCTGTCCAGCCAGGGAAGCACCATGATCTGCGCGCCCATGCCGAAGACGAAGCCGCCGATCACGGCTCCGGCCAGTCGCAGCACCTGCTTCTGGCGTGAGGAGCCGATGTTGGTCAGCGCCGTCAGCACGCAGGTGGTCACCGATGTTGCCAGTCCCGGCCAGGAGAGCGAGACATAGAGCACGTAGCAAAGCATGCCCGCCAGGCAGCCTCCGAGTGCGTAACGCAGATGCTCGGGATTGGAAAAGGCATCGCGCACAAAGATGCGACTCTGCGGCAGGGCGCGCTCGGTGAAGGCGTCATAGGCTTCCAGGGATTCGGTGCCGGCCAGCACGCGCGGGATCAACGAAAACATGCCTTCCATCTCGCGCAGCAGCGGCAGCGTGGCCGTGGAGGCGACCCACTGCGGCAGTGCATTGCCGTGGCCGTCGGCAATGCTGGAGCTCATCGCTCGGATTTGTGCGGACAACTGCCGGGCCGCATCCCGGTCGCCATCGCCCATCTGCCGGGTGGTCTGCTCCAGCGCTGCGGCAAAGTCCACGCTGCGGCCCACCAGGGAGACAACAGCATTCATCTGTGCGCGCTGGATGGGGGTGGTGTTGGCGCGGGCCGCGCTGCGGCGCAATCCGCCCACGCCGATCATGGCGGCCTGCGTCAGCCTGCGGCGCAGGGTGGAGGGTACCGCGTTTCCTGCACCATAGCAGTGGAGCAGTTCCTCGATCAGGTGCAGTCGGTCGCCCAGCCCGCGCAGCAGCTCATCCTGCTTGACGATTGCGTGGAAGACCGCCTCGACCACGATCGTGACCGCCGCTCCAATGGCCGGCGAGAGAATCTGCCACAGCGTCAGCTCCACGTTGTGTGCCGCCGGGCCGGGCAGATACCAGATGGCCAGCGCCGAGGTTGCCATCAGCCCAATGGCGCTGGCAATGCTGTAGTTGTCCAGCGTCCGGATGAGGAAGAAGATGAGGAAGATGCTCACCGCCTCCCAAAGAAAATGGGTCATCGGCAGCGAGCCGAACATGCGCCCACCGAAGGGAACAAACAGGGCGCAGAGCGCAAAGGCGATGGTCACGTTGCGGGCGGATCGTGCCGTGGTCAGCAGGTTGTCGCGGGCGATCAGAAAGGCGTAGAGCGGTCCGGTGGCTCCGTTGGGAATCCGGAAGGTCATGACCAGAATCATGGTCAGCGTGGCGGAGATGACCATCCGGGCCACCAGCAGCCCGCGTCCCGGATAGGGCGCCATCTCGCTGCGCAGAAAATCCACAAACCATGCGGAAAAGCTGCGCGTGTCGGTTCGTCCCAGTACGGCTTCTGCGCTCATCGTTGGCTACAGCAATCCGGGGTGGCCGTCGATGACGACCACGGCGGATTCTCCCAGGCGAAAGTTCTGCTGCGGACCGTCCAGAATGCGGATACGCACCGGATAGCGGGAGGCCAGACGCACCCAGTTCAAGGTGCGCTGTACATCCGGCAGTCCCTTGGTCAGCCGGCCCAGCAGGTCGGCATCCGGCGTCACGCCAAAGCCCGTGCTGTCCACCACCCCGTGCAGATGCAGGTTCGGGTGGGACATCAGGTAGATGTCGGCCTTCATGCCGGGCTGGATATGCCGCAGCTGTGTCTCGCGAAAGTTGGCCAGCACCCACCAGGTCCGCGTGTCGATCAGGGTAAAGATCTCCTGGCCGGCATGGGCGTAGGCTCCTTCCGAGATGGTCAGATTGGTCACGCGGCCATCGAAGGGGGCATAGAGGCGACAGTTTTCCAGGTTGTACTCGGCGGTCTGAATGGCAGAGAGCCGTCCGCTGCGCTGGGCCACCAGCGGCTCCAGCGTGAGCACCGAGTGCTGCGCCTGCTGCACCTGCTGGTGGCTCTGCTCCAGCCTTGCCTGCGCCTGGGCCTCGGCGGCCAGCGCCGAGGTCAACGCGGCACCGGCCAGGGTCTGCTGCGCCCGGGCTTCAGCCCATGCCTGCTCGCGCGCCGCGGCCACGGTGCGTGCCCGGTCCACCTGATCCACGGTCACAAATTGCTTGGCCAGCAGCGGCTCCAGTCTGTCCCGGTTGTGCTCGGCATAGTCGCGCTCGGCCCGAGCCCGATCCACAGAGGCCTGAGCGCCCACCACGGCTGCCCGCGCCTGTGCCACGACTGCCTGGGCATGCGCCAGGGCTGCCTCTGCGCTGCGCACGCCGGCATCCGCCACGCTCACCGCGCTCGACTCGGAGGCGATGCGTCGCTGTTCATCCACAATGCTGCCCTCGAGTGCGGCCTGCTCGGAGCGTGCCTGCCCCAGCGCATAGGCGTAGGGCCGCTCGTCGATGTCCAGCATCATCTGCCCCTGCTTCACGTACTGATTGTCGGCCACGGTAATCTTCATCACCGGACCGCTGACCACCGGGGCCATGCCAATGAAGTTGGCAAAGACCTCGGCATCATCGGTGCGCGGATTATCCACCATCTGCTGGAGTGCGAAGAGGCCGGTGATCACGGCACCCAGCACGGCAGCCGCGCTGATGCCGCGTCCCAGTCGGCGTCGAGTCTCTGCTGTCAGCTCCATCGTTCTTCCTCTCATCGAAACAGCAACAGCCACAGGGCACAGGCATAGAACAGCGCCAGCGAAGGGTAGACCACAATGGTGGCAACAATCTCCCGATCCACTCCCATGCGCTTCAGCCCCAGATAACTCAGCCCGGACAGCGTTGTTCCCGCCGCCATGCAAAGCAGCCAGGCGGGAAAGTACGAGCCGACAATGTTGAACTCCGGAGCATGGTCGCAGCCAGCCAGGCAGGCGGCAAACAAGAGCATGCCCGCTAACCGGAGCATGCTCTGCCTGCTGGTGCCGCGTCGAAAATTGCGGAAGAGGGCTTCGTTCATGGAGTCGTCCTTGTGCTGGTCGTGGCCAGCAGATCGCCGGTTTGGAAGGCCAGATTTGCCACCTGCAGCAGCACCTCGGTCCGTGCCGTAACGTCCTCGGCCTCGGCTTGTGCCAGCGCCTTCTGCGCTGCAATCACGTCCAGAATATTGCGCACGCCGTCATTGTAGGATTCGCGCGTTGCCGCATAGGATTCCGTCGATGCGGAGACCAGCGCCTGCGCGGCATCGTGCTGTCGCAGTGCGGTCTCGGCATTGGCATAGGCATTCCACACATCCTCGGCAATGCGATCGCGCAGGGCGTCAATCTGTGCCTGGGTGGCGGCCTTCTGCGCGCGGGCCTGCGCCAGTTCGTGAGCGCGCAGCCCGCCATCGAAGATCGTCCAGCGCAGCTCCAGCGCCGCATCCCAGGTTTCCCCGCTGGCATATCCCGGCGGCAGCATGTCCTGCTGCCCATACTGTCGCGTCTCCCCGGCATTTCCGCTCAGGTGCAGCGTGGGCAGAAACGTCGAACGCTGGCGGCCAATCTCGGCATCCGCTGCGCGCATGCGCGCCAGCAGCGATTTCAGATCCGGCCTCTCGGCCAGGGCGCGTTCCGTCTCCGCGCGCACACTGTCGGCCATTTTGCCCGGAACCTGCAGCGTGTCCACCTCGGCCACGTGCAGCGGAGTCTCCGGCGGCAGTTCCAGAGCCGTTGCCAGCGCACCGCGCGCAATCTCCTCCCTGCCCAGCGCCGCCTGCAGATCGTACTCGGCCTGTGCCCGGGCCGCCTGCGCCTCCAGCAGATCCGGCCGTGTGGCCAGTCCGTGCTGCAGCCGGGCTGCGGCATCGGCCTCATCGGCGCGGGCATTGGCAAGACTCACCTCGGCAGCCTTGCGCAGGCTGCTGGCATTCAGCAGCTGATAGTAGGTCTGCATCACGGTAAAAATCACCTTGCGATGCGTGTCATTGAATGTGAGATCGGCAGCCAGCAGATTCCACTTTGCCTCCTGAATGGCCTCTTCGCGTCCGCCAAAGTCCAGAATCAGATACTCGGCATGCAGCTCCGGAGCAAAGTTGCCATAGGTCTGGCGATAGAACTGCGAATTCAGCAGGACGCGCACGCGTGCGGTGCTGGCCACGGCAAGCGCTGCCAGCGTCGGGTACCACTGCGAGCGTGCGATTCCCAGACTGGCCGCGCGGATGCGCGCCTGTTCCCAGGCCAGCCGCGTGGCCGGATTGCGCTGCTCGGCCAGGTTGATCAGCTCCGGCAGGGTGCAGGCATTGCTGCAGGCCGCCTTTGGGTCCAGCGGGGGCATCGGAGTCGGATTCTGGGTCGGTCTCAGGCGAGACTCCATGCGATCGTGCCAGGCACTCTGCGGATTCTGGGGCGCGGTCTGCGCGCAGGCGCTGCCAGCCGCACCCGCCACCAGCGCAGCCACCAGAGCGCAGATTGTGGCCCAAATTCTGGCTTGGCTGCGTGGCAGGCAGATCCAGCCATTCTCGCATCGCACTTTGCCTGGAATTGCCGGTGGATTCATGCCTATCCCTTTTCTGCTCCGCGGTGCAGCCTCAGCACCGGCCGTGGATCGGGGGCTCTGCCGGTTTGTGCTCCGCACAGCGTTCCTTCCATTGTATGCAGGGTTCTGGCCGGCGGTCCCATGCCCACAAAGCAACCTGCCGGAATCAGAGAACACGGGAACCGGAATCAGGACACAGTGCCCCCATCCCGATTCGGCGCGCAAAAAATTGCTCCCGGTCAAGAAAACCGGGAGCAGGCCCTTCCGAATGGTCAGAGATCCGGGGTTGGTTGGCCTCTCAAGATCCGTGCAGAAATCCCCGTTCGGTTGGGATGGGTGCACTGTGCCAGTGTTCGCCATCCGATCCCGGTTGCGATCCAGAACGGCAGTGCTTTGGGGCATTCCGGCACCCGAACGAGTGCCGGAATGCCCCGGGACTATTGCTGCAACACGGTCGCCGTGGGCGCTGTATTGCTGCTGGTTGGCTTGTCCATGATCACGAACCGGGTGGGCGAGATCACGTATCCAACAGCACCGTTGGACAGCGTGATCAAGCCGGTTGGATCCACGGTGTAGGTATCGGAGTTTGTGGAATCCCAGCTGAGTGTACCGTTGCTGTTGCTGATGCTTTTCAGAATATTCACCGTGCCTGAGCTGCTTGTTACCTGGCTGGTGGACAGGCTCGACGGTGCCACGCTCATCCGTGTTTCCCCTGCAAAGGTGGCACTGGAGAGCGTGGTGGCAGTCTGCTGCTCCAGATGGAAGAGCCCGGCCTGTCCGCTGGACTCCACGCCGTAACCAATGCCGGAACCAGCCAGATACATCACGGGAGGCTGGTTGCCGACAGTCAGCGTCACGCGGCCATTGGAAGCGACCGAGAACGTGCCGGTGGAGCTCTTGGTGGTGAATGTTCCGGCACTGTTCTGCTGCAGGGTTGCGGAGATCGTTCCTGCCGAGCCGGTCACGTTGGCCAACACCAGGGTCACGCCGGACTGAGGCCCGAATCCACTGGTGCCCCAGCCTGGATCATCCTGCGCGGAGACTTCGTAGATGATCTCGTTGCCGTTCATGTTGGCATTGCTGAAGGTGGTGACCGTGTTCTGGATGGCACTGCCGGCAAGCAGCGTGTAGTTGAGGTGCGGGTCTGTGGAGATCAGATAGATCCTGCTGGCACTCACCATGTAAGCCACATAATGGGTGGGCCATATGGCGAGTGTGCCGGCGGGAAGAGCCGCTGGAGCATTCAGGGTGAGGGTGGTGCGTCCGGTGGTGGTGTTCGGCGTTCCGTAGCTGCCGGTAAAGGTGGCCTGCGGATAGTTGTAGGTGCAGGTGGGGGTTCCGCCAGAGTTGGGGCAGTTCCCGTCGTTGAGGTCGATATCCTCCATGCCGCTGGAGATGGCTCCGGCTCCGGAGTAGCTCATGGTTCCGGCGATGGCCACAGGACCCTCGGTCGGCGTCTGGGAGCAGTTGCTGTTCACAGCAGGTGCGCTGGGAAAGAGGTAGACGGGACAGGTCTCGCCTTCCAGTCCGAAGGCGTATCCCCCGGTCAGGTTCGCTGCCGTAAAGCTGGAGGGCGTCTGGAGCGCAAACTCGCCGGTGAATCGGCTGCCTCCAGCAGTGGCACCCACTCCGGAGACATCGTCAAACTCCACAATGCTTCCGGCGGTGGCCACGCCCGACTGCAGCGTGCCAACGGTGAATGCCAGCGTCAGGGTTTTGCTGCCGACCACGAGCGTCATTTGTCCGATGTTGTTGGAAGGCAGGGCGTAGGTTCCGCTGATGGACAGCGGCGAAGTAGCGGCCAGCGGGGTGATGTTGTTCATGTCTGCCGAGCCGGAGGTGATGTTGCCATTGCCGTCTGCCACCAGGCTGCCCACGATGGCCTGCTTCGTGGTGCTGCCCATATCCACGCCATCGATCCAGCCTTTGACGAGGAAGGCATACTGGCCTTTCAGCAGGGCGTTGTTCGCTCCGGAGATGGCATAGACGGTCAGTGTGTAGGACTGGGTCACCGACTGGGATGCCGAATCCGTCACCTTGACGGTAAACGTGCTGCTGCCCGTGTCGGTGCTGGCGGGTGTTCCCGTGATCTTGCCGTTGCTTGTGCCCAGCGATGCCCACGCAGGGAGCGAGCCGCTGGAGATCGAGAACGTATACGGCGGAACGCCGCCATTGACGTTGATGCCTTCCGAGTATGCCGTCCCCACCGTGGCCGAGGACAGTGTGGTGGTCTGCATCACCAGCGGTGTGCCCGGATAAATCTGCAGCGAAACGACCGCCGTGGCGCTGTTGCTGTTGGCGTCGGTCACCGTGACGGAAAACGCTGTCGGCGTGCTGCCGCTTGCCGTCGTAGGCGTGCCACTCAGCACGCCGTTGGTCCCGAGTGTGAGTCCGCCCGGAGCGCTGCTGCCTGCGGTGATGGTCCAGGTGAACGGTGCCGTGCCGCCCATCTCAGCCAGTGTGGTGGAGTAGGGGCTTCCCACGGTTGCATTTGGCAGCGATGTTGTGGTCACGGCCAGGGTTGCAATCTGGATGGAAAGCGCCTGGGTGGCCGTGTTGTGAGCCGAGTCCGTCACCTCTACCGTGAAGCTGCTGGTCCCGGTTGCAGTCGGTGTGCCGCTCAGGCTGCCAGAGGTGCTGAGCGTGACTCCTGCCGGCAGCGCGCCTGTCAGCACCTGCCAGCTATAGCCGCTGCCGGAGCCACCCGAAGCTGCCAGCGACGAGGCGTAGGCGGTGTTGACCAATCCGCCGGGTAGGGAGGTGGTGGTCACGGTGAGCTTGGGATAGGAAACCACCAGCGTGAAGCTCTGTGTCGCGGAGTCGCCGTAGGCATCGGCGGCCTTCACGGTGAAGGTTGCCGTGCCCACGCTGGCTGCCGTCGGAGTGCCTGTGATGACCCCGCTGGTGGCAAGCGCGAATCCGGCCGGCAGCGCACCGCTGGCAATGGAATAGGTGAGTGTGCCGGCTCCGCCTGTGGCGGCCACGCTGGCCGAGTAGGCCGTGTCGACCGTGGCTGCGGGCAGCGTGGCCGCCGTGGTGAAGGTGATGGCGGGCGCTGCATTGACCGTCAGGCTGGAACTCTGGGTTGCCATATCGCCAAAGGCGTCGGCAGCCTGAATCACAAAGTGAGCGGTTCCAATATCGGCGCTGTTCGGGGTCCCGGTAATCGCTCCTGCAGCAGACAGAGCGAATCCGGCCGGCAGCGCACCGCTGGCGATGGAATAGGTGAGTGTGCCGGCTCCGCCTGTGGCGGCCACGCTCGCCGAGTAGGCCGTGCCGACCGTGGCTGCGGGCAGGGTGGCAGCCGAGGTATAGGTGATCGCGGGAGCCGGAGCAATGACCAGCGTCAGCGGCGAGGTCGTTGCCGTCAGGGCCGTCGGGCTTCCGGAGTCCGTCACCTGGAAGACAAGGCCGGAGTAGCTGCCTGCCATGCTGGCATTCACGGCAGGACCGCTGAGCACTCCCGACGAGCTGAGGGCGAATCCCGGTGGCAGTGTGCCGGAGGTCAGCGTCCAGGTGTAGGGGCTGATGCCGCCCGTGGCGCTGAGCGTGGCGCTGTAAGCCGCGCCCACGGTGCCCGGCGTCAGGGAGGTCATGGGGATCGACGGAGCCGCTGGAACCTGAATCGTGATCGTGGCCGAGATGGTCTTGTCGGCATTGGAGGTTGCCGTGATGGTGGCTGTCGCAGCTGTGGTGGCGCTGGCAGGCGCGGTATAGGTCACACTGGTGGCCGAGCTGTTGGAGAGCGTTCCGGCACCGGTTACCGACCAGCTCACGCCGGCACTGTTCTTGTCGTGCATCACAGTGGCTGTGACGGTTGTGCTGTCTGTGGGATCGACGGTGGTTTTTGCAGCAGTAAGCTGAATGGCAACCGGTTTGCTGCCCGAGCAGCCATTCAGCAGTCCACTCAGGACAAACACTGCCAGTATCAGCGAAAGACAGCCTACCAAGGAACGACCATACCTGCGGAACATGTGAGCCTCCAGTAGCCAGACATTGTTGAGAAATGCGGAAATCTTTGAGCCGGGCGATGCATCCCCGTACTCTGCCTGCCTGTAGTGGCGTAAAATCCGTGACAAGTACGACAGGCAGCCATAGAATTCCGAGTAATTCGGAACCGCCGATGGACAAAGTCCGGCTTCGGCGGAGAGTTTGCATCCGGCTTACTGTCGGGCCTGTCGGCATGCATGTTCGTTGGCGCATGCCGGTGGTGTCGGGGAGTAGATCAAGGCGGGTTGTCAGCAACAAGATCGGAGCACGTTCATCGATCATGCAAATCTCTCAGGAAGATTGGGTACGAATTAAAGAGCTCTTCCTGCTGGCCTTTGAAAAAGAGCCGGATCAGCAGCGCGAAATTCTGGACTCTGCCGGACTGGATCCGTCCCTGCGTGAGCGCATCGAAGAACTGCTGCAGGCGCACGATCAGGCCGGTTCGTTTCTGGAGCAGAATCCCCTGCAGACACCGAATTCCTCGGATGCCTCCGCCGCTTCGCCGTTGCCGTCCTCTTCCGATTCCGCTTCGGCCACCATGCAGCACCATGCCAGCTTTGAGCCGGGTGCGCTGCTCGCTGGCCGCTTCCGGGTCATCGCCTTTCTGGCGCACGGCGGCATGGGTGAGGTCTACGAGGTCGAGGATCAGGAGCTCAAGACCCGGGTCGCCATCAAGACCATCCGGCCGGAGATTCTTGGCCTTCCCCAGGCCGTGGACCGCTTCCGGCGCGAGGTGCAGCTCTCCCGGCGTGTCACCCATCCCAATGTCTGTCGCATCCACGATCTCTTCCGTCATTCGCCGGGCCATCGGGGAGAGCCTGATTTTCTTCTCGTCAGCATGGAACTGCTGCAGGGCAGAACACTCGCCTCGGTACTCCGGGAGCGCGGTGCGCTCGATCCGCAGGAGGCGCTGGCGATTCTCCGCCAGGTGACGGATGCACTGGCGGCAGCACACGAGGCCGGCATCATCCACCGCGATCTGAAGCCCTCGAATATCTTCCTCGAAGCGCACGATGACGCAGGCCCCCGAGCCGTGGTTACGGACTTTGGACTGGCTGTGCGCGCCCGCACCACCAGCAACGATCCCCTGACACGCAGCGGACAAGCCATCTTCGGAACTCCGGAGTACATGTCTCCGGAGCAGATTGAGGGCCGCGAGCTCACGCCGGCCAGCGATATCTATGCCCTGGGTCTGATTCTCTTCCAGATGCTCACCGGCAGGCACGCCTTTGAAAGCCGCTCCCAGATGCTCTCCGCGCTCAAGCGGCTGACCGACGAACCACCCCAGCCCAGCAGCTACGCGCCGTCGCTTCCGCGTGCCTGGGATGTGTTGCTGCGGCAATGCCTGGCGAGGGATCCGGGCAAGCGGATCAGCTCAGCCGCACAGCTCAAGCAGGCGATTGCACAGCTGGAACGGGAGGATTGGCAGCCCAAGGCCCACAGCCGGCGGAGTCCTGCGCGGCAAGCCGGCGGGAGCAGTTCCACGCAGCTCCATTCGGACTCGCAAGGCAGGCCGACGGCGCCGCTCGGCAGAAAGACTGCCAGGGCGTCCTCGATCTGGAAGTCCCGATGGGCACTGGGCGCTGGCATTGCGTTCTGTCTGGCCTTGCTGGTGCTTGGCGGGTATCGGCTTCATCTCCATTCGCAGATTCCCTCCGTCTCCCAGGCGCCGGTCGTCATGGCAGACTTTGTGAACACGACCGGCGATCCGAAGTTTGACGATGCACTGAACACGGCGCTGGAAGCCAAGCTGCAGCAGTCTCCGTATCTCAACCTGATGGCCCCGCAGAAGATCTTGCAGGCCCTGCGTTATATGGGGCTCGATCACCATGAACGGCTGACGCTGCACGTTGCCCTGCAGATCTGCCAGCGGGAAAATGGCTCCGCCGTGATCCAGGGCAGCATCCGGATCAACGGGCAGGGCTACGAGGTCGGCATTCAGGTCTATCACTGCTCGAACGGTGCGGTGGTCTTTGCCCGCAGCCAGCAGGTCGGCAATCGCGACACCGTGCTGAGCGTACTCGATCAGGTGGCCGACGCCACGCGCTCCGGGCTGGGAGAATCGCTGGATTCGATCCGCCGCTTTGACGTGCCGCTGGACGAGGCAACCACCCCCTCGCTCGATGCACTCTCGGCCTACAGCCAGGGAAATCGCAAATGGAATGAACAGGGCGAGGCAGCCGCCATTCCCTACTTCCAGAAGGCAACCGAGCTGGACCCGAACTTCGCCATGGCCTACGCCCGGCTGGGAACCATCCTGGGCAACATGGGTGAGACGCGCCGCTCCGACATTGCCCTCACGCGCGCCTATGAGCTGCGCGACCGCATCTCCGAGTGGGAGCGGTTCTATGTCGTTTCCCACTATTACGGACTGGTCACCGGACAGCTCGACAAGGAGGCGGAGACCTACGAGCAGTGGGGCAAAATCTATCCCCATGACATGGCCTGGCCCGTCAATCTTGGCCTGGATTACGCCATGAGCGGCCAGTTCGACAAGGCGCTGGCGATGAACCTGCTGGTCATGCGTGAGCTTCCCGGACTCTCGCCCGTCTACGGAAACCTGGGGCAGATTTATCTCGCTCTCCATCGCTCCGATGAGGCCAAAACCCTGCTGGATGCCGCAGCCCGCGCCAACCTGCGCGACGTCAACATCCAGCTGGTTCGCTATCAGCTTGCCTTCTATGACGGGGATGCAGCCGCCATGGCGCGCGTTCTGCAGGATGCAGCCGCCATTCCCGGTGCGGAAGATACCATCCTCTCGCAGGAGTCCGATACCAGCGCCTATCACGGACGCCTGAAGCAGGCACGACAGCTGGCCGACAAGGCTGCGGCGATTGCCAGCCACGACGGCAATCTGGAAACAGCCGCGGAGTGGAGCACGCGCGAACGGCTCTGGGAGGCTGAGTTTGGCAGCCGCTCGGCCGTGGATGCCGACATCGAGCATGCGATTGCACTCTTCAAGGGGCAGGATGAGCGGGTCGTTGGAGCCATGGCACTGGTCGTCAGCGGAGATACGGATCGCGCCGAGTCGCTGGCCAATGCGCTGGCCCATGACTATCCGCTGGACACGATGGTGCATCAGTACTGGGTGCCGCTCATCCATGCCTGGGCGGCGTACCAGCGGCGGCAATATCCGGCTGCCGCGCAATGGCTCAAGCCCACCTCGACCTATGCGATTGGCATCTATCAGCCCCTGCAGTGCATGGACTCCACCTATCTGGCCGGGCTGATTGATCTGGCCCAGCAGCACCAGGACGCAGCCATTGCGCAGTTCCAGTCCCTGCTGGCGCAGCGTGGCGTGGTTCTCAACTGCCCGACGGGAACGCTTGCCATGCTCGGCCTGGCGCGGGCACTGGCAGCCAGGGGAGAACCCCAGGACAGCCGAAAGACCTATCAGGATCTCTTCGTTCTCTGGCAGGATGCCGACCCCGGCATTCCGCTGGTGGAGAAGGCCAGAAAGGAATACAGGGCCCTGCCGTAGCCCCAGCAGTCCGGCTGCATCCGCGGCATGCATCTGCGGCATGCATCCGCGTCATGGAGACGCACTGTCGCCTCATCCCAAACCCATGGACCATCCCATGCCACAATCCGAGGTCGATGCCATTCTGCAGCGGCTTGCAGCCGGGGACCACTCCGTCTTCGAGCGGCTGATGCCGCTGGTCTACGAGGATCTCCATCGCATGGCCATGCACTTCATGCAGCACGAGCGCCCGGACCATACCCTGCAGCCCACCGCACTGGTGCATGAAGCCTATCTGCGGCTGGCCGGGCAGTGTCATCCCAACTGGAGTACGCGTGCGCACTTTCTGGCCATGGCCGCTCGCCTCATGCGGCGCATCCTCATCGACCATGCCCGGGCCAGACTGAGCGCCAAGCGGGGAGGAGGTGCCATTGTGCTGGGCATCAGCGATACGCAGCAGATTCACCTTCACTCCGACGATGGCCTGCTGGCTCTCGATGATGTGCTGCGAAAGCTGGAGGAGATGGACGTGCGGCAGGCACAGATCGTGGAGATGCGATTCTTTGGCGGACTGACGATGGAGGAGACGGCGGAAGCGCTCGGCGTCTCTTCGCGCACGGTCGATCGTGAGTGGCTGCATGCGCGCGCCTGGCTCTTTCTGCAGTTGCAGCCGACGGCAGCAAAGCACCACTCCAGGGCAGCCATTCAGATCGTGGACGAAGGTATCGCCCCGGCATCCTCCAGCGGCAAGGATTCCCCCAGCGGCAAGGACGGAAGGCCGGAGATGAAGTTGCCGGAGACAGGGAAGCGCTGATCCCGCATGGGGATGCCAAAGACGCTTGGATTGTGATTTGGAAAAGATGTACTGCAGCAGTGGTGGCCAGAGACGGGATCGAACCGCCGACGCCGGCCTTTTCAGGGCCGCGCTCTACCACTGAGCTATCTGGCCTCAGTGCATGCAACGGTTGCTTGGTTGGCGCTCGATGATCCCGGGCGGGAGTTCGGCGCTCGTCTGACAACCACATTCAGTATAGCAAGAGCACCCACCCGGGCAAAGCCGGGCCGGGTGGGTGCTCTTGTCGCTGGCATTCCACCGGCGTATACACTGGGGCTACTCCGTTCCCTTGAGGTTTCCTGCATGCTTCTGCGTCGCCTGTCTTCGTTTTCTCTTGCCGTGGTGCTTGCTGCCGGACTTGCTGCGCATGCCGCGCCCACCGGGGTTTCTGCCGACTGGCACGCCCTGCGCACTGTGCGCGCCATGGATGCGGCCCGCAAGCAGGGTCCGCCGGCGCTGCAGGCATTTCTGGCCCAGATGCCCAAGGGCGCCGATCTGCACGTTCACCTGAGCGGTGCCGTCTATGCCGAGAGCTGGCTGCGCGCTGCCGGCCAGGATGGACTCTGCATCGATACCCGGGAACTCCGCTTTGCCGCGCCCGGGCCGGACGGCCACTGCGCGGATGGGCAGGTGGCCGCCGCGCAGATGCTGACCACCATGCAGCAGCCCGCCAGCCAGAGCCTCTATGACAAGCTGATCGACTCCTTTTCCATGCGCAGCTTTGTGCCCTCCGCCGGCTGGAGCGGGCATGACCAGTTCTTTGCCACCTTCAGCCGCTTCAGCGGCACCCGCAAATCCCATGCCGGCGAGTGGATTGACGAGGTTGCCTCACGCGCCGCAGCCCAGAACGAGCAATATCTGGAGCTGATGGATACGCCGGGCTTCTCCCATGCCGCACAGTTGGCGGCAAAGATCGGCTGGGACGCCGATCTGCCTGCGCTACGGCAGCGGCTGATCGACGGCGGGCTCTTTCAGGAGGTGGCCCCGGCGCAGACTGCCGTGGAGGATGCGCTGCACCGTCGCGACCAGATCGAGCACTGCCACACGGATCGCGCCCAGCCCGGGTGCACGGTCACGGTCCGCTTCCTCTACCAGATCCTGCGGGACTTTCCCCCCGAGCAGGTCTTCGCCCAGACGCTGCTTGGTTTTGAGACCATCTCGCGCGTGCCGGAGTTTGTGGGCATCAACTTTGTGCAGCCCGAGGATGCCTACTACTCCATGCGTGACTACACGCGCCAGATGCAGATGCTGGATTATCTGCATCGGCTCTACCCGAAGGTGCATATCACGCTCCATGCCGGCGAACTTGCACCCGGTCTGGTGCCGCCGGATGGTCTCCGCTTCCACATTCGCCAGGCCATCGAGCTTGGCCATGCCGAGCGCATTGGCCACGGCGTGGACGTGATGAACGAAGACAACGCGCAGGCGCTGCTGAAAGAGATGGCCTTGCATCACATCATGGTCGAGATCAACCTGACCTCCAACGATGTCATTCTCGGCATCCGCGGACGCAACCATCCGCTGCCGCAGTATCTGCATGCCGGAGTGCCGGTGGCCCTGTCCACCGATGACGAAGGCGTGAGCCGCATTGACCTGACGCATGAGTATCTCCGTGCCGCCGACGAGTTCAACCTCGGCTATCTGCAGCTGAAGCAGATGGCGCGCACCAGCCTGGAGCATGACTTCCTGCCCGGCAACTCGCTCTGGCTCCATGCCGACCGCTTCTCCGCCACAGTGCCCGCCTGCGCCCGCCAGCCGCTCGGTGCAGAGAAGCCTTCCCCGGCCTGTCGCAGCTATCTGGATGCCAATCCGCATGCTGCGCAGCAGTGGGAGCTGGAGCGTCGCTTCCGTGTCTTTGAGGCGCAGTGGTAGCTTTGATTCCGAATCCAGCCGTCTGAGGGAACTGCCCATGCTTCGTCTTGCAGCCTGCACCCTGATCTCCACTCTGAGCCTTGCCACCGCGGCCCAGGTCCCCAACTATCGGCAGGAGCAGCCGGTGCGTGCCCCGCACGGCATGGTGGTCAGCGTACATCATCTGGCCTCCGATGCCGGCCTGGCCATGCTGAAGGCCGGAGGCAATGCCGTCGATGCGGCCGTGGCCACCGGCTTTGCGCTGGCCGTGGTGCACCCCATCGCCGGCAACCTCGGCGGCGGCGGATTCATGCTGCTGCGCACGCACGACGGTCATGCCATCTTCCTCGACTATCGGGAGCAGGCGCCGCTGGCCGCCTCGGCCAACATGTATCTGGACGCGAAGGGAAATGTGCGCGCCGCGGATGACCCGCAGGGCAGCATCGTGGGCTATCGCGCGATTGCTACGCCGGGTTCGGTGGCCGGCCTCACCTATGCGGAACGGAAGTATGGCAGGCTGGGTCTGGCACGCGTGATGGCTCCGGCGATTCGGCTGGCCGGCGAGGGCTTTGTGCTCACCGCACAGGAAGCCGCAGCCATGCAGGACTCCGACCTGACGCGCTACCCGGAGACAAAGCGCATCTTCCAGCGCGACGGCAAATACTACAAGGCCGGGGAGAGATTTCGCCAGCCCGAGCTGGCCGCCACGCTGCGGCGTATCGTGGCCAATCCGGAGGATTTCTATCACGGCAAACTGGCCGCGCAGATCGCCGAAGCCGTGCAGAAAGGCGGCGGGCTCATCACGCGCGAAGATCTGGCCCGCTATCAGGTGGTGGAGCGCAAGCCGCTGGTGGGCCACTATCACCAGTACACGATCCTGAGTGCGCCACCGCCCAGCTCCGGCGGCGTGGTGCTTATCAGTGCGCTGAACATCCTCGACGGCTTCCAGTTGCAGACGCTGGGCGACCGTTCCCCGCAGTGGATGCACCAGATCACCGAGGCCTATCGCCGCGCCTACATGGACCGCAGCGACTACCTCGGCGACCCGGACTACAACCAGATTCCCGTTGCCGCGCTGACGTCGCCCGCCTATGACGCAGCCTGGCGCGCCAGCATCACCGACCGTGCCACACCGTCGGCGGAGCTGAAGCGTCCGGCGGGATTTCTGCCGCCGCCGCCAGCCACCGCAGGCCAGCGCACGGAGTCGCCCGATACGACGCACTACTCGGTGGTGGATGCAGCCGGCGATGCAGTCTCGGTGACGACGACGCTGAACAATGCCTGGGGATCGGATGTGACGGTGGGTCCGCTGGGCTTTCTGCTGAACGATGAGATGGACGATTTCGCCTCGAAGATGGGCGTGCCCAATATGTTCGGCCTGATTCAGGGCCCGGCCAACGCGATTGCCCCGCGCAAGCGGCCGCTTTCCTCCATGACGCCGACGATTGTGCTGGAGGGCGACAGGCTGCGCTATGTGCTGGGTTCGCCTGGAGGCGGACGCATCATCACCACGGTGGCCAACATTTTTCTATCGGCAGCCGAGGGTGGGTTGAATATTCAGCAGGCCGTGGACGCACCGCGCTTCCATCATCAGTATCTGCCGGACAAGCTGTATCTCGAGCCGGGCTTTCCGCAGGCCACGCAAACCGCGCTCACAGCGATGGGCTACACGCTGAGCGTTTCGTCGCACACCTGGTCGGACGGCGAGTGTATTGCCATTGATCCGAAGACCGGCGAGCGGCTGGGCGGGCAGGATCATCGCCACAACTACGGCAAGGCAGCTGGATACTAGGGCCTGTTCACAGGGCCTGACCGCAGTTCTCAGTCGTTCTCGCCCAGCATGGCGGCAATCACCGTCCGCATCTGTTCGGTCAGCGTGTCCACGTCGCGCACGCTCAGTCCGGTGGTCTCGAGCGGAGCGCCCACTTCCATGCGCAACGGTCGCGGCCAGAAGTGGCGCGTGTGCATCGGCAGCAGGTCGTAGACCCCGCTCAGCGCAATCGGAATCACCGGAACCTGCGCACGAATAGCCAGATAGGCGGCTCCATTTTCAAACTTCTGCAGCTGTCCATTCGGCGTTCTGCCGCCCTCCGGAAAGACGAAGACAGACATGCCTGCACGCAGCGCCCGAACACCGCCGCTGAGCGACGACAGCGCAGCCCGGGGGCTCTCCGTATCCACCGGAATCTGCCCGGAGCGATTCAGATACCAGCCGATGAACGGCAGCTTCCACAGCTCCTTCTTGGCCAGAATCCGGAACTGCCCGGGAATCGTGGAAAACAGCACCGGCGTATCCATGTACGAGGTGTGATTGCAGGCATAGACCACCGGTCCCGGCACCTCCAAGTGCTCGCGGCCCACCACCGTCAGCGGGGACAGGGAAGTGGCCAGCGAGACTCCAGCCCAGGTCTGTGCAATCCGATGCTGCAGTCCGCCGGAGCGATCCCAAAGCGAGGCCACCAGCGCCATGGAGCCAAAGGTAGCCGTGGCCATGCCAAACAGCGGAGCCTGCAGCAGGTTGCTGCTCATGCGCCGCGTCATGGGCAACTGCTGGGGACGCTTCCTCTTGTTCATGCGCCTGCTTCCGTTTTCAACCAGTGTCGCGCTTCGCCCACCAGATAGACCGAGCCGCTGATCACGATCCGCCCCTGGCTGCCGGCCGCCGCCCGCGCCACGTCCAGCGCCTGCGGCAGGCTTTCGGCACAGTCGGTCAGGGCTCCGGTGGCCTCGGCTGCGGCCTGCAATCCCTCCAGACTCGTCGCGCGTGGAGAGTGAACCGCGACCAGCACCACGCGATCAAAGAGCGGAAACAGAATCTTTCCCAGCTCGGCGACGGGCTTGTCGCGCAGGCAGCCAAAGACCAGCACCTGTGGCGAAGCCGGCTCGCGGCTGTCCAGTCCGCTGACGGCCGCACGCAGCGCCCAGGCACCGGCCGGATTATGCGCCACGTCCAGAATCACCTCCGGCCAGCCGGCAGGTGTAAACCGTTCCAGCCTGCCCGGCCATTCCGTCTGCCGGATTCCAGCCTCAATCGCCTCGGGCGGGATGGCAAATCCCTTTTCCGCAGCCAGTTCCACGGCGGCAGCGATTGCCAGTGCCACGTTGCGCTGCTGGTGCGCTCCGTGCAGCGGAGACGCCACCTGCACCTGCCTGCCCATCACCTCCAGGGCATAGCCGCTGGAGTCGTCCGTGCCCCGTGCCGGCATGTATACGGCCGCGTTCACGCCGCGAACATCAAGCTTCACGGCCACCTCGCCCAGCGCCGTGTTTGCCTCCGGATGCTGGGGCAGCGTCACCATCACGCCATGCTCGCGCAGGATTCCTGCCTTCTCGCGCGCAATCGCGCCAATCGTCTCGCCCAGCCACTCCTGATGGTCCAGATCAATGTCGGTGATCACGCTCAGGCAGGGGTCCACGATGTTGGTGGCATCCAGCCGTCCGCCCATCCCCACTTCCAGCACAGCCAGCTCCACCCCGGCCTCGGCAAAGGCACAGAAGGCCAGCGCCGTCATCAGTTCGAAGTAGCTGGGCATCCCGCGCAGCGTGCCGTCCTGCATCCGTTGCCGCGCCGTGCGGAAGACAGTACTGCAATGCCGGGCAAAGGTCTCGTCGTCGATCTCCGCCAGCCGACCATTCCGGCTCAGGCGCACCCGTTCATTCACCCGCTCCAGATGTGGCGACGTATACAGCCCCACGCGGATTCCTGCCGCCTGTGCAATGGAAGCCAGTGTGGCTGCCGTCGAGCCTTTGCCGTTGGTTCCGGCGATCAGCACCGATGAAAAACGCCGCTGCGGATTGCCCAGCGCGGCGCACAGCAGCCCGATCTCGGCCAGCGTAAACTTGCGTCTCTCGCCTCCGGGCAGTGTCAACAGCTCTGGCACCAGTCCATTCAGACTGCTCACGGCCTCTGCATAATTCATTCCGGACATACCACCCCATTTTACGGTGCATCCCTGCCGGCCATCCGTTGCAATTGCCCGGGAACGACCGCCAGCCCGGCAGGTATGCTGGTCTGGTATGACCATCTACTCCCAGGCCTCCATTCCGCTCGTGCTTGCCTCCGCCAGTCCCCGCCGCCGTGAGCTGCTGGCCCAGGCTGGCTTCGCCTTTCGCATCGAGGCCGCAGACATTCCCGAAGACCCGCTTCCAGGCGAAGATCCCATCGCCTACGTCACGCGACTGGCCCGCGGCAAGGCCGAGGCTGTCCGCTCCCGGCCTGCCAATGCGTCCGCCGTTGTCCTGGGTGCGGATACCACCGTCGTCATCGATGGCCAGATCCTGGGCAAGCCTGAATCGGCTGCCGACGCCGCCCGCATGCTGCGCCTGCTTTCCGGCCGCACCCATCAGGTCATCACCGGGGTCTCGGTCGTCTCGGCTGCCCAGATCCTCACCGCTGCCGAAGTGACTGCGGTTCAGTTTCATTCCCTGTCCGACGAGGAGATTGCCGCCTACATTGCAACCGGAGAGCCAATGGACAAGGCCGGAGCCTACGCCATTCAGGGGCGCGCCGCCTGTTGGATTCCCCGCATTCATGGCTGCTATTTCAATGTGGTCGGTCTGCCGCTGGCGCTGGTCTCCAACCTGCTGTCCACGCTGGCCCGCCTGCCTGCCGGGCAGCTGTAGACGCTCTGGCCAACAGGCCGGGATACGGTCCCGCCGCTACAGCAGCCGGGCCGCATCCTTGGCAAAATAGGTCACGATAAAATCCGCCCCGGCGCGCCGCATTCCGGTCAGGCTTTCCAGCATGGTTCGCTCCGGCTCCAGCCACCCGCGGGCAAAGGCTGCCTGCAGCATCGAGTATTCGCCGGAAACCTGATACACGCCCATGGGAACCTCGAAGCGCTCGCGCGCCGCATGCAGCACATCCAGATACGGCATTCCCGGCTTCATCAGAATCATCTCCGCACCTTCATCCAGGTCCAGTGCAATCTCGCGCATGGCCTCGCGCCCGTTGGCCGGGTCCATCTGATAGCTGCGCCGGTCCCCAAACTGCGGTGCCGAGTCCGCCGCCTCGCGAAACGGGCCATAGAACGCAGAGGCAAACTTCGCCGCATAGCTCAGGATGGGCGTCTCTTCCAGCGCAGCGGCATCCAGCCCCTTGCGGATGGCTGCCACGCGACCGTCCATCATGTCGCTGGGCGCCACAATATCGGCTCCGGCCTGCGCCAGGCTCACCGCCGTCCGCGCCAGCAGCTCCAGGCTGGGATCATTGGCCACGGAATAGGCATCGCCCTGCTGCCGCACCACGCCGCAGTGGCCATGGCTGGTGTACTCGCACAGGCAGACATCGGCGATCAGGACCAGCGACTTTGCCGCGGCCGTCTGTCGCAGCGCACGCAGCGCCGTCTGCACGATTCCCGCCGGGTCCCATGCACCGGTGGCCTGCTCATCCTTCGTCTCCGGCAGGCCAAAGAGCAGCAGTCCGCCCAGGCCAAGCTCAGCAGCGGCTTCGGCTTCCTTCACCGCCTCGTCCACGCTCAGGTTGGCCACACCGGGCATGGAGCCAATCGGCTTGCGCACTCCCTCGCCCGGACAGACAAAGACCGGCAGCACCAGTTGTCCCGGCTCCAGACGGGTCTCGCGGACCAGTTGCCGCAGCGCTTCAGTGCGCCGCATCCTTCGCATGCGTATTCCAGGAAAGCCCATGGGTCTGATTTTATGCCGCCCGGCGCACATCCTGCTTCGGCAGGGAGTTCTTTCCTTTTGTGATACGGTGCTTCCATACCCATTCCCAGGTCTTCAGGAGCCAGCATGGACTTCGATCTCGCCTCCCGCTATACCAGCCACTGGGAGGGGCTGCGCACAACCATGTATCTCGACACGAAGGGAATCCCCACCATCGGCGTGGGCTTCAACCTGCAGGCAGCCGGTGCACAGGCGCAGGTGGAGGCGCTGGGTCTGGACTATGCCTCGGTTCTCAACGGATCGGTTGCGCTCACTCCGCAGCAGATTGACCAGCTGCTGCAGCACTCCCTGCAGGGCGCAGCCGCAGCAGCCCAGGCACTGGTTCCGGAGTTTCCCGCCATTCCCGCCGCGCAGCAGATTGTGCTCACCGATCTGGCCTTCAATATGGGTGAGGCCATGCTCGGCACCTTTGTGCATACCCTGGCCTTTGTCCGGCAGCAGAACTGGTCCATGGCCGCCTATAACCTGCAGCAGTCGCTCTGGTTTCGGCAGGTGGGCTCCGGGGCCACGCAACGCGGCGGCGCCGACTGCGCCGTGCTGGCCGGAACCGCACAGCCTGCTGATTTTCTGACAGCGTAGCGAGACAGTGGGCAGGGAACGGAAATCCTGCCGCACAATGCAGAACGCGCAGCGATGGCCATCCCCCGAGGACCATGCTGCGCGTCTGTCTTGGAATTCCCATCTCCGGCCTGCGTGCGGTCGTCACGGCTCGTCGAGCGGGAAGGATGCTTCCTGGGTCAGCGAGCGTACAGCCGACCGGGCCTAAACCTTATTCCGGGCTGGACTCAGACTTGCCGGAGTAGGAGGCCACCACGGCGGGGCAGAAGAGGATGGCGAGGAAAGCGATTCCGATCAGAAGATCATGCATGGTTGTTTTCTCCATTCTGATGAGCTCGAAGTGGCTCATCCACGTGTTTAAGATTCGCTCACTTTTCTTCCCAACGTAATCCCACATCCCGTGTAAACCGCCTGCCGTCGGTGGCATATCCCCTCCCACAAAGGTGGTATGCGCCGGATATGCTGGAGTCAGCCATGTCGCTCGTTTCCCCCATCCCGAACCCGGTACCGGCCTTTGATTCCGCCTCGCTGGAGTGGCCCGCGCTGCTTGCCCTGGTTGCCGGCTATGCCCATTCGGCCACCGGTCGCGCCGCTGTCGGCGGCCTGGCGCCCTCGCTGGATCGGCTCTGGATTGAGCGCGAACATCGCCTGGTCGCCCAGCTGGATATCCTGCTTTCCGCCACTCCCGGCCTTTCGCTGGCGCCGCTCTTTGACCCTGCCGAGGCGCTGGAGCAGGCTTTGATTCCCGATGCCGCGCTGGAGGCCGCCGAGCTGCTGGCCATTGCCCGTCTGGCTACCCTGCTGGCCGGCTGGCGCAGCCTCATCGTGGATGCGCCTGCCGCCCTGGCCGCCCGCATTCCCGATCTCCTGGAGCTCGCACAGCCCATCTCCGGCTCCCTGCGCTCGCTGGGGGAATCCATCGAACGCAAGTTTCTGCCCGACGGCACGCTCACCGACGATGCCAGTCCGGAGCTGGCCCGCATTCGCCGCGAGCTGATCCGTCAGCATCAGCTCATCGAGCAGACCCTGCGCACCGCGCTCCGCCGCCTGGCCGCCGACGGCCACGCCCAGGACGAGCTGATCACCGTTCGCGGGGACCGCTTTGTCATCCCGGTCAAGGTGGAGCAGAAGCGCCGCCTGCCCGGCGTTCTCCATGGGGCCAGCTCCTCCGGCCAGACCGTCTTTCTGGAGCCGCTGGAGACCATCGAGCAGAACAATGACCTGATCCGGCTGTTGGAGGACGAGCAGGCCGAGATCCATCGGATCTTCGTCGCGCTCACGCGACTGGTGGCCCAGCATGCTCCTGCACTGGCCGCCGGAGCCGCAGTTCTGGCCCATCTGGATTCCCTGCAGGCCCGTGCCCGGTTTGCCCGCGACTATCGCGCCATTCCCCCCTCGATCGACGAGGGTCGATTCCAGCTCGTCGATGCCCGCCACCCGCTGCTGGAGCATCGGCTGCGCTCCACCGGCGGCGCTGTGGTTCCCTTCAGCATCACGCTGGACGATGCGCATCGCCAGCTCATCCTTTCCGGTCCCAATACCGGCGGCAAGACCGTCACGCTGAAGACCATTGCACTGTCGGCAATGATGGCTCAGTCCGGGATTCCGGTGCCGGCTGCCCAGGCCACACTGCCCATCTTTTCCGCGTTCCTGGCCGACATTGGCGATGCCCAGTCGATCGAGCTGGCTTTGTCCACCTTTTCTGCGCATGTGGCCAACATCACGCGTCTGGCCGGGCTTGCCTCCAGTTCCGCGCTTCTGCTGCTCGACGAGCTGGGATCGGCCACCGATCCGGACGAAGGCTCGGCGCTGGCCGTGGCCATTGCCGATCACTTCCGCGCTCAGCGCGCCTGGTCGGTCATCACCACGCACCACACCGCGCTCAAGGTCTATGCGGCCAACACCGCCGGCGTGCTCAATGCTGCTGCCGGGGTCGATCCGGAGACGCTGGCTCCCACCTACCAGTTGCGCCTCGGCGTTCCCGGAGTCTCGGCCGGCATTGCCACCGCAGAGCGCCTGGGCATGCCCGGGGACATTGTCGCCAGCGCCCGCCAGCGGCTCAGCTCGCAGCAGCTCGATATTGCGCGCTTCCTCGATGCCATCCATGACCAGCTGCAGTCGCTGGAGTCCGAGCGCAAGGCCGCCCGCGCCGAGCAGTATGCCCTGCATCAGGAGCGAGCGCGGCTGGCGCGGGAGGGCGACACCGAACTCCGGGAGCGTTCCCGCACGCTGGAGCAGCAGTTTGCCACGCTGCTGCGCGACTTTGACGCACAGATGCGCCAGGCCATTGCGGCCATCGAGGACAACGCCGCCCGCCTGAAGGCGGCGCGGGAGTCGCGCAGCCGCATGGAGCGCATGCGTGCCGACTTCGAAGCCCAGTTCCGCTCCAGCGTGGCCGCCCTGCGCCAGCCGACGCAGCCGGAGGCAGCTCCCGCCGATGCCAGCGCGCCCAATCTGGTCGCCGGGGCACAGGTGCTCGTGCGCAGCCTCAACAAGCCTGCCACCCTGATGCGCCACGTGGAAAAGGATCTCTGGGAGGTGACCATCGGTGCGCTCAAAATGCGGGTTCGCAGCACCGATCTGGCCCCGCTTGCCGAATCCGCGCCTGCCGAATCGCCGCTCCGGGCCGTGCGCCGTCGCTCCGGCATCACCGTCACGGCCGCCGAGCCGGACAGCGCCACCCCGTCGGAGATCAACTTCATCGGCTTCACCGTCGCAGAGGCCACCGAGGAGCTGGAGCGCTATCTGGATCGCGCCTTTCTTGCAGGCTTGCCCCGCGTCCGCGTGATCCATGGCACCGGCATGGGCGTGCTGCGCCGCTCGCTGCGCGAATACCTGCGCCAGCACCCGCATGTGGCCAGCATCGAGGAGCCGTCGCAGCTGGAAGGCGGTGCCGGCGCCACCACGGTGCATCTGCGCCAGTAGCATGGCTGCCGGTTGCTATTCCAGCCCGAAGGCCGGGAGGGCTATCCGCCCGTCGTCAAGCCGGCTGTAGCATCCATCCACTTTCAGCTGCTACAGCACTTCCAGCCGCCGCAGCACTTCCTGCCGCGTTGCCATCGATTCCTGAGCGCCATGGCGGGTGACGGAGATGGCCGCCGCAGCCGCCGCAAAGCGTGCTGCCTCCGGCGTCGCTCTGCCTTCCAGCAGGGCCACGGCCAGGGCGGCATTGAAGGCGTCTCCGGCTGCCGTGGTGTCCACCGCCTGTGCCGGAAACGGCTCCACGTGCGCCGCGTAGCCTTCGGCATCGGCCAGGTAGGCACCGCGCGCGCCCATCTTCACCACCACGGCCGCGGCACCTCGTCCCTGCAGGGTGGCCGCCACCACGGCCGGGTCGCAGTCCGACTCGCGCTGCGACTCCCCGACATAGAAGGCGGCCTCGGTCTCGTTCGGCGTCATCCAGCTCAGCAGCGGATACAGGCTCTCGGGCAGGCTGCGCGCCGGGGCCGGATCCAGCATCACCGGCACGCCTGCCTCGGCGCAGATCCGGGCCACGTGCAGGACCGTCTCCAGCGGAATCTCCAGCTGCACCAGCACCATGCCGGCGCTGCGCAGCCGGTCTGCCTGCTGCTCCACCCACTGCGGAGTCAGGCAGGCATTCGCCCCCTGCGCCACCACGATCGTATTCTCGCCGCTGTCGGCCACGGTGATCAGCGCCACGCCGGAGGCTGCATCCGCCAGACCCACGCCGTCGGTTCCCACACCCTCGGCCTGCAGGTGGCTGCGCAGTGCCTGGCCCATGGCATCCAACCGGCCAGTCTCGCCCTGACCAGTCTCACCTTGGCCAGCCTCGCTGCCCAGCATGCCGATCATCTCCACCGGCCAGCCCAGCCGCGCCACGCCCACCGCCTGATTGGCTCCCTTGCCGCCGGGGTGCATCTGGAATCCATTCCCCAGCAGGGTCTGGCCGGCGGCTGGAATCTGCCCCGCATGCACCACCAGATCCATGTTGATGCTGCCCACCACGACGATCGGTCGTCCTGTCATCTGCTTCTCCTGATTCGCAACTTCGGCTTGCTTTCCGGTGCCATCCTGCTTAGGGCCTGTTAACACTTCTGGGGTGGATGGCGTTGCGAGGGAAAATCCGGCCAGACGAGGCGGAGTCCGAAGGCTGTGGCGGCCCCACAGGTGAGGACGACAACGAACGTATGGCCGGATTTTCCCCGCAACCCGAAGGGACGGGGGCCATTTTCCCCATCTCTGCGTCGCTCGTCGCTAAGATATACCCGATATCTGTCACTCCTCACTCCTTGATCTGGGCAAAATGGCCTCCCGTCGCC
>JAJZGG010000058.1:0-3214 GCA_021804965.1 Acidobacteriota bacterium
TGCCAATCACCGCTGCATCCGCGAACTGCCCCACCTGGGCCACATGTTCCGCGTTGGAGATGCCGAACCCGACGGCGACTGGCAGCCGGGTCCATCGACGAATGCGCTCAACCAGCGCGGCGGCGTCGCCGGTAAGCTGCTTCTGCTTGCCGGTGATGCCGGTGCGGGAGATGGCATACACAAATCCTGCCGAATGCGCCGCAATGGCTTCCAGCCGGGAGTCCGGACTGGTGGGCGCAGCCAAAAAGACCGGACACAGCCCGGTACGCTTCATCTGGGCCAGATATTCGTCGGCCTCTTCGACAATCATGTCGGTCAGCAGAACGCCATCGGCACCGGCTGCGGCGGCTTCATCGGCAAAGCGGGCCATGCCGAAACGCAGGATGGGATTGAGATAGGAAAACAGGATGATGCCGGCATGGGGGCGCTCGCGCCGCAGCTCGGCCGCCAGCCGAAGCACATCGGCCAGGCGCGTACCGGCCTGCAGGGCGCGTTCGCTGGCGCGTTGAATGATGGGGCCATCCGCCATGGGATCACTGAACGGAACGCCCAGCTCGATCACATCGGCACCGGCATCAATCGCTGCCAGAGCAATGTTGCGCGTGAAGGAAAGATCTCCCCGGGCGATGCGCGAGGCATCCGCCTGCAGGCCGTTGTCGCCTGCGGTGAGATAGACCACCAGTCCTGGATGCTGTTGGAAATGTATCGGCATGAACCCTGATGGGCCGAGGACGCATTATGCGTCAGTCGGCGTTTCCGCTCCTGCTATCTTCAACTCGCGGGCAAGTATACCCATATCTTTATCGCCACGACCCGAGAGGTTGACTACCAGTATGGCATGCTGGGGCATGTCGGGCGCAATCCTCAGGCACTCCGCCACGGCATGGGCACTTTCAAGCGCGGGCAAAATCCCCTCCGCGCGCGCCAGCCGGACGACGGCATCCAGCACATGAGCGTCGTCGGCAGAGACGTAGGTGGCCCGGCCGGAGTCATGCAGTGCGGCATGCTCCGGGCCAACCGTGGCATAGTCCAGACCGGCTGAAACCGAGTGCGTGAGGGCCACCTGGCCGTCCTCATCCTGCAAAACATAGGAGTACGTGCCCTGCAGCACGCCGGGAACGCCGCCCGAGAAGCGTGCGGCATGGTCGCCGAGCGCCTTGCCCCTGCCGCCGGCTTCCACGCCAATCAGCCGCACGCCCGGATCGTCGAGAAACGCATGAAAGGCACCGATGGCATTCGAACCCCCACCGACGCAGGCCAGAATGCAATCCGGAAGCCGGCCTTCGCGCTCCAGCATCTGCTGCCGCAGTTCGATGCCGATGACCCGGTGGAAATCCCGGACCATGGTGGGGTAGGGATGCGGACCCAGCGCCGAGCCCAGGATGTAATAGGTATCGCGCACATTGGTCACCCAGTCGCGCAAGGCTTCATTCACGGCATCCTTCAGCGTGCGGGAGCCGGAGGTGACGGGGCGGACCTCAGCCCCGAGCAGGCGCATGCGCAGGACGTTCAACTCCTGGCGTCGAATGTCCTCCTCGCCCATATACACAATGCACTCCATGCCCAGCAGGGCACAGACGGTGGCCGTGGCCACGCCGTGCTGGCCGGCACCGGTCTCGGCAATAATGCGACGCTTGCCCATGCGGCGCGCCAGCAGTCCCTGTCCCAGGGCATTGTTGATCTTGTGCGCACCGGTGTGCAGCAGATCCTCGCGTTTCAGGTAGATGCGCGCGCCGCCCAGCTGCTCGGTGAGCCTGGCCGCAAAATACAGCGGCGTGGGGCGGCCGGCAAAGTTGTGCAGCAGATCGTCCAATTCGGCCCGGAAGACCGGATCGGCGCTGGCTTCCGCGTAGGCCACTTCCAGTTCGTGGAGTGCAGCCATCAGGGTTTCCGGCACATATCGGCCACCGTATGGGCCAAAACGACCGGCGGCTGTGGCGACTGCGGACAATTGCGGTGTGGCTGTGCCTGCCATGGGAAGCTCCTGCACGAGGAATCCGGATGAACGGTACAGTATCAGTGTACCCGCAGTGCGTCTCTCTGTGCGCCCGGGGTGGCATGCTGCTTCGGCCCGGCGAACATGACACCGGGCAGCCATGCCGGGGTCTGCCCGGGCCGTGCCTTCTGTTCGTATCGGGAATCGCTTGATCATTCGGGTTCCGCACCGGTACCGTGCAGCCCGGCTTGCACAGCGCAGAATGCGCGGAGCGGCTACAATGCAAGCTGGAGATACTGCCTGGGAGTCAGTGTCGGGGCCTGTGCGCAGAATGAAATCCTGAGGAGTCATACATCATGTGGAAGCCAAGTCAATCGAATAGTTCGCCCGTTCCGCCAGCACCGGAGCCTGCCCGTCCGGCAGCCCCAGCCTATGAGCCGCCCGTCGCCCGTCCTGCCGCTGCTTCGCCAGCGACCAGCGGCGATCAGGCGACCATTGGCAAAGGACTGATGATCAAGGGCGAGATTACCGGCTCGGAGTCGTTGTTTATTGACGGCAAAGTGGAAGGCGCCATCAACCTGCCAGGCAATCGCGTCACCGTCGGTCGGAATGGACAGGTGGCGGCAAGCATCACCGCGCGCGAGATTGTCGTCCTGGGCAAGATCCGCGGCAATGTTGCAGCCACGGACCGCGTGGATATCCGCAGTGAGGGTGCGTTGACCGGCGATGTGTCGGCAGCGCGCATCAGCATTGAAGACGGAGCCTTTTTCAAGGGCGGCATTGACATTCGCAAACCCGAGGCCAAAGCGGCTCCTGCAGCTTCCGCACCGGAACAGGCCTGAGCAGAGTCAACGGAATCCATTCTTACCTTCGGGCTCCTGAGATGCTTCAGGAGCCCGAAGGTTTTCCGGCTCATTCCGCTGGCGTCTTCCGGCCATCTTCGCCGTAAAGCAGATACGGTTTGCGGCGAGCCAGAAACGCATCCACGGCCACCTGCCAATCCGCAGCAATGCAACGCGGATCTTCACCCGCCTCCAGCGCTTGCAGGGTTGCGCGGGAGCGCAGCAGCCGATCCACGCTATCCAGGTGGTATTGCTGCGGATAGAGCCGATGCAGCGCAGAGGCAATTTCGATCCCCAGCTCGGGTGCATCCAGACTGGCGCGGTCGGTCACGAGCAGCCGCACACCGCCGCAGGACTGGCCCTTGTAGTTGGAGTCGGTCGGCGTGAAGCGGATCGGCAGGAAGCGAATCCCCTCCAGGGCACGCGCATTCAGCTG
>JAJZGG010000058.1:3224-19134 GCA_021804965.1 Acidobacteriota bacterium
AATCCAGGGGGCACCCACCAGCTCAAACGGTGTATCCGTACCCCTGCCCACTGAGATGTTGGAGCCTTCGATCATTCCGATCCCCGGGTACAGCGTCGCTTCGGCAAGGGAGCGCAGATTGGGCGAGGGGTTGGTCCACAGAATTCCGGTTGCGTCATACCAGTCGCCGCGCATCCAGCCCTGCATCGGGATCACGGTCAGTGCGGCATGCAGTGAGCGCGTGCCGTTGTCGTAGCGGGCCAGCTCGCCGATCGTCATGCCGTGGCGCACAGGCAGCGAGGTGTAGTTCACAAACGATTGGGTGCCGGGATCGGAGATGGGCCCCTGCACCAGCGAGCCGGTGATGGGATTGGGCCGATCCAGCACAAGGATGGGCTTGTGGCTTTCGGCCGCAGCCTCCAGAAAGTAGCCCAGCGTGGTTTCGTAGGTATAGAAACGAACACCGGCATCCTGAATGTCATAGACCAGCAGATCGACCTTGGCAAGCTCTGCTGCCGTGGGTCGCCGTGCGGCATCGGTGGCTCCATAGACGCTGTCAATGGGAGCGCCCGTGGCGGTGTCGGTCGTGTTGGAGATTGCGGTGGTGTCGAATTGCCCGGAGAAGCCGTGTTCCGGACTGAATATGGCCGCCAGACGCAGGCCTGCCGCGTGGGCAAGCACATCGGCGGTTCGATGGCCGGCTGCGTCCAGTGCCGTCTGGTTGGTAATCAGGCCAATGCGGACCGGATGGGCTGGATTGGGGTGCAACGCGGCAAAGCCGGTGGCTTCCAGGACGTCAATGCCGGTGCGGACCTCTCCGTTGCGGTTGGCAATGCGACGGGCAGCCATCATCGAGTCGTTATAGCCGGTGATGCGAGCCAGGGCCAGGGCCTGCTGCTCGGAAACCGTGAGCTGCAGCGAATGCACCACCGCCGTGGCGATGCGCGTGCGCAGCGAGACGATGGATGTCCCGGCATGCTGCGGATGGCCGTCGGGGTGGACGGCGCTGGCGAGCACCACAATGGCCGTGTCCGTGACCGGATCGATCCAGAGCGAGGTGCCGGTGAAGCCGGTGTGCCCGTAGGAGCCGACCGGGAGCAGATCCCCACGATTGCTGGCAAACGGTGAGTCAATATCCCAGCCCAGACCGCGCAGGCTGGGTGCATTCGCAGGCTGTTGCGGTGTGGACATTTTGGCCACAGCCGAAGGGCTCAGCAGCCGATGCGCATGCAGCAGGTCGTTGGCAAAGACGGCCAGATCGTCGGCCGTGGAGAACAGTCCGGCATGGCCGGCAACGCCGCCCATGCGTCGCGCGGTCGGGTCATGGACCACACCGCGCAGCATGGGCTCGGCAGGGGTTTCCGGATGGGTCTGCGCATGGGTCAGAGCAGCATCGGTATCCCACTGCGTCGGTGCAATCCGGGATCGCCACGAAGCCGGCGGCAGGTAGCGCGTATGCTGCATGCCAAGCGGGGTGAAGATGTGGGCCTGGGTGTACGCGTCCAGAGACTGCCCGGTGACGGATTCCACCAGAAATCCAAGCGTGATGAAGTTGATGTCGCTATAGAGGAAGCTGCTGCCGGGAGGATGAATCGGAGTCGTGGACATGACCCTGTCCCAGGCGGCTTTGCGGCCCTGCCAGGGCTGGCTCAGATCAAGATCCGGTGGCAGTCCGGAGTAGTGGGTCATCAGCTCGCGCACCGTGATCTGATCCTTGCCATTGCGGGCAAACTCCGGCAGGTAGGCCGCGACAGGATCGTTGAGCTTGACGCGCCCGGATTCGATCAGCTGCATCATCGCCGTGGTGGTGGCAATGCACTTGGTCAGCGAGGCAAGATCGAAGATCGTATCCACGGTCATCGGCTCCCGGTCGGCTACGGGGTGCTGTTGGGTTCCCGCTTCCACGGCGCGATCCCCAAAGGCCTTTCGATAGACGATGTGACCGTGGTGCTCCACCAAAACCACCGCTCCGGGGATGGCGCCTTTCGCAATGGACTGCTGCACGATTGCGTCGATGTCGGCAAAGCTGGCGGATCGAGCGGGCAGCCGGGCCGGATTCAATGCCCTCGTCGCGGATGGGGAAGCAGCAGCAAAGGCAGCGCTGGAAACCAGTGCGATGCAGGCTGGAATTGCGGTGAGCCGGAGCAGGCGTCGAAGGTGCATGGTGACCTCAATCAAACAGGAGCATGGCTTGCGAGAGTGAGGGTGGCAGACACACTGGCTCGCTTCGATGCAGTATTCCACAGATGGCGGAAAGGGGTTGCCCATGGACACGAAGCACCGACCGGAGGGATGAGAGCCAACCGAGGCAGGGGCGCGTACAATCAAGCCAGTCCGTGCGCTGCGGCAGCGAGGCAGTGGTCGAATCACAGGGGGAAGTATGACGCAGACGATCTCGCAGCATTCGATTCATATCGCGATTCCCGAGCCGGTCAGTCCGGATTATGGCAAGGATGCTCCGGCCTACAATCAGCGCGCACTGCCGCAGTATATGTCGGCCCTGCATGGGGCAGGCATGGTTCCCATCGTGATTCCGCTGCATGAGTCGCAGGAGCGCGTGGCGCGCATTCTGGCCACCACGCACGGCGTGCTGCTGCCCGGCAGCAGGGCAGACGTCGATCCGGCGCGATATGGAGCCGAGCGTCATCCGCTCTGTGCCCCGGCAGATCCGCAGCGGGCAGCGGTCGATGAGTTGCTGATTCAGGATGCCTTCCAGATGCGCAAGCCGGTGCTGGGCATTTGCCAGGGGTTGCAGATGCTGAACGTATGGCTGGGTGGGACTCTGATTCAGGATGTGGCCGAGGAGCTTGGCGATCGCATCAACCATTCTCCCGGCAGGGAAATTACTGCGGCACACACATTGACCACTGTGGGCGATTCCATGCTGGCAGGGATGGTGGCCGAGGCCGCCCGGCATGGCGAAGCCCTGCCTCTGATGGTCAACTCCAGCCATCATCAGGCCGTAGCGCAGGTGGGCGACCGACTGCGCGTGGTGGCCCGATCCCCGCAGGATGGCGTGGTGGAGGCGGTCGAACTGCTGCCCGAACTGGCCGACCGGCATTGGCTGCTGGCGGTGCAGTGGCATCCGGAACGAACCGTGACGACAAGCGCGCTTTCCCGCGAGATTTTTCATCGCTTCGGCCTGGCTGCCGATGCCTGGCGGCAGCGCAGCGGCCATCCCGCCTAGGCCCGCGCGGGGATTCCCTTCACGGCTGCGCGGATTTGGCCGCCACCTGACTGGCGGGAAGCGGAATTCCCCAGCCGCGCTCGGCCAGCCCGGGCAGTGTGACCGGCAGATGGCCCGTAATGGGCTGCTGCCCGGTCAGCGCCAGTACAGCAGCAAGGCCGGATTCCGGCGTGTTGGAAAAGGTGCACAGATAGGTGGACACCTGCGGAAAGTGGGTGCCGATATAAGGGTTGCCAAAGGCGATCACGGTCGTGCGCGCATTTGCCCGCTTCAGGATCTCGGCCAGCAGCTGCATCGACTGCGGATCCAGTCCGGCAGAGCCGGTGGCCTGTCCGGCAACGGTGCGCCCGGCACTGGGAAAGGATTCCGCCAGAACCACAATATGCGCGTTTGGTTTCCTGGCCGAGGCATCAACGGCAGCCAGAATGGCAGGCGTGAGTCTGTCGGCATTGCTTGCATCCACGACGAATTTTTGCGTTGATCCCAGATGCTCGCGCAGCGCCTGCAGGAATGCCACGCCTCCCTCGGTATGGTTCGCATCGTCGGTGAGCACTACCGTGATGGCCGCTGAGGAAAGCGGCAACTGGTGGGACTGGTCGCGAACCAGCGTGACGGCGCGACTGGACACCTGCCCTGCCAGCGCAAGATGGTCCGGCTGGGCCAGCAGCGCAGGGATTCGATCCAGACGGACAAACCGGTTGCGTTGCAACCCGAGCGAAGCCTTCAGCCGCAGGATCTTCAGCACGCTGCGGTCGATGCGTTGCCTGCTGATCTGGCCCGATCGTGCGGCACGGAGCAGGCCGTTATAGGCTCCGGCAACGTCCGCCGGAATGATGACCATATCGTTGCCCGCCTGCACGGCTGCCACCGCCTCTGCGGCGGAAACCTCTGCCGGAGTGCCGGGAAAGACCTGCATCAGCGCACCCATATCCAGCGCGTCGGTGACGACAAGCCCATGGAAGCCAAGCTGATTCTGCAGCAGCCCCGTGACAATGGCCGGCGAGATGCTTGCCGGATGCTGCGGATCCAGCGCGGGCACCGTCAGGTGACCAATCATCACCGCATCCACGCCGGCGGCAATGGCAGCGCGGAAGGGAACCAGTTCCAGCGTGTCCAGCTGGCTGCGCGAGGCAGGAACGCGTGCCAGCGAAAGGTGGGAGTCCGTGTCGGTGTCTCCGTGGCCGGGAAAGTGTTTGGCCGTCACCAGCAGTCCTGCCGAATGCGCGCCTGCAATGTAGGCCGTGACCATGCTGCTGACCAGCTTGGGATCGGCGCCAAAGGAGCGCGTGTTGATGATGGGATTGGCCGGGTTCGAGTTGATGTCAGCCACCGGGAACCAGTTCCATTGGATGCCGATGGCGCGGGACTCCAGCGCTGATATTCGTCCAAACTGGCGGGCCAGCTCCGGATCGCCCGCAGCGCCAAAGGCCATGGCTGCCGGAAAGCCGGTCGCCGGTTCGATCCGCATCGGCAGCCCGCGTTCCAGGTCAGCGGCAAACAGCAGCGGCAGGCGGGAGTCACGCTGCAACTGGTTGGTGAGCGCGGCGGCCTCCAGCGGCGGGCTTTTCACCAGATGTCCGTGAACAACCGGGATGGTGAGGCCAAAGCTGCCAATGTGGTAGCTGTGCATCTCGTCCAGCAGGTGCTGATACTCCGGGCTGGCCGGATTGGTGAACTGCATATGCGCCCAGACCAGCATCATCTGGCCGATCTTTTCCTCGAGTGTCATGTGGCGCAGCGTTCGGCGCGCCCAGCGGTCGGCGGAGCGCTGGCCAGAACTCGGGCTGGAACTCGAGCCAGAACTCAGGCTGGGGTTCGGGCCGGAGCTGGGAATAGGGGCCGATGCCTGCATCGCAGGCGCAAGTGCAAGCAGCATCAGCAGAACGGATAGACGATGAGGTGCAAAGGCTCGTGGCAACGATATGCCTCCAGGAATCCAGCAAAGCCTCCAGGCGGCTTTGCTTCATTATGCTTGACCGGATTGCCTGCCCATGCCGCCGGAAGCCGATACCGTGGGTGACGAAAAATTCTTCAAAAGGCATATTGACGCCGGAACAGCGGCAGCGTACTCTCTTGCCAGATACCGGATTTGGCCACCTATGCCAATTCGTTCCGTTTCCCAGAACCGCGGCGCAGCATCGCGCGCAGTGGGTGGCTTGGGGTGAGGCTTCCGCACTCGCTGGATGCCGCCTTCAAGCCGGAACAACGGTTGTTGCCCCAAACCTCGGATTTTCCTCGATTGCACGCGCCGGTTTTCCGGACTCTGTACTGCCTTTCCCGCAACCGCCGTGTATCGAGCACTCGCATCCCGTACCACTCCACAGCCTCACAAATCCCACCGGAAGCATCCCAGCCCGGCCGCTGCGCAGGCAGCAGCCAAGGAGGTTCATCATCCCATTGAAGACCACATTGGAGATCACGCCGAATCTGGAGCCCCTGTTCGGGACCCGCGATGAAAACCTGAAGCTGATGGAAGACGCCCTCGGCGTGCGCATCGATCTTCGTTCCGATGCCGTACACGTGCAGGGAGGCGAGGATGGAGTCCATCGCGTGGAGCGTATCTTTGCCGATTTTGAATCGCTGCGCCGCGCCGGGGTGCATCCCTACAATGGCGAGCTGCATGCCATGCTGAAGGTGGTGGTGGCAGACCCGAAGATCACGCTGAAGTCGCTGGCAGAGACCACCAAGCAGCGATCCACCGGCATCAAGCGCGGCGTTCAGGCGCGCAGCGCCAACCAGCAGCGGTATCTGGAGGCCATCGAGCAGAATGACATGGTCTTCGGCGTTGGTCCTGCCGGAACCGGAAAGACATACCTTGCCGTGGCTATGGCCGTGGCGGCGATGAATGCCAAAAAAGTGAGCCGCATCATCCTGGTTCGGCCGGCCGTCGAGGCCGGGGAGCGGCTGGGATTTCTTCCGGGAAGCCTGCAGGAAAAGGTGGATCCCTACCTCAGGCCGCTCTATGACGCGCTCTATGATCTGGCCGAGCCGGAGCGCGTGGACAAGATGCTGGAGAAAAATGTGATTGAGGTGGCACCGCTGGCGTTCATGCGCGGACGCACGCTCAACGATGCCTTCATCATCATGGATGAGGCGCAGAATACAACCAGCGAACAGATGAAGATGTTCCTCACCCGGCTTGGGAACAATTCCAAGGCGGTGATCACCGGCGATATCACGCAGATCGACCTGCCCAACCCCAAAAAGAGCGGACTGGTGGAGGCGATCAATCTGCTGGACGGGGTGGAGGGAATCACCTTCTGCCACTTCGAGGATGTTGACATTGTGCGCCATACGCTGGTGCAGCGCATCATTCGCGCCTACGAGCAGAAAAACCTGCAGCAGGAGCTGCCTCTGGAGTTGGGCGATGCGCTGGAAGGCCAGCATGCAGCTGGACATGGCACCGGACCGGTATCCCAGTCCGGTAGTGCCCTGGCCGCAGGCATACGGCGCAAACCGCAGTAAAAACGGGAATTGCCGTATGATCGAAGCATGTCCATCCCTTGGCAATGTGCGGCGAATTCCTGCATTGGCGGGTTTCTGCGATGATCGTCCGCGATCCTGAAGCCGAAGCCGTGCTGGCGCAGATGCCGGATCTGCCAACGGATGCAACCTTGCGACGCGCGGCAAAGTCGGCACAGGCTGCCGTGGAGCTGTCCGGCGAGGTAACCGTGCTGCTGACCGACGACGCTGGGATTCGTCGCCTGAACCGGCAGTTTCGCAGGAAAAACAAGGCAACGGATGTGCTGTCCTTTCCCGCCGCCGAGCCTGCCTTCGGCGTGGCCGGAGATCTGGCCATCTCCGTCGAGACGGCAGCCAGACAGGCTGCAGCCGAGGGGCATCGGCTGGGCATCGAGCTGCGCGTGCTGATGCTGCATGGCATGCTGCATCTGGCAGGCATGGACCACGAGGCGGATGGCGGCCAGATGGCGGCACGCGAGGCCGCCTTGCGCCAGCAACTTCGACTGCCGCTGGGCTTGATTGAGCGCGTCACCCAACCACGGCGCAGCGCAGGCAGGACTTCGGCACGATGAGTCTGGAATGGATGGTCGCATCGCTCCTTCTGGCAGGGATTCTCTGCCTCATGCGCTATGTGGCGCGGGTGGAGGGCGAGTTTGGCCGCATTCTGAGCCGCGATGCCCAGGCCCATCTGGATGCTTGGGAGCAGGCCGTCGAGCCGAGACTGCGGATGAGCCGGGAGCGGATGGCGATTGCCGCCAATCTCTGGGCGGGCCTGGCCGTGGCACTTCAGGCTGTTCTGCTGGCTCGGTTGATTCCCATCCATCTCGGCGTCTGGACGGCAGATGCTGCCGTGCAATGGCTGGTGGCGATACTGCTTGTGCTGGCTCTGTGCGCCGAGGTGATTCCCCATCTGCTGCTGCAGCGGCTGCCCGGTGACTGGCTGGCGCCGTTGGCCTGGCTGCTGCGCCTGCTGCTGCTGGTCATGGTTCCGGGTGTTCTGGTCGTCAGCTTTCTGTTGTCCCTTGCCAGTCTCACGGAGCCGACCATCGAGAACTCACGCGAGGATGATGCCGGTGACGTGGAGGCCCTGCTCGAGGTTGGCGAAGAGGAAGGCATTCTGGAGGAGCAGGACAGGCAGCTGGTGCGCTCGGCATTGGAGTTTGGCGACAAGCGCGTGAAGGAAGTCATGACCCCGCGATCGGCGATCTTTGCCGTGCCGGAAGAGATGCTGCTGAAGGATTTTGTGGAGGCGCTGAGCCGCGAGAACTATTCGCGTGTGCCCGTCTATCGCGGAACGTTGGACGCCGTCACCGGGATTGCCTTTGCGCACGATCTGCTCCATGTCTCCGATCTGGAGAAGGCCGGGCGAACCGTGGGCAGCCTGCAGCGGCCGGTGGCCCTGGTGCCGGAAACCAAACCCGGCTATGAACTGCTGCGCGAGATGCAGCGCGAAAAGCAGCACATGCGGGTGGTGATGGACGAATATGGGGAAGTGGCCGGTCTGGTGACGATTGAAGACCTGCTGGAAGCGATTGTGGGTGCCATCGGGGATGAGCACGACAAGGATGCCGATGCCGCCGAAGAGCAGGCCGTCGAGGACGGCGATGGCATCTGGCTGGTTCCGGGCAGCTTTCCAGCCGATCAACTGGCCGGGCTGCTGGGTGGGGATTTTCTTCCCGAGTCCGAAGGCTACGAGTCCCAGACTGTCGGTGGCCTGGTGACGGAGATGGCGGATCGTATTCCGCTGGCCGGTGAAGTGGTGCTGGCGGCAGGATTGCGCATGGAAATTGTGGAAGCCACGGAGCGGCGGGTGGAGCGAGTTCGCGTGCAACGACTGGAGCAGGAGCGCGAATCCGCCCGGCTGCCGTTGCATGCCGAGGCAGAGGAGTCCGGCGATGCCGGCGGGAGTGAGGAACGATGAGATCGGGATTTGTGGCGCTGATTGGGCGTCCGAATGCAGGCAAGAGCACGCTGCTGAATGCATTGGTCGGCGAGCGGGTGGCGATAGTTACCAGCAAGCCGCAGACCACGCGGAATCGCATCCTGGGTGTGGTGGAAACCCAACTCAAAGCCGGGAAAGACCGTGCCGAAGCGGAGGTGGAAGCCGATACCACTCCTGCTGAAGAGGCCCAGCTGGTGCTGATCGATACACCCGGCGTGCACGAGCCGGAGACGCATCTGGACCGGCGCATGATGCAGGAGGTGCACGAGGCGCTTTCCTCCTGTGATGTGGTGGCCTTGCTCGTGGACGTGACGCGTCGCGTCCGGCTGGCGGAAGCCGACGAATCCCTGCCTGGCAAGGGCGGCGGATGGCGCAGTGAGGATGGCCAGCTTCTGCAGTTGTTGCAGGCAACCCAGCGCCCGGTGGTGCTGATCCTGAACAAGGTGGATGCCATCCGCAGGCAGGAGTTGCTGCCATTGATTGAAGAGCTGCGGCAGGTGCATCCCTTTGCCGCCGTGTATCCCATCAGCGCACGCAAGCGGGATGGAATTGAGGCGCTGGTGCAGGGCCTGGCGGCCATGCTGCCGGAGGGCGAGCGATACTTTCCGTCGGATCAATATACGGACCAGCCCATGCGCTTCCTTGTGGCAGAGATTCTGCGCGAACGCATCCTGATGGAGACCGGCGAAGAGGTTCCCTATGCCTCTGCCGTGGTCATCGAGCAGTTTGAAGAGCCGCAGGAGTCGGCACGCAAGGCCCGGAAGCCGCGCATGCTGAAGGGCGGAATTCCCGCGCCGGAGCGCAGACCGCTGACCCGGATCTCGGCAGCCATCTACTGCGAACGCGAAGGGCAGAGAGCCATCCTGATTGGCTCCGGAGGCAGTCGGCTGCGCTCCATCGGCTCCAGCGCCCGGGAGCAGATCGAAAAGCTGCTTGGAACGGCTGTCTATCTGGAACTGCGCGTGATCGTGGAGGAAGGCTGGCGACAATCGCAGGGGTTTGTGGAGCGGCTGGACTGGCGTCGCCAGTTGGAGGAGATGGCCGCGCAACAGGCTCGGAACAGCGAATCGGCCAAGCGCTAAGGCCTGGGAACAAACCCTGGGCTATTCGCTCACGCGCCCGCGGCCACTGGCCTTCACGCTGTACATCCGCTTGTCGGCAATGCCGAGCATGGCATGCACGGTATTGCCATCCACGGGACAGTTGGCCAGTCCCACGCTCGATCCAATGGAAATTTGCAGCCCGTTGCGCATCTGGAAGATGGTCTCCGTCAACGTGGCATGCAGACGGGTGGAGGCTTCCAGCGCTTCCGCCGGGCCGGTATCGGGCATCAGGACGACAAACTCATCCCCGCCATAGCGGAAGGCAAGATCCCCGGGGCGGGCTGCCGTGCGGATCCTGCGCCCAAAGGCTCCCAGCAGCTCGCTGCCAATCAGATGGCCGTGCACATCGTTGACCTGCTTGAATCGATCCAGATCCAGAAACAGCAGTCCAAACGGGCGGGAGCTGGCGCGGTAGCGTGCGATTTCGCGCTCCAGAAGCGCGTACAAATGCCGCGCGTTGTACAGTCCCGTCACGTCATCGGTAATGGTCAGCTGCTGAACCTTGGACACATCCTGAGCATTTTCAATGGCAATGGCCGCGTAGTCGGCAAGGATGTGCAGAAAAGCGATGGTGTAATCGGAGTTCTGGCTTAGATTGGGATTGAAGATCTCCAGCACGCCATGGGTTCCGCGGCGGCCGCGGATGGGAATGGCCACCGCAGACTGAAATCGGAATCCGTGCTGCTGGAGCATGAATTTGGTGGTCGGGTCATCCTTTGCCTCGGGCAGAATGAGCGTCTCTCCATTGGCCGCCACCCAGCCGGCAAGACCCTCGCCCACCTTCACGCGCAGATCCTTCAGCGCCGAGCCATCGCCATATCCGGTCAGCGCATAGTAGAGCTCCTGGCGCGCTTCATCCATCATCAGCAGAGCCCACAGATCGGCCGTGATAAAGCGGTTCATCTGCTCCAGAATGGCGCGCAGAATACTCTCCAGCTCCAGGCTTGAGGTCAGCGAGCGGGCAAGCTTGTGGAAGACGAGCAGGTCTTCCAACGGCATTCGATTTTCCTGTGTCATGGCGATGCGAGCAGCTGCATTCATTCTAATGTTTCCAACAGCCGCATCGACGAGCATGGATGTGTGCGCATACGACCATGCACCACAGCAGCAGGCGGCGCGATTTCCAAAACGGAGGCAGAATCGCGCTGAATCAGCCGCCGATGTGGACCATGGAGCGGGAGGGCTTCAGAAATCCCGGTTCGCCAATGTGGTGCCGGGCCTCCTTGGTCTGGATCACCTGAAGCAGGAACTGCCGCAGTTGCTCATCGCTTGCACCGCTGCGGGCAAGCCCCGCCAGATCGTGCTCGCGATGGGAGAACAGGCAGGTGCGAATCTTGCCATCCGAGGTGAGACGGACGCGACTGCAGGCGCCGCAGAAGGCCTGCGTCACGGGTGCAATGATGCCGATCTCCCCTCTGCCGTCGGCAAAGCCATAGCGTCGCGCCGTTTCCCCCGCCGTTGTCGGTGCCAGCACCGTCAGCGGATAGAGCCGCTGGATGCGTTCCACAATCTCTGTCAGCGGCACCACCATCTCCGGCGTCCACAGGCGATCCTCTTCGAGCGGCATGAACTCAATGAAGCGCACCACCACTCCATGTTCCCGCGAAAAGTGGGCAAAGGCCTCCACCTGATCCTCGTTGAAGCCGCGCAGCAGCACGCAATTGATCTTTACCGGATCCAGGCCTGCGCGCTGCGCAGCCTCAATGCCCCGCAACACGGAGGTGAAGCTGCCCGGCACGCGCGTGATGCGCTCAAAGGTGGCAGGATCGACCGCATCCATGCTGATGGTCACGCGACTCAGCCCGACATCCCGCAGCGGTTGCGCCAGATCCTCCAGCAGATGGCCGTTCGTGGTCACGGCAATTTCCGGTGCGTGGCCGGCGCGGGTTCGCATGGCATGGATGCCGGCAACAATCTGCGGCAGGTCCCGGCGCAGCATCGGCTCGCCGCCCGTCAGGCGCACCTTCTCGATGCCCACCGAGAGAAAACTTTGAATGAATCGGAGATAGTCCTGCGCGCTGAGCTCGGCATACTGCGCCCCATGCAGGCCGGTGCGGCAATAGACGCATTTGTAGTTGCAGCGATCCGTGATGGAGACGCGCAAATCCGTGATCCAGCGGCCATGACTGTCGCGGAGCAGATCAGCGGTGGGGGAATCAGCGTCGAGATGGAGATTGGCTGCCATACGGGAAGCTGGCTGCGGGCCGTGGTATGGCAGCCAGAGGATCAGTCGATGCGAACAGTACCGCGACGGAGATAGGTGCCCACGCTGCCGGCAACCAGAACAATGGTAAGCGCAATGCCCATGTAATAGGCCATCGGATGCGCCCAGCCGGGCGAGTACGTCAGATCCTGACCGGCCCAGAGGGACAGCAACGCGCTGATGACGGCAAACTGGCCGGCGATCACCTGCAGGGTCAATCCCCAGTCGCGACTGCGATCCAGGGCTTCAACCTGATCTGGCGTCAGGTTGCGTTCTTCAGGGGGCAGCATCATGTTTGGCATGGCAGCGGAAATCTCCCGGAAAAGTTGTTCCGGATGACCGGAAACTATTCCTATTCTAACTGCATTGTGGCGGGGGATGACAAACACAAACGCCGGGAGCTTCCGGCGTCCTGTCTTCGGAAGCCGATTCCCGGTTTTGCCATCGCTCCAACGTCCCTATTCCAGAAAGGCAAGCGACTGTAGCGACGTAATCTCAAACCGCTTGCGGCAGCGCACATTCTGGCAGCCCAGTTGGTCATCGCGTCGCACCATGTAGGATTGCGCCTTGGCAAAACGCGCGCGATCCCGCTCATCGGCATGACGCGGCAGCTGATTGCGTTTCCGGCGCACGACCCAGTTCACGGTATATTCGCCGCTCTGGCCGCAGTGGGGGCAGCGCAGTTCGTGCTTGCGAGCTTCCGTGGTTTCCGTAAAAAAATCGCGCTCTTCCATAAAACCTCTCCCAGCCTTCGTCCAAAGTATTCCATACTCATGGCATGGCCAGAAAACGCAAGACATTCGATCCCGTCAGCGTGGTCAAGTCCGTGGCGCGTGAGCGCATTGGCCAGCCGCATCCAGTGCGTGTGGAGCAGCCGGTGGACAAAGGCCGCATTCGCGGAGCCAAGCATAAAAAGACCCTGGAGCAGCTGCGCCGCGAAGCCGACCAGAGCCGCGAACCCGACCGGGCCCGCGAACCCGAGTAGGCCTGCCAATCCGGACAAGCACCGAGGTCGGGCCGAGCTGGGAAGACGATCAGCGTTCGCTCCAGTCCACCATCTCTTCAGGGTTGCCGCTTCTCAGGGGTCCGGCTTCTTAGGGCTGCGGCTTCTCCACACTGTAGGGGCCGGGAAGCGTCGCGCCGGTCGGAGTCGACGGATTGGCTGCAGTCGGAGCCGGCTTGGACTTGTCGCCGGTTGCCAGTGCAGAGGTTCGCTGCGAATAAATGCGGAACAGGATGGCCAGGTCCAGCGCCTCGGCTGCCGGATGGCCCGCGCTTTCTGCCGGTTGGAAGCTTGCAGCCCGAATCGCGGCCACGGCATTCTCATCCAGACCAAAGCCAATCGGTCGAACAATGGCAATCCGCCCCGGCTTGCCGCTGGGCTCAATGACCACCCGATAGAGCGCTCGTCCGGCAATACCATTGGCCTGGGCGATGGGATTGGAAGGTGGATCCATGATCTTCAGGAGCCGGGCGCGCGGATGCAGTGCGCTCGCTGCCAGCAGGCCTGCCGGCTCAAACGGTCGTCCCGAGCGTTGCGCCGCATAATACAGTTGCCAGTCATCCGGCAGCGAGGCCAGCATTCGGTCATCCAGGGATGGTGCCAGAATGCGATCCAGCGCGCGTCGCAGCGTCTGGGCTGCCACGGCCGGCGAGTCCGTCGTCTTCCCGTCCGTGGTCTTTACGTCTGCGGTCTTTGCGTCCGGCTTCGCTGTCGTATCCGGCAACGCTGCGGCATTCACTGCAGGAGTCTTTGCCTGCTGCTTTTTCCTGGCTTTGTGCGGCTTCACGACCTCCTGCCGCGCAACCGTGATCCGCAACACCTTTTTCTTCGGCGTGATGCGAATCATTTCCACGGACTTCTGCGGATCCTCATAGGGCAGAGCCCCCAGAAAGTGCAGCGCATAGCGGGCGCCTTCCAGCTCCAGCCGTTTGTGGCTCAGATGCACCTTCTCAATGCGAACCAGGCAAAGCGTGTACGAGCCGGGAGTCGCGTGATCCAGCATCTGCCCGTTCATGTCGAAGTTGAGACTATCCCCCAGCTGCATGCCGCGCAGATACCAGGTCTTTCCGCTCAACTGCTGCCGCAGTTGCTCTTCGGTGATCTCGGAGTGGCTGGCAGAGCCTGAAGTGGAAGCCCCAGAGCCTGAAGTGGAAGTCCCAGATTCGGACGCTGCTGAACGGGAGCCAGCGGATGGAAGTTGCGCCGTGGCATGCTGTGGCGCGGCATCTGCTTGTGCGGGCGCAGTCTGGACAGGTGCAGGCTGCTGCGCCGGACCTGGACTTCCCGAGAACACCACGAGGAAGCAGCAGACCAGCGGGATCATGCCAAGGCGGCGCGCGAGGGAAGCAATCATTGGGGAACTCCGTCGAGGCCAATGTAACAGGAATGGCCACCCGATGCGGCAGATTTCCCGACGCCTTTTCTCGATGCGCTGGGATCAGCAGCGCAGGCTCCGTTCCACGATTGGCCAATGACTGCAGGCCGCCATGCCGGGCAGGCCAGACCTCCGCCGCGCAGGCGATCAGGCATCGTCGCCCGTGCGGGGATGTTGCATGCGCCAGAGAATCCTTCGGAAGAGCCCCAGGATGCGGCGCAGATCCGCATCTTCAGGCAGCAGCCGGCGCAGCAGAATCCGCAGCGCTTCGCCATTGGCCGACCGCAGCCCGCGCGTCATGTAGTTGGCCTCCTCCATAGTGGCTTCCACAAGTGATGCCAGCCGCTCCAGCTGCTCGGAATCAGGCAGACGAGCGGGAAGCAGCAGCGAGCCCTGCATCGATACCTCGGAAAGGGTGCAGGCATAGAGAGTGACCGCAACCGCCTGCCCCAGGTTCATGGAAGGCTGTTCGTCCGCAGTTTCAATCACCACAATGGCATGGCACCAGGTCAGATCGTCCGAGGTGAGCCCATGCTTCTCCGAGCCAAAGACCAGGGCAATCCGGGAATCTGCCGGATGGCTCTGCAGGAAGGAGTGCACGGCGCCGGCTGCCTGCGGCATGGGAAGGATCCGCTGTTCCGGTCGACGACGATCCAGGGAGCCGGTGCCAAGAACCAGAGCGCAGTCCGCCACGGCCTCTGCCAGCGTGGCACAGACTCGCGCCTCACGCAGCAGCTCCGGTGCGCCCACTGCTGATTTGGCCTCCGTCCAGTTCGTCGCAAAGGGCGCAACGATTGTCAGGTCGTGCAAACCGAAATTGGCCATCGCGCGCGCAGCAGCTCCAATATTCAGGGGATTACGCGGCGAGACAAGGATGACGCGAATGCGATCGGATTGGGATGCGGGCAGCAAGCCCTCATTGTATGAGAGCCGCATGCCGGGCTGAAACCCGCCAGTCAAAGCCATATCTAGCTCTTTACAGAGGCATCGGCAAGGCTAACTGGTACTCAAAGCAGAATTGTTACCGCAGGAATGAGAATTTGAAAATTTTTCAAGTTGTTGATTGGGTATGGTTTAGTGCTATTCCTGGCGATGCTTTCCACAGGAATCCACAAAAAACCTCCCGGGAAAGATTGCAAAGCGATGAATCTCTTGCTATTCTCAAAAAGTCGCGGATGACAGTAAGTCACGCGAGAGCAGGCTACGGCCTGCCAAGCTAATCGGAAGAGCAGTTGAAGGATTAGCCAAGCGGTGGTGATCCCCCATAGAAGTGGGATTAGGTTCTAGGCGCATCGAATGTGCGCCAAGCAGGTCAACCCTGAAGAACAACCATTGCAAGACCCGGGACTTGTCCCGTAGGCCCAGATGAGGCCAAGACGTTATGTCGGTCATCTTTGAGATTCGCGCAGCGCTGCTTCCGGTGGTTTGGAAGCCAAAAGAAAAGAAAAACTTTCCGCTTGACAGCGAAGCAAAGTTTTGAGATTCTGGGAAAGGCGCAAAATGCACTGCAACAATGTAGTGCAGAAGCGCACAAGTTCGAGGACGCCCGAAAGGGCCTCGATCCAAGAGACCTCACTTAGGTGATGTGTTGATCGGATCTTTGACAGTAGGTTGAACATGCCAGTCGTGAAGAAGCAAGCATCTCTGCTGGATCTT
>JAJZGG010000059.1 GCA_021804965.1 Acidobacteriota bacterium
CACGGCAGCCCGCCCCAGGTTTCCACTGAACTGCTCCAGCTTGGCTTCAAATCTTCCAAAGAGCGAAAAAGCATCCGCCGTGGACCCGGCAAATCCCGCCAGAATCTTCTCCTGATACAGCCGACGGATTTTCTTCGCGGTGTGCTTCAGCACATGGTCTCCCAGTGTCACCTGACCATCAGCCGCCATCACGACCACTCCATTGCGCCGCACACACACCACGGTCGTCGAACGAATCCGACGCCCCGACCCGGCCTGCATCGAGGCTTCCGTCCTCTCCGCTGCCTGGCTCCTGGCTCCTGCTTTTCGCCTGCTCTCTGTCAAGGAAATCTCTCGCTTCAATGCCATTTTCACCGCCTCAGCCGCACACTTCCGCAATGCTGGCGTAAACCTTGATTGTATCCCAGCAGCCACTGCTTGCCGCCGGCTCCAACCCTGCCGTATCTTGGAGCCAGTTGGCCGCAGAACCATGCTCCCTGCCGGATTTCCATCTGTCGCCACTCAGGAGGCCCTGCATGCCATCCCTCAACCGTCGCAACTTCGTCCGGAACTCTGTGCTCAGCCTTGCCGCTTTGTCTCCCGCCATCGAGCAGTTGCATGCCCTCAGCCAGCAACAGTCCCAGACCCGCGACGCAAACGGCATGCTCTATCGCACTCTCGGACGCACCGGCGAGCGCGTCTCCGCCATCGGCCTCGGTGGCTACCACATTGGCAAACCCTCCCTGACCGAAGCCGAGTCGATTGCACTCATCCGACAGGCCATCGACAGCGGGATCAACTTCCTCGACAACTGCTGGGATTACAACGACGGCGTCAGCGAGCTGCGCATGGGCAAGGCGCTCCGCGACGGATATCGGAATCGCGCCTTCCTGATGACCAAGATTGATGGTCGCACCCGCACGGCCGCAGCCCAGCAGATTGACGAAAGCCTGCGCCGCCTGCAAACCGACCATGTCGACCTGATGCAGTTGCATGAAGTCATCCGCCTGGAAGATCCCGATCGCGCCTTCGCGGCAGACGGAGCCATCGAAGCCCTCGTGGCGGCACGACAGGCCGGCAAGGTTCGATACATCGGCTTCACCGGACACAAGGACCCGTACGTCCACCTGCGCATGCTGCAAATGGCCCGGCAACACAACTTCCACTTCGACACCGTGCAGATGCCGCTCAACGTGATGGATGCCCACTTCCGCAGCTTCACCCATGACGTGCTCCCCGTGCTGGTGCAGCAGGGGATTGCTCCGCTTGGCATGAAGGCCTTCGGCGACCACTTCATCCTCGACAGCGGGACCGTGGAACCGATGGAGTGCCTCCACTACTGCCTGAATCTCCCCATCTCCGTCCAGATCACCGGTATCGACAGCGTCGCCATCCTGCAACAGGCGCTTACGGCGGCCAAAACCTTCCAGCCGCTCACTCCGGCTCAAGTCACGGCCATCCTGGCCAAAACCCGCACCGCCGCAGCAGACGGGAGATACGAGCTCTACAAAACCACCAATCATTTCGATGGAACGGCACACCGCCCGGCCGAACTCGGCTGACGCGATCCAGTGCCTTTTCGATCCCATCATGCATTTCCCATAAGCAGTTCACGGGATCGAAATAATTCTTGATCCCATCATTTTTTGCCTCTGTATATATCGACTTTGCGCTCGAATGCGGACTACCTTTGGATTCGGCGTTGTACGTTCTGCGCCTGAATTCCTTCCCAAAATTCGACGAAATTACAGAGGTCCACATGTCATTCGCACCGCGCACCCAACGTGCTCAGGCTGCTCTTGCCACGCTCTCCACTGCCTTGCTCATCGCCGGCTGCTCCAGCGGCATGGGTTCAGGTTCCATGACTGGCGGCAGCGGCACAACAGCTTCCATGGCCGTTCTGAACCATCTTGTCGGCGTCACGACCATCGGCTCCACAGTCGATCCGATGAACGGCGACAACAACCCGTACGGTCTGGCCGTCGAGCCTGTTACGGCAGGCACGGAAACCATGGGCAACCTCATGGTTTGCAACTTCAATGACTCCAAGGGCAATGCCGGCAACGGAACCACCATCGTGCAGCTTGCCCCCATGCCGAACTCCAAGCCCACCCGGTTTGCGCAGGATCCAAGCCTGGCCGGCTGCGATGCCATCGCCATCAACTCAACGGCAGGCTATCCCTGGGTTGCCGCATACACGGCTGCCGACAATCCGATTGTCACTCCGTCCGGCAGCATCGCGACAACACTGAAAACCTCCTACACCTGGATGCATCCGTGGGGACAGGTCTTCGCCGTTCCGTCTTCCATGCTCACCATGGCTGTACCCACTTTTTACGTCACGGATGCTGGAGACGGCTCGGTCGTGGCCGTTCGCGTGACCAGTTCCGGCTTCATGTTCCAGAAGATTGCCAAGGGATTCCCCGTCAATCTCACCTCGTCCTACGGCATTCTTGCTCCGGCCGGGCTTACCTATGACCAGGCCTCCGATACGCTCTACGTTGTCTCCAGCGACACCAACAGCATCGTAGCCTTCACCAACGCTTCCACCCTCACCGATGGGGGCATCACCGTATCCGGCACGGCTTCCACCGGACTCAGCTTCAGCGGGCCGATGGCCAGCCATGCCAAGGTTGTTTACAGCGGCTCTCCGCTGAACTATCCCGTCAGCATGGCAGAGCTGTACAACGGCGATCTCGTGATCGGAAACACCGGCGATAACAACCTGATCGAGCTCACGCAGAATGGACTGGTCGCCGCCACCAAGCTGGTGGATACCGGCAACCCTGGCGCGATCTTCGGCATTGCCACCTGGGGCACGTCCGCGCAGACCCAGGTCATCTACTTCAACGATGACAACACCAACACGGTGGTGGAACTGAGCAACTGATTCCGGATCAGCTCGTAGACAAGTTGGGGCGCATGCACCGTGCATGCGCCCCATTTCTTTTCCTGCTCAACCGCTTCCTCCAACCGCGCTTAGAACTCCTCGCTGAAGGCAACCTCGCCTTCGACCGCCGATTGATAGGCCGATACCCGGCGCTCGAAGAAGTTCGTCAGCTCCTGCACATCCTGCAGTTCCATAAAGGCAAAGGGATTCTTGGAGCGGAAGACAGGCTCAATGCCCAGCCGCTTCAGCCGAGCATCTGCCACGTAGCCCAGGTACTCGCGCATCTCGCGCAGCGAAAGCCCCGCCACACCACCGGCCAGCAGATCTTCCGCAAACTGCACCTCGGCATCGACGGCCTCCTGCAGCATGACCACAATCTGCCGCTCCAGCTCGGCATCCCACAGCTCCGGCTCCTGCGCCCGCACCACATTCACCACTTCAAAGGCAAACTCCAGGTGGCAGCTTTCATCGCGGAAGACCCAGTTCGTGCCCGCCGCCAGTCCATGCAGCAGTCCGCGTGAGCGGAAGTAATAGACATAGGCAAAGGCCGCAAAGAAGAACAATCCCTCAATACACGAGGCAAAGCAGATCAGGTTCAGCAGAAACTGCCGACGATCCTCCCGGGTACGCAACTCCTCCAGCTTCTGGATGGAGTCCATCCACTTCATGCAGAACTCCGCCTTCTTGGCGATGGACGGAATATTCTCCACTGCTGCAAACGCTGCAGCCCGCTCATCCGGATCGGGCACATAGTTATCGAGCAGCGTCAGATAGAACTGCACATGCACCGCCTCCTCAAACAGCTGCCGCGACAGGTACAGCCGCGCCTCCGGGGAGTTGATGTGCTTGTACAGATTCAGCACCAGATTGTTCGAGACAATACTGTCTCCGGTGGCAAAGAACGCCACCAGCCGCTGAATCACGTGGACCTCGGCCGGCGTAAACTTCTGCTTCAGATCCGTCAGGTCCGACTGAAAATCAATCTCTTCCACCGTCCACGTATTCCGAATGCCATCGCGGAACATCTCATAAAAGACCGGAAAACGCATCGGACGCAGCGTCAGGCAAAGTCCCGGGTCGAGAATGTGCTCCGGTGGTGCCACCGAACTCCGTCGCGCCGGTGCCGTCAAATCAGCAGTTGCCATCGTATCTCTCCTCTTTCTCTTGTTCCTCGGTGCGGCCTACTGGCAGGCTTCGCACGATTCCGGATTTTCCAGCGAGCAGGCAATCGCACTCTGCGTGCTCACGGCATTGCGTGCCGATGCTCCCTGCACCGTCGTCTTGGCAATCTTCGTTGCCGGACGCGAGCGCAGATAATAGGTTGTCTTCAATCCCTTCTTCCACGCATACATGTACATGGAAGACAGCTTGCCGATCGTCGGCGACTCCACAAACAGGTTCAGCGACTGCGCCTGATCGATAAAGGCTCCGCGCGCCGCGGCCATGTCAATCAGCCCGCGCATCGGAATCTCCCATACCGTGCGATAGAGCAGCTTCAGGTCTTCAGGAAGTTCCTCGATTGCCTGAACCGAGCCTTCGCCCAGCTTCAACCGCATGCGGATCGTTTCGTTCCACAGGCCGCGCTGCTTCAGATCTTCAATCAGATAGCGATTCACCTGCAGGAACTCGCCGGAGAGCGTCTCGCGCTTGAAGAGATTGGAGATCTGCGGCTCAATGCACTCGTAGCAGCCCACAATGGAAGCAATCGTCGCCGTCGGCGCCACCGCGATCACCAGCGAGTTGCGGACGCCGGTGCGTGCAATCTTCTGTCGCAGCGCATCCCATCGCGCAGCATCCTTCGGCGTTACGCCCCACAGGTCAAACTGCAGATCCCCTTTCGCCAGTCGTGTCTGGCCAAAGGTCGCGTGGGCTCCCACCAACTCCGCCAGCTCTGCCGACGCAGACAAGGCATGGAAGTAAATCTCCTCCTGAATCCGCGTGGAGAGCTCCAGTGCCGCAGCAGAATCGAATGGCAGGCGCAGCTGGAAAAACACATCCTGCAAGCCCATCACGCCCAGACCCACAGGGCGCCACTGTGCATTCGAGCTTGCCGCCTGCTGGATCGGGTAATAGTTGATGTCGATCACCCGATCCAGCATCGGAATCGCCGTGCGCACCGTCTGCCCCAGCTTCTCGAAGTCGAAGATCGGATTGCCCGCCTCATCGGTCGTCACATGCCGCCCCAGGTTGATGGACCCCAGGTTGCAGACCGCCGTCTGATCCTTTGACGTGACCTCCGTGATCTCCGTGCACAGGTTCGACAGATGCACCACATTCCCAGGCTCGCCCGTCTGGTTGCACTTCAGATTTGTCGCATCCTTGAAGGTCATCCAGCCATTGCCCGTCTCGGCCAGCGTGCGCATCATCCTCGCATACAGATCGCGGGCCTTCACCTGCTTCTTCCACACGCCGCTTGCCTCGGCCGCCTCATAGGCCTTCTGGAACTCGGCACCATAGGTATCCGGCAGCGTCGGCACATCCTTCGGGTCAAACAGTGACCACGTGCCATCACCCTCCACCCGCTGCATGAACAGATCCGGAATCCAGTTCGCAAGGTTCAGGTTGTAGGTGCGTCGCGCCGGATCGCCCGTATTGTCCTTCAGCTCCAGGAAGGACTCCACATCGGCATGCCACGGCTCCAGATACACGCAGCAGGCACCCTTGCGCTTGCCTCCCTGATTCACTGCCGCCACCGAGGAATCCAGCGTCCGCATCCACGGCACAATCCCATTCGACAGCCCGTTCGTGGCGCGAATCAGGGAACCCTCCGAGCGCACCCGATGAAAGGCCAGTCCAATGCCGCCGGAAAACTTTGACAGCAGCGCCACGTCCTTATAGGTGTCGTAGATGCTCTCCAGCGAATCCAGCGGCGAGTCATGCAGGTAGCACGAGGACATCTGGGGATGCTTCGTTCCCGAGTTGAACAGCGTCGGCGACGAAGGCATATAGTCGAGCGACGCAATGAGCCGGTAGAAATCGATGGCTTCCTGCGGGCTGTGCGCCAGTCCGCAGCTCACGCGCAGGAAGAAGTATTGCGGAGTCTCGATCACCCGTCGCGAAAGCGGATCACGCAGCAGGTACCGGTCATAGACCGTGCGCAGTCCGAAGTACTCGAAGCGGTCCGAGAATCCCTCATCCACCGCATGATTCAGCTTGCGCGCGTGCTGCGCCACAAACTCGGCCGTTGCGGCACTCACCACACCTTCCTGGTGCCCGTAGGCAATCGCCTGCGAGAAGGAGTGCAGGTTCTGCCCGCCCACCTCCTTGACGATTGTGCCCAGCAGCAATCGTGCCGCCAGCCGGGAGTACTGCGGCTCTTCGGCAATCAGCGCCGCTGCCGTATCAATCGAGATCGCATCCAGCTCACGGGTGGTCGCACCGTCGTACAGCCCGCCGATCGTCTTCGACGCCACGCGAATCGCATCCACATGCGACAGCCCAACGCAGCACCGCTCCACGGCACGCACAATCTTGTTCACATCCACCGGTTCCAGCGCGCCGCTTCGCTTCCGCACGTGCATCACGGAAACTTCTTCGCGCGCCGGAAATCCCGGATCCAGCTCCGACAGGCTTGTCTGCGTCTGTGCGGCATCGGTCATGGTGGCCATTGGCATCTCCCCCTGCTGCGCTTCCTTGTCAGGGACAACAACGCAGCGGAGGCCGGAAGGCCACACATCTGCATGCACTCCCCTCGGAGGCGCAGTTCCATCCGTTCCAGGCAGGTCTTCGGACTCGACAGGCAGCCTACTCCCCTGACTTCCCGGCCCGATTCCGCCAGTGTCATTTCAGGGTTTCGTTCCCGTTCACCGCTGCGGGGCAGTTCCGGATTCACACCGGATTCCCTTTTCACTCCAGATTTCCTGGAGCACCTGGAACATGAACATCCCAACACTATCTTGGGTTCAGCAAAATAGCAAGCTCAATATCTTGCGCTTATTGTGGAAAACGCCACAACCCCATCACTGCGATGGGGTTGCCGTTCCTACTCCTCTTTGGGCTTGTCGCTGCGCTTGCCAGACCACTTTGGCTTGCCCTTGCTCTTGCCCTGGAAGCTATCCCGCCAGCGATTCTTGTCCCGCGTTTTGCCCGCTGCGTCCACACGCGGACGGCTGTTCCGTCCACCCGGCTGCGGACGCGCCTCCGGCTCCTGCCAGCGGCCGCTCGATCGTTCGCTGGACCGTCCGGATGCCCCGGCCGCCGAGCGCGATGAGGCTGGTCGGGAACCGCCCGGTCGGGAGCCAAAACTGCGAGCTCCGGACGGCCTGGAACTTCCCGGTCTGGAACTCCCTGGTCTGGAACTATCGGGCCTGAAACTGCCTGGCCTTGAACTGCCTGGCCTTGAGCTTCCCGGTCTGGAGCTGCCTGGCCTGAAGCTGCCTGGCCTGGAACTGCCTGGGCGAAACTCGCCCTCCGATCGCCCGGCAGAGCTTCTCTCCCGATCGTCCGCGCCCGGCCGTGCGCTTCCACCACGCTCACGACCACCTTCCGGCCGGCCAAACTCGCCGCCTTTGCGATCCTGCCAGCTGCGGCCCGCTCCGGGCGCTCGGCCCGGCCTTGCATCCCGCGAGTCCGCATCCCGCGAATCCGTGGAACGCGTGAAGCCCGCACGCGATCCGGCAGGGCGAGCACCCGGCCTTCCCGCACCGAACTGCCTGCTGAATCCAGCACGCGCTCCCGTGGGGCGATCCGAACGCTCCCATCCGGAATCGCGCCGCTCGGGACGCGGACGACTCCCCTCGCGACGGCCCATATCCTGGCCACCGGCTTCGTGAGGCGTAATTTCCAGCCGCACGGCCGGACCGCGGGGTGCATCCTCATGATCGGAGTCCCATCCCGTGTTCCTGCGCGCACCCGGCTTCGGACCTGCGAATCGCGAAGCTCCGGCGTCGCCGCGGTCTCTTTCCTTCCGCTGGAATCCACCACGAGCGGGTGCGGAGGGTTCAAAATCCGGCTTGGAAAATCCAGGTTCGCTGAATCCAGGCTCGCTGAATCCAGGCTTGCTGAATCCAGGCTTGCTGAATCCAGGCTTGCTAAATCCAGGTTTGCTAAAGCCGGGCTTGCTGAATCCAGGTTTGGCAAAGCCGGATCTTTCCCTGCCCGGTCTTTCCGCACCGGCACGGCCTGTCTCCATCCGGTCCGATGTCACGCGACCCGCTGCTGGCCTACCAGCTCCAGACCTGCCCGATGCAGGCCGATCCGAACGGCCTGCAAACGGACGGCTCGGACGACCGCCGCCGGACTCTGCCCTGCCCTCATACCTGCTGCCTGCTTCGCGCGAACGTTCCCCACTGCGCATCGGACGGCCAGCACCGCTGCGGCCCGCCTTCGCGTGATCGACACTGCGTCCTGCCTCCTTGGGCAGTGAGATCGGCTCGCGGCGGCGCTTTGGCTTCCACTTGCCTTCCGAGGCCAGACGCAGCAGCCGCACCTCCTCCTCGTCCAGCTCGCGCAGCTTGCCCGGCTCCACATCCAGCTCCAAGGGACCATAGCCCACGCGTCGAATCTTCTCCACATGATGCCCGATCTCTTCAAACATCTTGCGCAGTTCGCGATTTCGACCCTCGATCAGTACAACTTCAAACCACGGATTGTCTCCCTGCCTCACCTTGCGGATCTGCGCCGGAGCCGTCCGCACCCGTCCGGTACCCGTGCCCGGGCGTCCACGCTCAATCACCACTCCGCCGCGCAGCTCATCCAGAGCTTCCTCATCGGGCTCTCCGGAGACCTTCACCAGGTACCGCTTTTCCACCCCATTGGCTGCCCGCGTCAGCCCGTTTGCCAGCTCGCCATCGTTGGTCATCACCAGCAGACCCTCGCTCAGGTAATCGAGTCGTCCCACCGGGTATACCCGCTCCCGAACGCTCTGGAAGAACTCCATCACCGTGGCGCGTCCCTCCGGATCGCTGACCGTCGTCACATATCCCTTCGGCTTGTTCAGTACAAAGTAGCGCATCCGCTCGGCTGCCTGCAGCAGCTTTCCGTCCACGCGCACATGGTCGCGGCCCATCACTGCCCGCGTCCCCGGCTCCGTCACCACCTGGCCGTTCACCTGCACGCGACCTTCGGCAATCAGCTCTTCGGCCTTGCGCCGTGAGGCCACTCCGGCTCTGGCCAGCAGCTTCTGCAGGCGCTCGCCGGACTCGGCTTCCTCAGCTGTTTCCGCGCCGTCTTCCGGCTTCACTGCCGCCGGAGCTTCTTCCGCGACTTCTTCCGCGGCCGTCTCTGGCTCAGGCTCGCTCGGCCATGGCTCCGCTGCCGCTGCCACCGTCTCCGGCTCCTCGAACTCAGTTTTCTTTGTGGCCTTTTTTCGCTTTCGAGGGGCGGTTTCCTGCTCAACTGCCGGCTCCGGCTCAGCCTCGCTCGGCAATGGCTCCGCTGCCACCGTCTCCGGCTCCTCGAACTCCGTTGTCTTGGTGACCTTTTTCCGCTTCCGGGGGGTGGTTTCCTGCTCAACTGCCGGCTCAACTGCCGGCTCTGCTGCTGCCTGCTTCTTCGTCTTTTTGGTCCCTGTTGCCATCTCTTCCCACACTCTCTCCGTCTCCCGACGGTCTCTTCTGCCGGCTCAATCCGCGATCGGCTCTGCTTCTTCTGTTTCCCCTGATGCAATCTCCGCGACAGCCATTGCCGTCGACTCTTCCGCACCGCCATCCACCGCAGCAAACAGCTCCGGCTCCTCGGCCACCATCTCGCCTTCGTTCAGCTCATCGGCGGCCATCTTTTCAAACTCTTCCATCGACGGCAACTCGGACAGATCCTTCAGTCCAAACCGCAACAGGAACTCCTTGGTCGTCTTGTAAAGCATCGGACGCCCCACCACCTGCTTTCGACCCGCCGTGGCAATCAGCTTCCGGCTGATCAGCGAACCGAGCACACCGGCTGAATCCACGCCTCGAATCTCGGCCACTTCCGGCGCCGTCACCGGCTGCTTATACGCAACCACGGCCAGCGTTTCCAATGCCGGCAAACTCAGTTTCAGCGGCGGCTTCAGGCTCTTGACGAACTGCCGGACAGCATCGTGGCACTCCGGCTTGGTGGCAAACCGATACCCTCCAGCCACCTCCCGAATCTCAATCCCGCGCTCGGCTGCCTGATACTCCTCCATCAGCTCTTCAATCTGCCCACGCAGCAGTTCCCGCACGGCACGCTCCTCGCGCCTTCGCTGCTGGTCGCGCTGCCTGGCTGCCTCCTCTTCCGAAGGTGCTGCCGCAATTCCTGCCTCGGAAGCTGTCTCCGCATCCTCCAACAGGGTTTCTCCGCCTGCGTCCGGTCCTTCACTCCCGGCAAACTCCAGCGATGCAAGGGGTTCCGCCTCGCTCTGCCTCTGCTCAGACTCGCGCACTGCCTTCCAGGCCAGGGCCTCAAAGGAAAAAATCTCCGTCAACTGCGCCAGCGTCACCGGCTCTTCGGCTGCATAGATTACGGCTTCCAGCTTTGCCTTCAGGCTCATTCCGCCCACTCGCTCTGGCCTGCACTCACTGCGGCCATCCTTCCGTCCAGATCATTCCGATGCAAAGGGTATTCCGATGCACAGTCGGGGTGCACCGGCAGTGCCCATCCTTCCATCCTACCGGAATTCCGTCCTCAGGAAGTCTTCTGCCCGGCATCGAATCGCCATCCCCGACAGAATCGACCCCATTTGTCCCGGCACAATCAAAGGCGCGCGACCGATTTCTCCGTCGCGCGCCCTGTTTTCCTGCGTTTCTCCGGCAAAGCCGGCTTTGGCTCAGCCTAGAAGAAAATCCTTCCCGCCAGCTGCATCTGCCGCGACGAGCCCACATCGCCCACCGGGAATCGGGTGTTCACGATCTCACCAAAGCTGCCGGTGGTGATCGTTCCCTTGCCGATGGACATGGTGGCCAGCGGCTGTCCGAAGTTCGGATGGTTCAGGATGTTGAAGGCATCGGCCCGGATCTCCAGCGTTACGTTCCGGTAAAGGGTGGTGTCCTTCTGCACGGAGAAGTCCACATCCTCAAATCCCGGACCGGAGATCGAGTTCCTTGCCTCGTTGCCAAAGTGCTGCCCATTGCTGGAGAACACGCAGCCCGAAGTCGGGTTGTAGCAAAGCGACTGCGGCAGATACTGCACCGCACCGCTGGAAAGCCGGGTATGCTCCGTTTGCACCGTGCCCAGAATGTCCGGACGAACCGTGCCAAAGGTGCCATTCAGAGCCGAGGTCGTGACCACCGTCAGCGGGTTGCCGCTCTGCAGCTGGGCAATGGCCGAAAGCTGCCAGCCCTTCGTCAGGCGGTTATGCCCAAACGGCAGTGCATAGACGCTGCTGAAGACCCAGCGGTTGCGCGCATCGAAATCAGACAGGCCATAGTTGTTGGCCGGATCGTAGCTGTTCTGCAGCGTGATGCCCTGCGAGCTCAGCGAGTTCAGATCCATCGATTTCGACCACGTGTAGGAAGTATTGAAGTCCAGTCCGTTGGCGAAACGCCGCGTCAGCGTGGCCCACAGCGCGTTGTAGTGCGAACTTCCGATGCTGTCATACTCGGTGATATTGCCCAACCCCTTGGACGGATCATACGGACTCTGCGCCGAGAGTGCGGCATACGGACGCACACCGTTGATCGGCTGGTTCTGGTTCAACGCCAGACGCAGATGCACACCATGCGATCCCACATATGCAAGCTGCGAAACCAGTCCCCACGGCAGCTGCTGCTGCAGGTTCAGGTTGTAGGACTCCACATAGGAATCGCTGAAGTTCCGCGCAACATTGGTCGGCGAAAGCGTCGGCAATCCACTGGCAGCCGTGAAGGCATTGGCAAACGTTACATACGGCGTGGTCGCATTTGACGTATAGAGAACCGGCGCAGCAAAAGGTGGATTGCTTGCCAGACCGCTCACCAGATTTGCTACCGGCTCATCATTCTGCATGGTAAAGCCACCACGCAGCACGGTCTTACCCAGTCCCGTCACGTCCCAGATGAAGCCCGCACGTGGATTCCAGCTATAGTTCTGGCTGTACACCTGGCTGAATCCGGGCGTGCCCACCCGCTGCAGTTGCATCGTTGCCGGATTGAAGTCCACAAACCGGTTTGCGCCTTCCGTCGGGGTTCCATCCCAGTCAAAACGCAATCCGAACTGCAGGGACAGCCGCGAGTTCACGCGATACACATCCTGCACATAGGCTCCCAGCGCATTCTCGAAGATGCGGCTCACCACATCCTGCGGCGTCACAATAAACTCGATCGCCTGATCGGCCAGGAAGCTGTTCACCGTGCTGAAGACGAATGTGCTCGTGTCGCGGTTGAAGTTGTCATTCACAAAGCGCCGGAACTCGCCACCCATATCCAGCGAGTGCTTGCCCCGCAGCCAGCTTACGTTGTCGGAGAAGACCATCGTCGTATCGAATCGGCCCTGCGGCTCGCCGGCCGGTCCGCCAAAGTTCAGCCCGATGCTGCTCACTGAAATCTGCGGCAGGCCGATATCGACACCCACACCGTTGTTGATGCCGTAGCTGACGGGATTGGCCACAAAGTTCGGAGCAAAGCTGATCGCAATGCGATTGAAGCCCAGGCGAGCCTCGTTCACCACATTCGATCCGAACTCGTGCGTTTCCACGAGCGTCCCGATCTGCCGATGCGCGGTGCGATGATCGCCAAAGTTGGGAATCGTTTCGCCCGGCAGTGTCGGCTCATTCCGCTTGTCCTGCTGCCACGCGTAATAGAAATGCAACTGGTCCGTCGTGCTGATGTTATGCAGCAGATCGCCGGTAAACTGCTCCACCGTCACCGGCGAGCTGGCCGATCCCAGAAAGCGCGTTCCGGTGGAATCATTCGCCGTCGGCACCAGGGTCAGCAGCTTCTGCACAATCGGATCGCTCACGCTTGCCCGCTCCGTATTTGTCGGCACACCGCTGTTGATCGTCAATCCCTGGCTCTGCAGCAGCCCCTCGTAGCTCACAAAAAAGAACGTCCGGTTGCGTCCGTCGTAGATATGCGGAATCAGCACCGGACCACCCACATCCACGCCCGGATTGTTCCGTTTGAAGGTCGACATCGGCACCGGCGACGGGTTGAAGTAGTTGCGGGCGTCCACATCGTTGTTGCGAATGTAGTCAAAGGCCTCGCCGTGGAACTCATTGGTGCCCGAACGCGTTGCCACGTTCACCACCGCGCCGGAATCCCGGCCATACTCCGCGCTCAGGCTCGAGTTGTCCACCTTGAACTCGCTGACCGTCGCCACCGAAGGCTGAAACGTAATCTGGTTCTGCGACATGTCGTTCAGGTTGATCCCGTTGATCATGAAGTTCACGGTGTCTTCCCGGTTTCCTGCCGTATCGAACGAAGCCGCACCCAATCCCTGCAGTGGTGCCGTCAGAAACCCGCTCTGCGGAGCCGTCACCGAACCGGGAATCAGGTTGCCCAGATCCAGAAAGTGCCGTCCATTCAGCGGAATCTGCTGCACGGTGCGCTCGCCAATCACCTGGCCCACCGTCATGTTCGACGTATTCATCTGCTCTGCCGCAGCCGTCACCTCCACCGTCTGCGCCGTGGATGCCACGCCGAGCTTCACATCCACCCGCTCCGTGGAATCGACCGCCAGCACAATCCCGGACAGCGTCTGCGCCTGCATCCCTGCCGCATTGACCACAAGCTGATATGTCCCCGGATTCAAGGCAGGCAGAGCATAGCTGCCGGCACTATCACTGGTCACCGACCTGCTGACCCCGGTCTTAGTCTCTGTCGCCGTCACCTTGGCCCCAGCCACCACCGCGCCACTGGCATCCGTCACCGTGCCCTGCAGCGTTCCTGTAGACTGCGCCCTGGCCGTCCAACCTGCTCCCAGCGCCAAACTCAGTGCCAGCATGGCCAGCACTACCCGCCTCTGCAATCGTTGCATCCTGTCCCCCAGGCAAACTGGCGGTCTCCCGCCGGTAATGGAAACCCGGCAAGCCGGGCTCCTGCTCCACGTCTGCACGCCACGCACTCCACCGGCGCAGCGCAGATCCCAAACCGACCGAAACATCCCGGCCGTCCACCCTAAAATCCGACCTGCAGGTAACCTGACTGCGTTACCAATATTTGTTATTTTTGTAATCAATTTTTAGGGCGATTTTCATTACTATATGCCATTCTCCGCATTTGCAGATGATTTTTTTGTCATCATTCCCCGGACAACGCTTCGTCCACTCGCTCCAGCAGGGAAAGCCTGTGCGGCGGTTGGGAAACACGTACCCCGGCTGTCGATTCCAGCCTTTTTTGCGTCTCTTTCAGAAATCAGCAGATTCGCCGGATCAGGCCGTTTCCAAGGTCGGCGTTGCCTCCAGCAGCCGTCGCGTGTAGGCCGCCCTGGGACGCTGGCAGACTTCCTCCGTCTCGCCGATCTCCACGATGCGCCCCTGCTCCAGGACGGCAATCCGCGTTGACAGATAGCGCACCAGCGGCATCGAGTGGCTGATGAACAGGTAGGTCATCCCCAACTCCTGCTGCAGGGCGCGCAGCAGGTTGATCACCTGCGCCGCCACGCTCACATCCAGGGCAGAGACCGGCTCATCCAGCACCAGAATCTCCGGACGCAGCGCCAGCGCACGCGCAATGTTGATGCGCTGCTTCTGGCCGCCGCTGAACTCATGCGGATACCGCTCCAGCGCCGACGCATCCATACCCACCGATCGCAGCAGTTCGGCGGCCGCCTGCCGCAGGGAAGCACGGCTCTGGCGTGCGCCGCTGCGATGAATCACCAGCGGCTCTGTCACCAGATCCACCACGCGCATGCGCGGATCGAGCGCAGCGGCAGGATCCTGAAAGACGGGCTGCATCCGCCGACGCAGCCCGGCAATCGTCGTTGCATCCACGGCCACGCCGTCCATGCGCACCTGCCCGGCATCGGCCTCCACAAGCCCAAGCACGATTCGCGCCAGGGTGCTCTTGCCGCTTCCCGATTCGCCCACCAGCCCCAGCGTCTGGCCTCGCGGAATCTCGAAGCTGACCCGGTCAAGCACAGGAACAGTCACGCGCCGCAGAGCTGCCTGACGCTCGTAGTGCTTGCTCACCTCATCGACTGCAATCCGTATCATCCGTCCAGCTTGGGATGCAGCTTGTGATAGCCCGTCGCCTCCTGATAGGCACGGCCAAAGGCCAGCAACCGCGCATCCTGATACGGCGCTGCCAGCATCGTCAAGCTCAGCGGAGTGCCCGGGCCGCCGATGTTATCGTCATTCCCATCATCCACCTTCGGCGGCAACGGTGCATCCGCGCCGCGCAGTCCGTTGGGCAGAATCAGAGCCGGATGTCCGGTCAGGTTGGTGGCCACCAGCTGCTCGCCATAGGTTGGCGTCACAATCACGTCCACCTTCGCAAACATCTCTGCCCACTTCTGAATGGCCAGCGACCGGGCGCGGTTTGCCTGGATATACTCCACCGCCGGATACAGCCGCGCCACCCGGAAGTCATTCGGCCAATCCCCCGGCCCCTGCTCGGTAAGCAGGCTATCCCTGCCACTCATGGTCAGGTCGTCAAAGGCCGCTGCAGCCTCGGCCGTCAACAATGGCGTCATCGCGCCATAGGGCAGCTTCGGCATCTCCACCGGAATCAGCGTTACGCCCATCTTCCGCAAGGCAGACAACGCAGCATGATCGTACTGCTGGTCATAGACCCGGCGTGCATGGGAGGCGGCGAAGACGGCATTCCGCTCCTCCCGCTCCTTTTTCTCGGCAGCCGTCTCTCCTGCCTTAGCCTCTCGCGGCTGGAATGGACCAATCGGCACAAAATCCCGCTGGAAGTAGCCGACGCGCAGGCTGCGCCAGTCATAATCGGCATCCCAGTGAAAGGCTGCATTGCGCACCGTCAGGTCCATGCCATCGGGACCATGGATGGATTGCATTACCATCGCGCAATCCTCCACACTTCGGCAGATCGGGCCCAGCTTGTCCATCGTCCAGCTCAAGGCCATCGCTCCGGTGCGCGGCACAAAGCCAAACGTGGGGCGCAATCCCGTATCGCCGCATCGCGTGGACGGGGACGAAATGGAGCCCAGCGTCTCTGACCCGATGGCAAACCCAACGCACCCGGCAGCCACTGCGCTGGCCGGACCGGCGGAAGAGCCGCTCGAGCCCTGCGTGGGATTCCATGGATTCCGCGTCTGTCCGCCAAACCAGTGATCGCCCATGGCCAGCGCGCCCAGCGTCAGCTTGGCCACCAGAATGGCACCCGCAGTATCCAGCCGCTGCACCACCGTCGCATCCGTGTCGATCTGCTGGTGTTCAAAACCTCCCGCACCCCACGTCGTGCGATATCCCTTCACTGCAAGCAGATCCTTGGCGCCCCAGGGAATCCCATGAAGCGGCCCGCGATAGAGGCCGGCGGCAATCTCAGCATCGGCAGCCGCTGCCTGCGCCAATGCCCGCTCCTCGGTCAACGTAATCACAAAGTGCAGCTTGGAATCGTATTTCTTGAGCCGAGCCAGATACATCCGGGTCAGTTGCGTTGCCGTCACCTTGCGCGTGCGGACCAGTGCGGCCAACTCCCCAACAGTCGCAAAGGCCAGGTCCTCCAGATTCGACGGAACCGCAGAGACCTCCACATGGCTCCAGCGCGGCGGCTCAATGCCGGTTTCCAGCACGGCTCCTGCGGGAAGAGGATCAAAGACAAAGGCCGGGGCAACTTCATTCGGCATCTTCAGCTCGCGGATCGCGGCGTAGCCTTCCCGCTGGGATTCCACCCCATCCAGCATCATTGCCCTTTGCGCTTCGGTCAGCTTGACGCCGGCAAGCGCTGCCGCCTGATCAATCAACTCCGGAGTAATCTTCACCGCGGAAGAATCCCCGGCCTGCTGCGCTGCCAGTGTATAAAGCGTGCCTGGCAGCAGAGTCCCCGCCACACCCGCCTGTGCACACAGCGTCAAAAACCTTCGCCGATTCCATCCCACTTGCTGCATCTGATTTCCCCTTGGACACGATTTTCATTCAGAACGCAAAGAGCCTCCCGGTAAGGAGGCTCTTTGCTCACTGCATGACTACAAGCTACTTCATGTTTCCGTTGGAGTCCATGACGATACCGCCAGGGCCCTGACTCTTCTTGGCTTCATTGGCCTTGCGCGTTCCCATCGCCTTGTCGCGCCAGTCATCCGCTGCTGCCACGTCCGCCTTGCGGGCTGCTTCATTGCCGCATTCCAGATCGGCCTTGCGACGATAGATCAGGTTCATGTAGGCCATGGCGTCGTCATAATCCGGACGGTTCTGAATGGCCATGTTCAGGTACTTCAGGCCATCTTCAACTAGTGGGCCATTTTGAGCCTGAAGCTGAGCGCATTCCTTCTTGGGCAGCTTTGCGTTCCCCAGGCCGTCATCATTGATGCCGGCCGGAGCGAGAATCTTCAATGCATTCTCGTGCGCCTCGGTCCAGTCAATCACGCCGACGGTGTATGCCGCTTCGGGATCCTTTGGATCCACAGCCAGAACCTTTTCCTGCCACTGCTTGGCATCATCCAGCTTCTTGATGTTGAAGTAGAGGCTGGCAATTCCCTTGATGCTATTCACATCACTGGGGTCCTGCTCCAGAACCTGCTTGTAGATGTCAATCGCCTGATTGGCAATTTTCAGGTTGTCCGGAGTGCTGAGGCCGGGAACCACATTCTGCGAAAGCGCCGTTGCCAGGTAGTTTTTGGCCATCGGCAGCGTCGGATCATCCTGAATGGCCGTCTGGAAGTGGGCAATGGCTGCCTCATACTTTCCGGCCTTGTAGGCCTCGACGCCTTTGTTCAGCTGATCCCGTGCCGCCAGCCTTTTGCATCCCGTAAACGTAACCGCCATCACAACCAGGCTTGCCGCAAGGATCGGCAGACGTACGCTTCGATTCATGTTCGTTTCCTTCTCCTTCGAGTCCTCGCCAGAAGTGTACGCCTGGCTCACCCGCGTTGGACTGCCAATGGACCCGCCATCAGCAGCGCGATCACTGACCAGCCAAGATCTTTGGCGTCATCAAGCCCACATGGTCCACGCCTGCCGCCGTGCCAATATCAATCACCTCGGCAACCTTGGCGAAGTCCACATCATCATCGCCCTTGACGAACATCACGCGCTCGGCGCGATTGGCATAGATGGCCGTCAGGCGCGCAAGCAGATCCGACTTGGCAACATCATCCTGGTTGATCTTGTAGGCAACCTGGTTGCCACCGGTGTGCAGGACCGAAACCACGATCGTGCGGTCATCCGGCTGGGATTGCTGCGGATTCTTGGGCGGCTGCGGCACCAGCGCATCCAGTCCCTTTGGCGTCACAGGCACAATCACCATGAAGATGATCAGCAGCACCAGCAGCACGTCGATCAGAGGCGTGACATTAATGTCCGAGGAAAGGCCACCCGGCCCGCTTGTTCCCATTGCCATAATTCTGACTCCTTCAGAAAATTCTTGTCGCCTGTGCCGCTATTCGCCTGCGGAGCCCGGTCCCTGGCGCTTTTCGGTCAGCAGTCCCACCGAATCCACACCTGCAGAGCGGACGTCGTCAATTGCATTTTCCACGTCGAGATACTTTGCATGCGCATCGGCACGGACAAAGATCTGCTTTCCGGGCTTGTCGGCGAGCATGTCGCGGACCTTCTGCCCGATCTCGGTCCCGGCAATGCGGTCCTGTCCGAGGTAGAGGCTGCCATCGCGGGTGATGGCGACGACAATGGCGTCTTCCTTATCCGCGTCCGGCATGGCGATCGGGTTATCGGTCTGCGCCAGATCGACGTTGACCTTATTCTGCAGCATCGGCGTGATGACCATGAAGATGATCAGCAACACGAGCATCACGTCCACCATCGGCGTGACGTTGATGTTCGAGTTGACCTTTGCGCCTTCGTTGCGAACTGCAAGTGCCATGTGA
>JAJZGG010000127.1 GCA_021804965.1 Acidobacteriota bacterium
CCCAGGTCGCGGCCAATCCGCCGCACCTCGTCCTTGAAGAGGTCGCGCAGCGGCTCGATCAGCTTCATCTTCATCCGCTCCGGCAGTCCGCCCACGTTGTGGTGGCTCTTGATCGTCTGCGACGGCCCGCGCACGCTCGACGACTCGATCACATCCGGATAGAGCGTCCCCTGCACCAGCCAGTCAATCGAGCCGCTTTCGGCGGCAATCCGCTCGGCCTCTGTCTCAAAGACCGTAATAAACTCGCGTCCAATGATCTTGCGCTTGGTCTCCGGATCGGTCACCCCGGCCAGCTCACCCAGGAATCGCGCCGAGGCATCGACCGGCACCAGATTCAGCCCCAGCTTCTCGCGCAGATTCCGCGTCACCTGCTCAAACTCGTTCTTGCGCAGCACGCCGTTGTTCACAAACACGCACGTCAGCTGGCTGCCAATCGCCCGATGCACCAGCACCGCGGCCACCGACGAATCCACCCCGCCGGAAAGCGCGCACAGCACGTGACTGCTGCCCACCTTCTCGCGGATCGAGGCCACCGTGGACTCGATGAACCGCGCCGGCGTCCAGTCTGCTGTTGCCGCGCAGGCGCCGAAGACAAAGTTGCGCAGCAGTTGCGCGCCCAGCGGCGTGTGGTGCACCTCCGGATGAAACTGCACCGCCCAGATGCGCCGCTTCTCATCGGCAATCCCGGCCAGCGCATTCGAGGTCTGCGCAATCAGGTGGAAGCCCTCCGGCAGTTGCTGCGCCTCGTCGCCGTGGCTCATCCATGCCTGCATCGACTCCGGCAGGCCGGCAAAGATCACCGACTCCCGATCCAGAATCGACACATCCGCATGGCCATACTCGCGCCGCGCCGCCGAGGCCACGCGACCGCCCAGATGGTGCACAATGAACTGCAATCCGTAGCAGATGCCCAGCACCGGAATGCCCAGCTTCAGCACGGAGGCATCCGCCGGCGGCGCATCCGCGTCATAGACCGACGACGGGCCGCCGGAGAGAATCAGGCCGATGGGTGCAAGAGCGCGTATCTCCTCAAGCGGTGCCGTGCAGGGCAGGACCACGGAAAAAACATTGAGCTCGCGGATACGCCGGGCAATCAGCTGGGTATACTGCGACCCGAAGTCGAGAATGACAATGGTTTGGGCAGACACCCTTCCAGTGTGGCACGAAGCATGGGGCAGGATGCAAGTCGCTGGCCAGTCCAGCAGTCCAGACCCGCCCGCCTCGGCATCCTGCCCGCAGCCTCAGTTGCCCTGCGGCCTGGCCGTCGTTGCGGCCTTTTCCTCCTGCTCCAGCCACCACTCGTACCGCGGACGATTCTCGTCCGGCCGCGAACTGATCGGGTTGTCCAGATGCAGCACCGGGTCGCCTCCGCCATACTCCGGCCACTCCGGCACGCCTTCGCCATTCGGATTGCCCGTCTTGGCAAAGTTTGTCCAGTAGGTCATCATCTGGTCGCTCAGCTTCCAGTCCTCCGGCCGCCACACCGCGCCGGGACGCGTGGCCAGCGTGCCAAACACATACTCAATGTCGTCCGAGTGGAAGGCCACCGGATCGGGATGAAACTTGCTCGGCGGCGCGCCCAGGTCCAGCTTGTAGCGATAGACCGGCGACTCGCCCGTCTTGCGGTGGAATTCGATCCACTTCCAGGTTCCGTAGGCAATGAACGCATCGCCGCCGTAGTCGGATGCCGACCGCTGCGCCACCGCATCGTCGGTCGCAGGATACAGCCGCAGGAAGGTTGCCGCATCGTCGCCAAAGTGCGACGCGGCAAACGCCTTCCACTTGGCCGCCGTCATATCCTTGCCCAGAAAGCTGCCTTCGTCGCGGTTGAAGCCCGCCAGCAGCGGCACATGCGACTGCTTGCCCTTCACGTAGATCTGCACGATCGGCTCGGGAATGAACCGGCCATCGACCACCGGCGTAAAGCGCAGTGCGCGATCCTTGCCCGCAGCCGCCAGCACCGCATCGGTGGGCACGGCACGCAGCTGCTCCAGCGTGGCCACGTGCAGGTCCTCCATCAGCTTTTCGTCCTTCTCCCCCTGCGCGTCTCCGGTTGGCATTGCCAGCGTGCCCGAGGACAACGCGCCGCCGCTTTCGCCAATCGCCTTGGCAAACAGTCCCTGTGCCGAGGGCACCGCCATCAGCGTGCTGACCGCAAACGAACCGGCGCTTTCCCCGAAGATCGTCACATTCTTCGGATCGCCGCCAAAGCCGGAGATATTCTCCTGCACCCACTGCAGCGCCTGCACCATGTCCATCAGCCCATAGTTGCCGCTGGTGCCATCCTGCTCGGCAGAGAGCTGCGGCAGCGTCAGAAATCCGAAGACGCCCAGCCGGTAGTTGATCGTCACCAGCACCACGCCCTTCAGGGGCAGAAAATCCCCATCGTGGCGCGGCTCCGAGCTGCCGCCGCCGGCATATCCGCCGCCGTGAATCCAGAACATCACCGGCAGCTTCGACTTCCCCGTCGCCGCCGTCGGCGTGTACACGTTCAGCGTCAGGCAGTCCTCCGAGCCCGGATCATCCGGCGAGGTCGCGTCCTGGAAGATCATGTCGGCAAAGACGTGGTTCTGCGCACAGTGGCGGCCATACTTCGTCGCCTCAAAGGTTCCCTTCCAGTGCTCCTCGCGCCGCGGCGACTGCCACCGCAGTTTGCCCACCGGCGGCGCCGCATAGGGAATCCCCTGGAAGGCCCGTACCTTGCCATGGTTGATCAGCTTGCCATGCACCTTGCCGTCAATCGTGCGCACCGTCAGCGAGTCGGCCGCCGCGCTCACCGCAACCACTGCCAGCAGCGCCATCGCCAACCCGCGCATTGCTCCAATTCTGCCCCAGCCAATCATGCCTTTTTCCTCTGCCGATCACCATATCATGCAACCGATCCCGACCGCCTGCCCGCTGCTGATCCGCAACTGATCCGCAACTGATCCGCTGCTGCCGACGCACCCCGCCTGCCCCGCAATGCTACACTCGCCGTGAACCGACTATGCTTGCCAAAGTGCTCAGCGCCGCCGTCTACGGCATTGATGCCAACCTCATCGAAGTCGAGGTGGACATCAGCCACGTTGTTCTCGAAGAGGACAAATTCCACACCGTCGGCCTGCCCGATGCCGCCGTCCGCGAAAGCCGCGACCGCGTTCGCTCCGCGATGAAGAACTCCGGCTTTGCCACGCCGCCCACGCACATCACCATCAACCTGGCCCCGGCCGATCTCAAGAAAGAGGGCGCAGGCTTCGATCTGCCCATCGCCATCGGCATCCTGAGCGCCAATGGCTCGCTCCAGGGCGTCGATCTCGACCGTTTCCTCATGGTCGGCGAGCTTGGCCTGGACGGCACCGTGCGCCCCGTCCCGGGCATGCTTTCCATCGCCATTCTGGCCCGCGCCCGCGGCATCGCCAATCTGCTGGTCCCCTCCGTCAACGCGCCGGAGGCCGCCGTCGTCGAAGGCATTCGCGTCTACCCGGTCCGCAGCCTCTCCGATATCGTCGATCTGCTGCGCAACACCGTCCTCGACGTCGTCCAGCGACCGCACGCCCAGGCCGCCACCGATGCCCTGCTCGCCGAGCTGCTCCACCACGCCGCCGACTTCAGTGATGTGCGCGGACAGCAGACGGCCAAGCGCGCCCTGGAGGTTGCCGCCGCCGGTGGGCATAACATCCTGATGATCGGCCCGCCCGGCTCCGGCAAAACCATGCTCGCCAAGCGGCTGCCCTCCATCCTGGCCCCGCTCACCTTTGACGAGGCGCTGGAAACCACCAAAATTCACTCTGTCGCCGGCGTCCTGGACTCCTCGGCAGGACTGGTCACCCAGCGTCCCTTTCGCGCGCCGCACCACACCATCTCCGACGCCGGACTGATCGGCGGCGGTGCCGTCCCGCGCCCCGGCGAAGTCTCCCTGGCCCACAACGGACTGCTCTTCCTCGACGAGCTGCCGGAGTTTCCCCGCAATGTGCTGGAGGTCATGCGCCAGCCCCTCGAGGAGCACACCGTCACCATTGCCCGCGCCAGCATGTCGCTCACCTTTCCGGCGCGATTCATGCTTGCCGCCGCCATGAATCCCTGCCCCTGCGGCTACTTCAATGACAAATCCCGCGAGTGCCTCTGCACCCCGCCCATGATCCAGCGCTACGTGTCGAAGGTCTCCGGGCCGCTGCTGGACCGCATCGACATCCACATCGAAGTTCCCGCCGTTCAGTACAAGGAGCTGCGCGGCGGTGCCGCCGCCGAAGGCTCCACCCAGATTCGCGACCGCGTGATGGCCGCCCGGCAGCGCCAGCGGGAACGCTTCCAGCGTGCCGGGGAAAAAATCTTTGCCAACTCCCAGATGTCCACCCGACAGATCCGCACCCACTGCGAACTTGGCCCCGATGCCGAGCGGCTGCTGGAGCGCGCCATGC
>JAJZGG010000060.1 GCA_021804965.1 Acidobacteriota bacterium
CGGTGGTGGCCGCCGATGTTCGCTGCCGTCTGTCTTCGCCTGCTCGTCAGTGTTATTGTTCGCCACGTTCCCGTCCTGTCCTCACCCAGGCAGCACCTTTGCCCGCCTGCGCCACAATCCTCGGCAGCAGCAGCAGCTTCCGCACCACAAAGGCCGGCGCTGCCAGCAATGCACGCCACTCCCCTGCCGGTTGCTCCCCCAGTTGCGCAGCCGTTGCCAGATACAACACGCTCACCATCCCACAGCCTATCCCATAGATTCGGCTCCAGCCCACCGGCAGTGCCAGGCATCCCAGCGCCGCCACCACGCCCAGGGAAAACGGCAGGCTCAGCGCAGCCAGCAGCGCCTCCGCAGCACGCAGATTCCCGCGCAGCAGGGCGCCCAGCAGCCGCGGAGCCACGCTCAGGCCCACGCGCAATCGTCCGCCCTCCCATCGCGCCTCCTGGCTGTCATGGGCGGCGCGCGTTGCCGCCAGCGGAGCCGTCACGCGCACATCCTCCACCCACTGCACCCGCTCCCCCTGCGCCACCATCGAGGCATGGTGCTCGGCATCCTCGGCAATGCTGCTGGCCGTGTACGGCACCTTGTCCAGCAGCGCCGCCGTCAACACAAATCCATTCCCAAAGATGCCGCTGGAGCAGCCCCATGCGGCGCGGCCACGCCCCCGCACCACATTCATCCCACGAAAGGCCAGCATCCGCAGCCGATCCGCTGTTCCCACTCCACCCGTCTGTTCATACCGACACTGCAGCGCCTGCGCGCCAGCAGCCAATCCCCGTTGCATCGCGCGCACAAACCCCAGACTCACCGTCGAGTCGGCATCCACCACGGCAAATGCCGTGCAGCCCATCGCCCCTGCCGCCAGAAAACCGGCCCGCAAGGCCGCAGACTTTCCCGCACGCCCATCATCCTGTAACTCCAGCACCTGCGCACCAGCCGCACGCGCAGCTTCCGCGGTCCCATCCGCGCAGTTGTGCGCCACCACCAGAATCGGAACCGCACCCTCCGCCGAGGCAGCCACGGACCGCACCGTGGCAGCAATCATCTGCTCTTCGTTGTGCGCCGGAATCACCACGCCCAGCAGCCCATCCCACGATTGCGCATCGTTGCTGCGAATCCCGCCGCGCAGCGGCAGCATTCCATTGCCGGCCACAGCCAGGAACAGGTCGGCAAACAGCGGCAGGCTCAGCCCGCACGCCACCCCCGCCAATGTCTCCCACACCGTTCTCAGCATCGCGCTTTCAACCCAATACACTCGCCATCCACTGCCTGCGCTGCACCTGCTGCCTGCTCCAGGCCGAATCCGTCCTCAGCCTGTCCCGATCCATCGCCTGCATCCAGCCCAGCAACAGAAAAAACAACGGCTCCACCTGCTGCCCCAGATACACCGTCGTAATCGTGATCAGCAGACTTACAATGATCGCCAGCTGCGCATACAGCAGAAATCGGTCATCCGCATGCTCGGCATACCGGATCAGCCGCGCCACGCGAACACATCCCCCCACGCTCATCAGCACAAACAGCAGCACCCCGGGCACACCCTGGATCACGGCCAGAAACAGGTACTCGTTATCAATCGACTTCTGTCCCTGCACCGACGGATAAAACGAAACTCCCCATCCTGTCAGCGGCTTTTCCAGCACCAGCGGCATGTAGTTGCCAATCAGCTCCCGCCGATAAATGGCGTTCTCCTGCTCCATATTCCGCGCATGTTCCCGATCACCAGCCGTATATTTCTTCCCGTAAACATAGGCGCCAAGTCCACCCACCGTACCCAGAACCAGAATCAGCGCCAGCGCCTGCCGAAACGAACTGGCATGCGGCAGCCACATCACGGCCAGCAGAATCACGCCGCCAATCCAGGGTCCGCGCGATTGCGACATCAGCAACCCGGCCACCATCGCCACCAGCACCACGTGTCTCCAGCGAACGCGGATTTCAGCAGCCAGCGGTCGGCTTCCCCATCTCCCATCGGCACGCTGCAGCCACATGCAGTACGCGATCCCGATGGTGAAAATCATCCCCGTCAGAATTGCCTGCGCAAACGGCCCCTGAATACGTCCAAACCCCCATCGCAGCTGCTCCGGCCAATCCACCGTCTGATCGGGAAAAAACAGCTTCCAGAACCGCTGACTGCTCGACTTGCCGCTCAGAAAGTCATAGACACCAAGGAATGCATCCAGCGTCAGCAACCCCAGAAACATCCGCACAAACTGCGCCCGCCACTCCACGGCCTGGGCATGCGTCGCACCCTTGCGCGGCTCCATCAGCTGCCGGCCAATCATGTACGGAAACGCGACGGCAATCAGGTTTGCATACACCTGCAGGCCTCCATCGTGCGTCGTACCGCCACGCGCCTCGGAATATCCGGCGGAAAGCACAAACGCCAGCACGGCCAGGTCCATGGCCCGCAAACGCCAGCCAGGCAACCCCTCGGCCAGCAGCGCCAGGGCCACCGGAATCATGGCCATATCCAGAAATGTCACCGGGGGCAGATGCGGCAGGCGGTAGGTGAAATACATTGGCAGCAGCAGCAGCGTGGGAAGATAGACCCAAAGAAAACCGCGCCGGGCGCCGCCGGTAATCACCGCAACGGTCGCCAGCGGCGCTGGTGCAAACAGGATCAGTTCTGTCACTCGCACGCCAGCTTCACCCTCATCCAGGTCGCCCGCTCCCTGCAGGCTGCCCGGCTGGCCAGCTTGGGATGCGGTTTACTTGATTGTGCCCCACACCGGCTGCGTCCGGTCGCTCATCCTGCGCCGATTCACAGAAACGTACTCGCCAAACAACGGGCTCAGTCCCCACTGGAACATCAGCATCCGCAGTCGCAGCGGCGTTCCCGCCATGTCCACAGCCAGACCCGCAGGATACAGCCGACGCCGCGAATCCAGCATCAGTCCCGCACCGGCTGCCGTCAACCGCTGCACACCATTCATATGCAGGCAAACCGTCCGACCTTCCACCAGGGCGCGATCCACCACCGCATCCACCGTCTCGGCCAGCGTCTCGTCAAAATCCCCTTGAATATGCAAGTGCAAGGCCGTTTCGGACTCTTCCAGAACTCCCGTTCCGGCTTCCGTTGCCCGTCCCTGCGTCAGCCTGCCCAGCAGCGCCAGCGGCAGCCTGGTCATCAGTCCCATGAAATCGCGAGCATAGCGCGGTCCAAGCCGCTTCGGCTCCTGCGCCAGGCGCATCGCCCACTCCAGGCCCGTCTTCTGCATCCACCGCGGGGCACGCTTCAAATCGCCCAGCAGCATGTCCAGACTCCCGCCAATACCAATCGAAACCGGCACGCCCAAACGCTTTTTGTTCATCCATATCCACTTCTCCTGCTTCGGATTTCCGAAGCTCACCAGCAGTAGATCCGGCTTGGCAGCCTTCACGCGCTCCACAATCTCCGCATTGTCCATCTCTTCCAGAGTGGCCGTCGGAGGAGCATAGATTCCGCAGATATTCACGCCCGGATACTGCGCGGCAAACATCGCCGCCGCACGCTCCGCCACGCCTTCGCGTCCGCCCAGCAGAAACACCCGGTACCCCTTGCGAGCGCTCATCGCGATCACCTCAGGAACCAGGTCCACACCCGTCACACGCTCCGGCAGCGCATCGCCCAGAATCCGCGACGCCCACACCAGCGGCATTCCGTCGGCCACCACCATGTCGCAGCCGGCCAGTACCCGATGCAGATGCTGATCCCGCGTGCTGTTCAGCCAGAAGTCCAGATTGGCCGTGGCCACCTGGTGCGTCTCGCCGCTCTGAACCATGGCGTCGATCCGGTCAACCGCTTCCCCAAGCGTTACCGGAGCCAGAGGCAATCCCATCACGGAAACGGAGTGCTTGAACTGAGCCTGCATGCTTCCTACTTTCCTTTCTGATCCCGTCTTCGCTTTCACCGGGTCAGAAACCGGGCTTCCCCTTGCTGTCGTTCTGCCTGTTTCCTTGTGTCCCCGAACAGGTCAGTCGTCAGCCAGCCCTTCAATGTTTCCAGCCTATGGCCGAAACTGATTGAAAACAATGACAGTTAAGTAGGAATCCAGTCACCCGAATCGGTCGGGGATATGCCACTTCGGAGCACTCCGGATGGTTACCTTCTTCACCCGGCAGCCACACAGCAGCCCACGCCCAAAGCCACAGCGCGCCTCAGGACAGAAAATGTATATGTCTTTTATTTTGATGGATTTGACAGTATTCCCGAGAAAATCGTCCGGCAGGCCAAAGCCAATCCAACCGCCAAAACCTGCCACCGGGCCGAAAACTACAACCAAAGTAATCCGATTTTCCAGTTACCCGCACCGGAAATCAAAGGTTACCCGCACAGCGGGAGTACCCAATCCCGTGCCTTCGCAGGTTACCGTTCCCACTCCACAATCGTCAGCGAGCAGGCTGGCAGCGTCAGTTTCCCCCCGACATTCCCACCCTTTTCTTCCTTCACCTGCAAAATATTTTCATTCGACGCTGCCGGATCCCCCTCACCCAGCCGACTCCAGCGCAGTCTGGCACCCGCATCCACACCCGCCACCTGCACCGTATGCGCCTCCGTGCGGGACAGGTTGAAGGCCACCAGCACCGCGTGCTGCCGCTGCCCCTGCCGCGCGGTGAAGCCGAAGAAATCCAGATCATGCGCCGACTTCATCTCCACGCCGTCATTGCCGCGTGCCACCCCATGCGTCGGATTGGCCCCCGCAATGGATACGCGCACCATATCGCCCTGGATTGCCGCATTCAGCATCGCCTCCGCCTCAAACAGCGGCCGCCGGCGCATCGTCGGCCCCATATCCACCACCGTCCCCCACAGCCGCACCTGCCTGCCGTCGTCGCGGCGAAACTCATACTGCGGCAGGCTGAAGACCATCGCATCGCGCACGCCGAAATCCCGCTTCATGCGTAGCATCAGGTCGCTGACCGCCAGTCCTCCGGCCAGGGACGGCGTCAGCCTGTCCAGCGCGGCCTGGCTGGCCTGGCCCTCGGTGGAGTGCAGGTTCACCTCATAGACAGCCAGGTGCTTCCGTCCGGCCGCCTGTCGCGCCTCCGCCAGCAGCCCATGCGTGGCAAAATACTCCGGCTCAGCCAGCAGCGGATCAAACAACTCGGCATCGCTCCCGTCGGCATCCACCCGATGCATCATGTACGGCGCAATCGCCAGCGTATCGGCCACCTCGCTGGCCTCCAGTGTCAGCGCATCCTGCTCCTCCGGCAGCCGCTGCACCCCGGCCTGCGCATTCACCACCAGGTCAAAGCGGCCGGCCTTCCCGCCTGCCTCCTGGCGAAACGCCGCAAACACCTGCCGCGCCTGCGCCCCATAGGCACCCGCATCCTCCATCGACTCTCCGTGGAAGATGCCATTCCAAGCCTCGTTGCCCATCTCCAGATGGATCACGGGAAAGATCTGCGTCCACGGCTCGGCCTGTCCCTCGGCAGCGCGCAGCGCGCCGCCCTCGCTCGTTCGGTCTCCGGCCAGATACTGCGCCAGCAGCCTGGCCTCGGCAGCATCCGTGCTCATCGGAATCACGATCCACGGTTCGGCTCCCACCGCGCGGCACAGCGCCAGAAACTCCGGCACACCCACCGACACATCCTCCTGGCGCACGGACCACACCGAAAAGCCCGTCCTCTGCCGTGCCATGCGCGGCGCCAGCAGCTCGCGCATCGGTGCCCCCAGTTGCTCGCCCGCCATCAGCCGCATCACCCCCGGATGCAGTGCCCGCAGCGTGCTCACCACCTCATCCCGAAATGCCGTCGGATTCGCCTCCGACCCGGCTGCCTCCAGCGAAACATCGTCCAGCAGCAGGCTGGCTCCGTCCACCGCAAAGCTCAGCTTCACGGTGCCCGGCTGTCCTTGATCTTCGGCATCAAAGGGAAAGCTGTAATCCTGCCAGCCGGGGCGCAAGGCAATCTCCCGGGAGAAAAACTCCGGCTCACCCTCGCGAGCCACCTCCGCATGCAGACGCGCCACTCCGGCCAGCGGTTTGGCGCGAAAACGCAGCACATACCCGCCATGGAAGCGGAGAAATCGATGTCCCTCCGTGGAGTCGAAGTAGGAGATCACCTCCGCCTGCTGACCCGGCATGGCTGCCTCCACGCGCAACGCCTGGTGGCCCAGCGTCTCCGCAGACAGATCCCTGCGCTCGGCGCTCAGCCGTGCCCCGCCGTGCAGGCTTGTCCACCAGCCGGCAGCCGGATCGCCCGGAAAATCCCGACTCAGCCGCACCCAGTCTCCCGGCTCCATCGCGCCGCCGCTCGCCGGCTCCACGCGATAGCCCGCCGCAGTCGGCATGCTTTGCCCAATCCGCCCATGGGCCGTTGCCGCGCCATACACGTCCGTTGCCCCGCCCAGTCGCCGCACCAGCACGGCATACTGGCCGCCATCCCAGAAACCGGCCGGCCACTTCACCCCGCCCTGTGTCTCCGTGCAGGCTTCCTGCCTCTGGTCGCAGTGCACCACCGAGCGATACGTCATCCCTTCAAAGCCCGGATTCCGGCTCACCAGATTCCGCAGCATCTGCCCGGAATCATAAAAATTCTGCTCGCCCAGATTGATTCCCGGCCTGGTCGCTGCCCGCTCAATCACGGCATCGGTCAGCGTAACCTGCGTCACGCCGGTTTCTTCCGTCGCACTGTGCCATCCAAAGGCAACCGTACCGGCTGCTGTTGCACAGATCGCCAGCACCGTGGCGGCACGCATCCATCCGCTTCCCATCGTCATCCTGTCGCTGCCCCGCATTCTACCTGCACCCAACGCGCTCTCGCCCTGCACCCGATTGGCACCCACCACGCACTCGGCACACTCGATGGCATATTATACTGACCACACTTTGACCGACCGCGCCGCGCCAACCTCTCACGCCCATGCACCTGCGGCGACGCAGCCGCGGCTGGCCTACCTGCTCAGCACCTATCCCGCCATCTCCCACACCTTTTTCCTGCGCGAGATCGTGGCTCTCCGCGCGCGTGGATTCCAGATTTTCACCGCCTCCGTCAATCCCCCGGATCGTGCCTGGGAGCAACTGCCCGCCGAGGAGCAGCAGGAGGCTGCTGCCACTTTCTATCTCAAGCCGCCGCGCGCATCCTCGCTGCCGGGAACCAGCCGCAACCGTGCGCTGCTTGCGCGCATTTCCGCCCTGCTGGCTGCCACACTGGCCCATCCTGTCCTCGCCCTGCGCGGCATCCGCCTGGCGCTGGCTCTGCCCCGCAATGCAACCTCCGTGCCGCTGCGGCTGGCCTACTGGGCAGAGGCCATGCTGCTGGGACGCTGGATGCGTCGCCACTCCCTCAACCACCTCCACGTCCACTTCGGCGGACCCGTGGCTACCGTGGCACTGCTCACCTCTGCCATCTGGCGCATACCCTGGTCGCTCACCCTGCACGGCCCCACGGAGTTTCACGATCAATCCACCTTCTGGCTGCGCGAGAAGATTCTCTCGGCCACGCGCATCTTCGCCATCAGCGACTACACCCGCAGCCAGATCCTGCGCATCGCCCCCGAAGCCGGGGAAAAGACCTTCGTCCTTCGCCTCGGCGTCCAGCCCACACTGCTGCAGCAGCCGCTGCCCGGCAGGCAGGCATCCACACCGGAGATTCCCCCGCTGCTGCAGATTCTCTGCACCGGCAGACTCGTTGCCGACAAAGGTCAGGGCATTCTGCTGCGCGCTTTTGCTGCATTGACCTCACGCGATCATCTTCGCTTGGTCTTCCTCGGCGACGGTCCCGATCGGCTCGTACTTCAGGCACAGGCGCAGGCGCTTGGCATCGCATCCGCAGTCGAGTGGGCCGGTGCGCTCGACCACGCCAGCACGCTGCGCCGCCTTGCCCACGCCGACCTCTTCGTCCTTGCCAGCTTTGCGGAAGGGTTGCCGGTCGCGCTCATGGAGGCCATGGCTCTCGGCGTTCCCTGCATCTCCACCTATATTGCCGGCATTCCAGAGCTGATAGCCTCCGGCGAAAACGGCCTGCTTGTGCCCGCCGGCAACGTCGCCGCGCTTGCTGCCGCCATGCAGCAGATGCTGGACTCGCCCCAGCTTCGCCAGACCCTGTCAGCCAGGGCCCGCGAAACCGTCGCCGCCGACTACAACTTGGAGAAGAATCTGACTCCGCTGGCCGCACACCTCACCGATCTGGCAACCGCCGCCGGGGTCGCGCGACATGGCTGACACCTCCTCGATCCCCACACTTGCCCCGCTCACCGGCGCCACACTCACCGGTTCCACACTCACCGGCTCTGGGCTCACCGGTTCCGGGCTCGATCTTTCGGTCGTCCTTGTCTCCTTCAATACGCGCGAAACCCTGCGCCAGTGCCTCCAGCTTCTCTGCGCCGAGCTGGATCGGCTGCCCCATCGCACCGCCGAGATTCTTGTCGTCGACAATGCCTCCACCGACGGCTCTCCGCAAATGGTCGAGCAGCACTTCCCCGCCGTCCGGCTCCTGCGCAGCGAAATTAACCTCGGCTTTGGCGGAGCCAACAATCTGGCCCTGCTCGCCAGCCGTGGCCAGACGCTGCTTCTGCTCAACTCCGATGCCTTTCTGGAGCAGCCCGTTCTGGCTCCCCTGCTTGACCTGCTTCTGGCCGATCCCACCATCGGAATCCTTGGCATCGCCCAGCGCAGCCGCGACGGCTCCTGCCAGCCCTCGGCCAGACGCTTCCACACCCTCTGGCGCGATGCCTGCATCATGACCGGACTGGCCGAACGCCTTCCCTCAAGCTCGCTCTGGGGCAGGCTCTTCGGTGGCCTGGACCGCAGGTGGGCCACATCCACGCAGCCCGTCGATGTGGAATGGATTCCCGGAGCCTTCATGCTCATCCGTCGCTCGCTGCTGGAGCAGATCGGCCTCTTTGATGAGCGCTTTTTTCTGTACCTTGAGGAAGTGGACCTCTGCCATCGCGCCGTATCCAGCGGCTGGCGCGTCGTCTATCGCCCGGAGTTTTCCGTGCTTCATCTCGGCGGCGAAAGCGCCACCTCCATCAATGCCGCACTCGATGCCCCGCCCAGCCATCAGGTCGTGCTCTGGCGCATGCGCAGCACCCTGCTCTACTACCGCAAATGGCTCGGGTCCCAGGTCTGGGGAGCGGCTGCGCTGGAGCTGGCTCTCTATCGACTCCGCTGGCTGCGCAACCGCTGGAGCCGCCAACCGGCACGCAGGCTGCGCGCGCGCCACGCGCTCCAGCTGCACGCACTCATGGCCCAGGCCTGGAAACAGACACGCGGAGGCCGCATCAGCCCGCCCCGACCCTGGTAAATCCCGCTGCCGGGAATCAAGAACAGCAGCGAAATTCCCGACCGGAAATTTATACTCGCACTCAGCACTCCCGCAGCGCAGGTTTGTCGCCTCATGGAAGCATCCGATGCCTGACAGTTCCAGCACTTCCGATCAGAAACTCGCCGTCGTCATCATCGGACGCAACGAAGGCGAGCGGCTTCGCGCCTGCCTGCATTCGGTGCAACAGCTTCGCCTGCCTGCCCGCATCCATCACGTCTGCACCGTCTACGTGGACTCCAACTCCTCGGACAACAGCCTGGCTCTGGCGCAGTCCATGGGTGCGCATGCCATTCCCCTGCCCACCGGTCCGTGGACCGCAGCCCGCGGTCGCAATATCGGCTGGCGCGCAGCAGTTGCCATGCACGCGGTGGACTGGATCTTCTTCCTCGATGGCGACACCGCGCTTGATCCGGAGTTTCTTCCGGCTGCCTTTGCCCAGGCGCTGGCCGATCCTGCCATTGCCACCGTCTTCGGCCTGCGCATCGAATCCAATCCGCATCAATCGATTTATACCTGGGTTCTGGCGCTTGACTGGCTCCAGGACCCGCACCAGCACGCCCACTTCGGCGGCGATGCACTCATCCGCGTGGCAGCTCTCGAGGCCACCGGCGGGTACGAGGACACGCTCATCGCCGGCGAAGACCCGGAGCTTTCCCACCGCATGCGCACGCTGGGCTGGCGCCATCTGCAGATTGATCAGCTCATGACCACCCACGACCTGGCCATCCGGCATTTCCGCCAGTACTGGTCCCGCCTGCGCCGCTCCGGATACGCCTACGCCGATGTCGCCGAGCGCTTCCGCCACACGCCCGAGCGCTTCTGGTTTGGCGACTCCCGCCGCAATCTGCTGCGCGGCTCCTTCTGGTTGCTCAGTCTGGTTGCGTCCCTGCTGCTGGCTCTTGCTCTGGGCCTGCACGCGCCCCATACCCGCGCGCTGTATCCGCCCATGCTCTGGCTGCTCCTGTTCGTGGCCGTCTGCACGCGTTCGGCCTGGCGATATCGCCGCCGCAGTCCGTCGCTGCTGACCCTGTGCTTTTACGGCATTCACTCCCAGTTCCAGCAGGTGCCGCTGCTGCTGGGGCAGCTTACCTGGTTCGTGGATCGCCTGCTGGCGCGCCGTCGCACGCTCATCGAATACAAATAGCCGGCAAGCCGGAATCACGCGAGCCGGAGGCACGCGATCCGGCGCAGGCAGTCGGCATTGGCATGGTCCAAAAGAAAAATCCGCCGGAGGGCGGATTTGTTCCATCAACTGATTGACGGAAATCTGCAGATTTTTTCAGTGGGATGGTGCGCCCAGAGAGATTCGAACTCCCGACCTATTGATTCGTAGTCAATCGCTCTATCCAGCTGAGCTATAGGCGCACAAACTCTTCCAACTCAACAAGAATATCAGGATTCCCGGAGGCAATCAACCACACGGCCTGCTGCGCGGTTTCGGGTGCCTATCCGGCCCGTGGATACCGTTCACCTGCTACCTGCCGGTGCGGGCATCTCAGGCAGGCTGCGCCGCAGCTTCCGCAACCGGCTGCTCGGGAATCAGCGCAATCTCTTCCACAATTGCCAATCCCGCGCCTTTCAGCAGTCCGGCCACCGTGGGTGTATTCAGCCGGGTGGCATCGTACTCCACGCGCACGGTCTGCCCGGCACGGTTGATGCTCAACCGGCGAATCCCGTACACATCCTTCAAATGCGCCAGGCCCTGTGCCACTGCCGCGCCCGGCTCCCCTTCGTAGCGAAATTCCACATCCACCGTCGTCATACTGTGATGATAGCAATTTCTGCAGAAATTGGACGTCAGCGATGGGATGTCAGCGATGGGACGTCGGCGATTTCGATCTCAGCGCTGCAGCATGTGCACGTAATCCAGCACTTCCGGACTCGTCCAGTCCGTTGCCCCCACAAACTTCCGGCGAATCCGTCCCTGGCGATCAATGGCATAGGTCTCCGGCCACATCTCGGAGTGATACTTGGAGGCTGCCGTCTGTTGCGGATCCCACACCGTCTTCAGATCCATCTGGTGATCCTTGACGAACTGCCGGTACGCGTTCTGGTCATCATCGATACTGACCGCCAGAATGACCAGCTTCGGGTCCTGATGGTGCAGCTGCTCCAGCGACGGAATCTCCGCCACGCAGGGCGCACACCAGCTGGCCCAGAAGTTCAGCAGCACCACCTGCCCGCGATAATCGGCCAGATGGATGCGCGAGGTGCCATCGGCAACGGTAAAGTCCGGTGCCACCGTACCCGGCTGGGAGGGATGCCCTCCACGATCGCATCCTGCCATCGCAACCAACACTCCCACCAGCAGCAAGCACTGCACGCAACGCCTCATCCTGCCTCCCATACGCATCCTCCCTATAATACGAAGTCATGCACGACGAATCCATGCACGCAGAGGCCGGAGTCCCACTGCCTGCCGATACCCGGCAGGCTGAGACGGCAGCCGGGGATGGCTATCGCTGCCAGCTTTCCGTGCTGGTACCGGCCCGCAACGAGGCCGACACCATCGTCGCCTGCCTGCAATCCCTGGCCGCACAATCCGAATCCATCTTCCTGCTTGGCGTCGACTGGGAGCTGCTCGTCGTCGATGACGGCTCGACGGATGCCACACGCTCGCTGGCCCAATCCATCCCCGGGGTCACGATCCTCGATCCGGAGCCGCTGGCCCCCGGCTGGACCGGAAAGGCAAATGCCTGCCAGTCGGCCGCCCGTCACGCGCGGGGGCAATGGCTGCTGTTCACCGACGCTGACACCATCCACGAGCCCGGCAGCCTGCGTCGCGCGCTCCATGAGGCGGAAAAGCACGCCGTCGGCCTGCTCTCCTATTCGCCACGCCAGCTTGTCTCCGGACTGGTGCAACGCGCCCTGATGCCGCTCGTCTTCTCGGAACTGGCGCTGGCCTATCCCCCGTCAAAAGTCTCCGATCCGGCGCTGCGCCTGGCTGCCGCCAACGGCCAGTTTCTCCTTTTCCATGCGGAAGCTCACCGCGCCATCGGCGGGCATGCCGCCGTCCGATCCTCCATTCTGGAGGATGTGGAGTTGGCCTCGCTCATCAAGCGCCGCAAGCTTGGGCTGCGCTTCCGCTACGCTCCGGATGCGCTCTCCACCCGCATGTACCGCACCACGGCCGCCATGATCGAGGGCTGGAGCAAGAATCTTGCCCTGCTCTTCGGCAACTGTCTGGCGCTTGCCGCCTGGCGGCTGCTGGACCTGCTCCTGCTGCTTCTGCTGCCCGTGCTGGCCGTTGTCTACTGGCATGCTTCCGTGCGTGGTCTGCCGTGGTTCACGGCCGGCTCGCTGATCGGCATTCTGTGGCTGCGCACCCTCTGGCGCTTCCATGCGCGGGTCCTGCGCTCCCAATTTCCACTGTCGGACTGCCTGCTCGCGCCGCTGGCTCTGCCGCTGTTTGCCGCCATCCTGATCCGCAGCTGGTACTGGCTGCGCATTCGGCGGAATGTCTCGTGGAAGGGACGAGCGTATCCGACATGATTCTGCATGATCCTGCTCAGGCCTGAGTATTCTCGGGCTTCACCACTTGCTCCGGAGCAGGCATCCGCAATTGGGAAAAAACTCTCCCACATTGTTGATCCTGTCGATTCTTTTTCGCAATGGATGAAACCTCCGATCCACCGGAGCATCCTAACTGACAAGACAAAGGCCTCTTTATGCAAATCACACGACGCGCCACCTTCTCTGCCTCGCATTACTACTGGAATCCCGACTGGTCCCCGGAGCAGAACCTGGCCGTCTTTGGCAAATGCGCCAATCGTGCCGGGCATGGTCACAACTACACGCTGGAGGTCACGGTCTCCGGCGGCGTGGACCCGGTCACCGGCTTCATCGTGGACCTGAAGTGGCTCAAGGACATCATCGAGCATCAGGTGTTGGACGTTTATGACCATCGCCACCTGAACCTCGAGGTTCCCGAATTCGCCCACACCATTCCCACTACGGAAAATATCGCCATCGCCATCTGGAATCGTCTGGAGCCAGCCATCGCTTCGGCCTCGGGCGCGCGTCTCAGCAGTGTGCGTGTGTACGAATCCCCGGAGATCTTTGCCGAATACCTCGGAGGCCAGCAGTGATGGTCCGCTTTTCCCGGCGATATATCTTCTGCGCCAGCCATCGGCTCCACGTGGACACGCTCAGCGAGGAGCAGAACCGAATGGCCTTTGGCAAATGCAACAATCCCCACGGCCACGGGCATAACTATGTTCTGCAGGTCACGGTCTCCGGTCCCGTGGACCCATCCACAGGCATGGTGCTGAACATGGCCACGCTGGACGCGGCGGTCCGCAATACCGTTCTGGACCGCTTTGACCATCAAAACCTGAATTTTGACCCACTTTTTGCCGCCCAGACCTCCACCACGGAGAATCTGTGCCGGGAAATCTATCACCTTCTGGTGCCCGTTCTGCAGCCGGTTTTTCTTCGCTCTGTCCGCATCGAGGAAACAGAAAACAACTTCTTCGAGTACTCTGGAACCATCCCCGCCGTCTCGGCTGCCTGAATGCAGCAGGCGGGTTCAACCGTATCGCCAGGCTTGCGGCACCTTGCCGCAGCCGAGGAATTCATCATGGCCCACGCAGTCGTCGTTCCCAAATCGCCCAAGTCTATCTCCGCGCTGGCGGAGTCGGAGATCGCAGTGCCTGCCTCACTGGCTCACTACTCCACGCAGGAACTCTATCGCGAGCTGATTGCCCGCATGCACGAGGACCCCTCGCGCGATGGTCTGCTGGCCACGCCCGGCCGCGTCGAGAAGGCCATGTCCTTCCTGACCAAGGGATACACCCAGAACCCGACGCAGATCCTGCGGGGCGCTCTGTTTGATGTGGATTACGATGAGATGGTCATCGTCAAGGACATTGAGATGTTCTCGCTGTGCGAGCATCACATGCTTCCCTTCTATGGCCGCGTCCACGTTGCCTACATTCCCAACGGCAAGGTGATCGGGCTGAGCAAGATCCCCCGCCTCGTCGAGGTCTTTGCCCGTCGGCTGCAGGTGCAGGAGCGGCTGACCCGGCAGGTGGCCGATGCCATTCAGGAAGCGATTGAGCCGCGCGGCGTTGGCGTCGTGATTGAGGCGCGCCACATGTGCATGATGATGCGCGGAGTGGAAAAGCAGCAGTCCACCACCGTCACCTCCACCATGGTTGGCTGCTATCGCGAACAGCAGACCCGCGCGGAGTTTCTGTCGCTCATCCGCCAGCCCGGTGGCAACATCTCCCTCTGAAGCAGAGGCAGATCCCTGGAATTTCCGACCTCGGAACACGAATCGGGAACACGAAAAAGCGAAGGCCGCGGCAGAATCCCTGCCGCGGCCTTCGCTTTTTCCTTGTTTCGACTCTGCCTACATTCCCGCACCGCGCAATGCGGGGGTTGTGCCCGTGGTGGCGCCCGGCAGCTGCACCTGCAGGTAGAGCGGCACATTCTGCTGCACCGTTCCGCCGGATGCGGTCACCATCACCGTCACCTGATAGCTGGTCTGGTGGGTCTGGAAATTCGGATTGGGATAGTTGCATCCGCTCAGCAGTCCGGCTCCGCACAGGAGTCCGGCGCTGCTCAGCAGCACCAGGCAAACTCCCATCCAGCGCATCCAGCCTGCGTTGCGTGCCAGCTTCCGCCGGAAGGCCAGTCCGCCGACCAGCATACCCGGCATCCACAGCAGCGATGCCAGTGCCAGTGCTCCGCTGGATCGTCCTGCTGCCCGCCCTGCTGGCTGCACGGCCGCCGTGGCAGCCGGCTGGGTCACCATCAGCGTACCGCTCTGGGTGGCACCCTGCGTCAGCGACAATGTGGCCGGGCTCAGCTGGCAGGTGTAGCCGGTTGGAGCGGCGCAGGTCATGGCGACCATTCCGGTAAAGCCGCTGGTCGAGGTCACGCTGTAGGGGACGGTAACCGTAACGCCCTCCTGCGTGCTCACCACACTGGTGCCCTGGTTCACGGTCAGGGTAAAGTTGCCCACCGGCGTGGCACCGCTGCTGGAGTTGGCCGCCACCTGCCAGACCGAGTTGGAGGCCACCACGAACACCGTACCGGTGGTATTGGCTGCCAGAGCCGTCGGCTGCGTGGTCCAGTTGCCCAGTGCCACCTCTGTGGAGGTTGCATTCACGGTGCCGGGCGCTGCGCTGCCGGTTCCGGCCAGAATCTCATAGACTGCTCCCGGCACAGGCGAGGCAAAGAAGACATCCCCGGCAGGATCGACGGAGACGCCCAGCGGATTGGCATTGGTCGGCGTCAGGGTGACCACGGTGGAGCTGGCATTGACCACGCCGGTCATTGCGCCACCCGTTCCGGCCTCGATCTCAAAGAGTTTTTTGCTGCCGGGATCGCCGACATAGACATTGCCCGACATATCCACGGCCACACTCGAGGGCTGCGAGAAGCCCGCGCCAACCACGGTCACCGTGGAGCTGGCATTGACGGTTCCGGCTGCCGCGCTGCCGGTTCCTGCGGCAATCTCCTTCACGGCCAGAGCAGCCGGATCGGCCACAAAGACATCGCCGTGCAAATCCACCGCAACGCCCGACGGCTGCATCCAGCCCGAGCCCACAGCCACCACGGTGGAACCATTCGTCACCGTGCCCGCCGCTGCGCCACCGGTCCCGGCCAGAATCTCATCCACCTGCGCCGCTCCGGCATCGGCCACAAAAACATCGCCCATGGCGTCGACGGCAACGCCGGTCGGCTTCTGGAAGCCGGACCCTACGGTGACCACCGTGGAACCGCTGGAAACCGTGCCCGCCGCAGCGCCGCCGGTTCCGGCCAGAATCTCATCCACCTGCGCCGCTCCGGCATCGGCCACAAAGAGGTTCCCGTGCCCATCGACGGCAATTCCGGTTGCATGGGTATACACCGAGTTCACTGGAACCGGGCCAAGCTGACCCGCCTGCGCCCACGCGACCGCACCCGCGGCCATTACCAATCCTGCCCATGCGGCATACCGCACATACTGCTTCATCATGGAATCATTGTCCGTTCGGTATCAGGCGACGTGCCGATCTGCTCGCCTGGAATCGTCTGCTTGCATACCCATCATACCGGGCCTGCCGCGCCGTCGGCACCTCCCTGCCACTGGATTCGCACAGGTGTGCCCGGCCAACAACAGCCGCCGTCCTCTTCCGCGGGATCAACGGGCACACACATCTGCCCGCACCCACGCCGTCCCGCAGCTCCGGACCCGCAGTTTCGGGCCTGCAGCTCCGGGAAGGCTCAGGGTTGCGCTGCACCCTCAGGAGACGGTGCAGCGCCGGAGTTCACTCCCGATCGTCTGCTGCCGCAGCTCAGTGCTTCCGGGACCACGGCGGAACCACATGATTCATCCGCGCGTAGGCGATGGACTGGCCAAGGTGCTCGTGCTGATCGGAAAGCATCATCATCAAGGCATTCTCGCGGGTCATCTCGCGCCCAAACAGCTTGATCGTCTCCTGCATCTGGCTGTCACTCGTGCCCTGAATCGTCTTCTGCAGGGCCGCATAGGAGGCCTTCAGTGCATCCTGCATCCGGGCCGGATCGCTGATCGGCTCCATCTTCGCGCCGGGCTGCATGGCACCACCCTCCAGCACGTGGGTCAGCATGCCGTTTTCGCGCAGCATCAGGTTGAATACGTCGCTGACCGACCGCACACCCTCCATCGGACGCCAGTCATATTTGCCCGCCATGGCTCCGGCCAGCGCAGCAAACTTGTCACCCAGCCGTCCGGCATCGGCAGCCTCCACCGCCTGCACGCTCTTCGGTGCCGCTGCAGCGGCCATCCCACCCTGCGCCTCCGCCACGGGCATCCGGCTCAACCCACCCAACACAACCGCCAGCACTGGCAGCATCGCCCATCGATTCCATCGCATCCGCACATCCTCATTTCCGCTGCATGGGGAATTGTTTTCCGCAGCCGATCGCATTCTACGCCCAAAGAGCTATCCCCTCCCAGTCACGGCAGCCGTTGGCACCAGCACCGGAGACCAACAGCGATACAGTAGTAAAGTGAACGGTCTGCTGATCCTCGACAAACCCTCCGGCATCACCTCCCATGACGTGATCCATCGCCTGCGCCGCATCACCGGCGAACGCTCCATCGGACACCTGGGCACACTCGATCCCATGGCAACCGGGGTGCTGCCCGTGCTTCTGGGCCGCTTCACCCGGCTGGCGCAGTTCTTCTCCGCTGCAGAGAAAACCTACACCGGCAGCATTCGCTTCGGCTTTGCCACGGACACCTGGGATGCCGACGGCACGGCTGTGACGGCCGAGCAGCCCGTCGGCTTCACCGCCGAAGAGCTCCATGCCGCTGCCGAACACTTCCGCGGAGAGATCCTGCAGACACCTCCGGCCTACTCGGCGAAAAAGATCGCCGGCACGCCCGCCCATCAGCTCGCGCGTCAGGGCAAATCCGTCGAGCTGAAGCCGGTCCCCGTCCTTGTCTCGCAGTTCACCATCGATTCCTTTACCGGCGACACGGCCAGCTTCACCATCACCGTCAGCGCCGGCGGCTATATCCGCTCGATTGCCCACGAACTCGGCCAGCGGCTCGGCTGCGGCGCGCATCTGGCCACACTACGACGTACACAGGCCGGTGCCTTCACGCTCGACCAGGCATATCCGCTGGCAACGCTGGAGTCGCTGGCAGCCGATCATCCCGGCGGCAATGACCTCGCAGCCTGCTGCATCCATCCCCGGCTCATGCTGCCCGAGTTCCCTGCCGTCACCGCCGACGCCTTCACGCTGGGCAGACTCCGCAACGGTGCCCAGATCAACCTGCCGGAGTTTTCCCTCGCCCCGCTGGTCAAGGTCTTCAGCGATCCCCGGGATCTGGTGGCCATTGCCCGGCGCATTGCCGGAACCCTCTTTCAGCCCATCGTTGTCCTGGGCTGAAGTCGGAGGCAGGCAACACAGCAAGGGCGCTGCCGCGGCAGCGCCCTTGTTGTGTTCTGTCCTGTCAGGAGCTTCACGTCCCGGAGTCGGAATCAGGCCCTAAAACAGCCGGAAGTTCACCTCAATATTGAGCATCACCGGCACCGGACGGCCCAGCGCGCGGTCAAAGGCCGGCTTGAAGCGATACTGACGCACCGCCTCCAGGGCTTTCTCATCCAGCCCCATCCCCAGCGAACGCACCACATGCACGTTTTGCGGCCTGCCCTGTGCGTCCACAATCAAGCCGATCAGCACGGCACCTTCATACTTGGCGCGACGGGCCTCATCGGAGAACTCTGCCTGCACGGAATACACCACCGACGGGGCGGAAACTCCGTTGCCCACCTGGTAGACGCCGCCGCCCAT
>JAJZGG010000128.1 GCA_021804965.1 Acidobacteriota bacterium
TGGGCACCGCCGACGCCGTCTACCAGAACATCTATTCCATCGGCTCCGAGCAGCCCAAATACGTCATCATCCTCTCCGGCGACCACATCTACAAGATGGACTACAGCCTCATGCTGCGCCAGCACGTTGACTCCGGCGCCGAGGTCACCATGGCCACGCTGCCCATCGCTCCCGACGAGGTATCTCGCTTCGGCGTCGTCGAGGTAGGCAAAGGCGGCGAGATTCTCGGCTTTGAAGAGAAGCCCAAGTCCACCACCTTCCGCTCGCCCTTCAACCCCGACTCCGTCGACGCCTCCATGGGCATTTACATCTTCAACACCGACACTCTGCTCAAGGAACTGATCGCCGACGCCGAAGACCCCAACTCCAAGCATGATTTCGGCCACAACATCCTGCCCAACTGCCTGGGCAAGCGCAAGATGGTCGCCTACAACTTCGTCGATGAGAACAAGCAGCAGGCGCTCTACTGGCGCGACGTCGGCACCCTCGACGCCTACTACGACGCCAACCTCGACCTCTGCGCCGTCTCGCCCACCTTCAACCTCTACGACAAGCACTGGCCCATCCGCACCCGCGTCCGCCAGTATCCACCGGCCAAATTCGTCTTCGGCGAGCCGGGCCGCACCGGGCGCGCCATCAACTCCATCATCACCGCCGGCGTCATCATCTCCGGCGCCGAGGTCCGCAACTCGGTCCTCAGCCAGGATGTGCGCGTCAACTCCTACTCCGACGTGGACTCCAGCATCATCTTCAGCCATGTCAACATTGGTCGGCACTGCCGCATCCGGCGCTCGATCATCGACCGCGACGTACATATTCCGGAGGGCACGGTGATTGGCTATGACCCGGTCGAGGACAAGAAACGATACTTCGTCACGCCCTCGGGGTTGACCATTGTCACACGCGATCGGTCGCTCTTTGAGAATCCCGTGGAACCGGAGTTTCAGGAGCGCTACTGACCGCGTTTGCTCGACGTTCGCCGTTTTGGGAAATGCCACCTGCCGGGAGCGCTCACCAGCGCTCCCGTTCTGTTTGTGCCACCGGAGTGCTGCGGCCATGGAACAAATTCCAACCTTCCTGCGTATCCCCGAGCATGGCAACTGCGGCTACAATGGGCTGGACCCCAGGAATCTGGCAATCTCCACGCCGTCGCTCGGAATCACGGTCCGCAAGCCGGGAGCGGATGGCCGGGGATGCCGGGGCTGACGCGCAGATGGAGTTCCTGAAGGAACCGACGGCTCAGTCCGTGAGTGGAAGCGCGCAGCGGGAGGCACAGTTGGAGATGGACTGGTCAGCGACGGTGCAGCAGTGCCTGCTGGGCAACTCTGCCGCCTGGGCTGCGCTGGTGCGCGCGCATCATCGCCGCGTCTATGCCATCTGTTATCGCTTTACCGGCTCCGGCACGGACGCCGAAGATCTGACGCAGGAGGTTTTCCTGCGCATCTACAGCAGCCTGAAGAGCTTTGACGCCGATCGCGGATCGCTGCCGGTCTGGATCACCACGCTGACGCGCAATCTGCTGATCGACCACTTCCGCCGCACGCGCAACCAGCGCCTGACCTCCAGCCTGGATGAGGGCTGGACCGAGGGGGGCGAAGATCGCGGAGCCATTCCAGTGGACCGGCTTCAGTCCAAAGGCCCTGGCCAGCATGAGCAGCTTGCGCGCCGCGAGATGCAGCGGATGGTGCAGCAGGCGCTGGCGCAGGTTTCTCCGGAGCTGCGTGAGGCCGTCATCCTGCGCGACCTGCAGGAGATGGATTACAAAGAAATAGCCCAGGTATTATCGATTCCCGAGGGTACTGTGAAATCGCGCATCAGCCGCGGGCGCGCCGAGCTGGCCCGCCTGCTGGAGTGCAACAAGAAGGAGGTGATGTAGCCATGATCGACCACGACTCCAACCTGAGCCGCGAGCGCATCCATCTGCCCGCCTCGCCTGCCTGCGGACGTTGGGAGACGATGCTGGTGGACGCGCTGGATCAGCAGCTTTCTGCGGAGGATCAGGCATTCTTTGATCAGCACAAGGCTACCTGCGCCAACTGTTCCGCGCTGCTGGAGCAATCCTCGTGCGGGCGTGATTGGCTGGCCTGCCTGGATGCCACACCCGAGCCGCCAGCCGGTCTGGTGGAGAATATTTTGCGTCAGACCGGCCCGGGCGTAGCGCCTGTCACAGCCATTCCGCAGGCCGCAGGCACGGTTGCGACTCCGGTCTGGCAGCAGCCCGCCGGGCGCATGGCCTGGCTGTACCGGTTCACCGAGCCGCGCCTGATGATGACCGCCGCGATGGCGTTTTTCTCGATCGCCCTCACGCTGAGCCTGACGCGCGCGCAGTTGCGCCAGATGCATCCGCCAGAGCTGAATCCAGGCTCCATGCGTGCCGCACTGGAACGGCGAATTGCCACGGCGTCGACGCCGGTCGTTCGCTACTATGATCATTTGCGATTTCTCTATGAGGTGGAGTCGCGCGTGCGTGAGATGCAGCACTCGACGGACAATACCCCACAGGCCGAGCCACAGAAACCGGGCGGAGGCAGCCAGCTTCGCCTGAAGCAGGGTGGCGTGCCGGACCCTCACTCCGCTCCCCAGCAGACGGTCAACCCGCCCCTGCTGATCGAGAGCCAGGACCCCGTCGAGGCTACCGCAGAACCCGGCCTTGATCGCCACTCCGTCGCAGAACCGGCGACCGCCCCCGAAAGGAGCCAGCCATGCAGTGCTTAAATCATCCCGAGGTGGCGGCTTCCGCCTATTGTCAGAACTGCGGCAAAGCCCTGTGCGCCGACTGTGTGCAACGCACGCCGGTCGGCCAGGTCTTCTGCTCCGTGTGTCGCTCGGCGGTGCCGGGATATCAGGCCTATTCTGCGCCCGGCTCACCGATGCCCGGCTCGTCCATGCCTGGCTCACCGATGCCCGGCTCACCCATACCCGGAGCGTACCCACCCGTCTCCGGCGTGCCCAACCCCAATCTTGCCGCGTTTCTTGGGCTTTTTCCCGGCGTCGGAGCCATGTACAACGGCCAGTTTTTCAAAGGGATGGTCCACGTCGTGATCTTTGCCGTGCTGGTCACCCTGACTGACCGATACGATATTGTTGGCATTTTTGTCGCCGCCTGGATTCTCTATCAATCGTTTGAAGCGTTTCACACGGCGCGCGCCCGCCGCGACGGCCTGCCGCTGCCGGATCCGTTTGGCATCAACGAACTGGGAAGCTGGCTGAACTTTGGCACGCACCCGCAGGCGCGCCCGCAGCCTGGAGCTGCGCCCTCCGGCGCCGGTCAGCCGTGGTCGGCTCCATCCCCGGCTGACGTTTCTGCCGCAGCTCCGCCATTCACGGAGCCATATACGGGCGCTGCCCCGACAAATCCCGGAGGTGTCTCGCCCAATCCATGGGCGGACCCGGGAATCTACACCCCGATGCCGCCGCTGGCTCCACAGCGCAATCTGCCGATCGGAGCGGTGGTGCTGATTGTGCTGGGCGTTCTCTTTCTGCTGCAAAGCATGGGTTTTGTGGCTGGCATCATGCGGTTTAGCTGGCCGCTGCTGCTGATCGGCCTTGGAGTCTGGCTGATTATCAGCCGCACCGGCATAGGAGGTCGACGCTCATGAACCCCTTCAACTACGACTGGAATCGCGCTCTGACGCTGCGCCGTTTGCGCTGGCCGCTGCTGCTGCTGCTGACCGGCGTCATCGCCCTGCTTGACCAGATGAACATCCTCACCTGGGATCATGCCTGGCCTCTGTATCTGATCCTGCTGGGGGTTCTGGGCCTGGCCGAGCGCGCTGCAATCGCCTCCATGCCGCCGCCGGATTACTCCGGCTACGCTGCTTCGGGCTATCCACCACCTGCGTATCCGCCAGCGGATTCAACCGGCGCGCAGCAGGCGCCGAACTGGACGCAGAACGCCGCCCAGAATGCAACCCGGTCCGAGCCGGCCGGACTTGTTCCGGTCAGCCCATGGACTTCCCTGTCGGCTCACCCGGCTTCGACCGAGATGCAGCCAAACGACTCCGGAGAGGAGCATCGCTCATGAGCACGCCACCGCCGGGCGGTCGTCCGCCCTATCCGCCTTACCCGCCCAATCAGCCGCCCTACTCGGGCCAGCCCTACGTCGGCGACCCACGCAACTACTGGCGCTATCAGCGGGACCAGCAGCGCAATGCGTGGAAGGCTCAGCGGCAGGTGTTGCGCGCGCAGCGTCGTGCTTTCCGCCGCCCATCGCTGATCGGCCCTGTGCTGCTCATCTTTGTGGGTGTGCTATCGCTGCTGCTGGTTACGGGCAGACTTGCCGCTGACAGCTTCTGGGCGTGGTACGGCCACTGGTGGCCTGTCCTGCTGATTGTTCTGGGCTTGGCCGCACTCTTTGAGTGGTTC
>JAJZGG010000061.1 GCA_021804965.1 Acidobacteriota bacterium
CGCTGGAAGATGCGCCGACCCTGCTGGGCCAGCGGCGGCAGAGCCGAGGCCTGCCACACCGGATGCGGAGCCGCTGCCGGCTGGGCTGCACCGGCGACGGCTGGAGCCGGGCTGTGGGCGGAGGGATGCGCCGCGGCAGCCTGAGCGGCGGCGGCGGCAACGGTGGCCGGCTTGAGCGTGCGGAGATAATCGACCAGCTGCTGCATCTCCTGCCCCTTGAGGGTGACAAGCGGCATGCCACCGGCACGCATTTTGGGCGTGGGATGGCCGAGCAGATACGGCAGCTTGTCGCCGGGGAACTTCATGCCGACATTGATCAGGGAGGGAGCGAAGTGCGTTCCCTGACCGCTGGGGCCATGGCAGGCGACGCAGCCGAGGTTCTGGAAGTACTGCCGACCGGGCATGGCAGCGACCTCCGGCGATGGCGCGGCGGCAGCCATGGGCTGGGCAGCGGTGGCAGCCGGAGCAGAGGCCGCACCGGCAGTTGCGCCCATATCGGGATACCGCACGGCGGATTGCAGGGCCGGAGCAGCGGGAGCTGCGGCGGCGGCGCTGTGAACCGGCGCGTGAAGCGAGCGCAGGTAGGCGACCAGATTGGCCATCTGCTCCGGCGAGCCAAAGAACGGAGGCATGCCGCCGTTGGTCATTTTGGCGTTGGGGTGAAGGATGAGCGTGGACAGTTGCGCATCGCTGAGCGAGGCAATCAACGGTGCCAGCGCGGGAGCGCGGCCACCGCTGCCGGCCACGCCATGGCAGCCGATGCAGCCATGCTCCAGATAGACCTGCGCGCCAGCCACAGCAGCAGCCGACGGAGCCGGTGCACCGGGAGCTGCCGGTGCGCCGGAGGCCGAGCCGGCTGCGGCGGAAGCCTGAGCCCGCGCAGAGCCGGCACCCGCCGGGGATGTGGTGGAGCCAAAGGAGGCCTGGACATTGGCCGAGGGGGTTCCGATGACGGCCAGGTAGGAAAGCAGCGCCTTCATGTCGTCGGCGGAGATATCGACGGCGGGCATTTTGCCGGCCTGCATGGCGGCATTGGGGTGATGCAGCAGCTCAATGAGCTGCGGCTCCGGGAAGCGGGTGGTGATGCCGGTCAGATTGGGTCCGACCGGTCCTCCGAGACCGACATCGCCGTGACAACCGGAGCAGCCATGCTCCTGGAAGATGCCGCGCCCCTGGGCAACCAGCGGGCTGACGGGACCGCTGGGCAGAGCCGAGGGACCAGTGCCGCCGGGAGATTCGACGTAAGGCTCAAAGGGGGCAGCCGAGTATGCTTTCTCCTGCTGGGCCTGGATTGCGAGCTGGGCTGCGGTACTGGGGTCGCGGCGGTCGTCCATCTCGCTGCGCATGCCCAGGTAGACAATGCCGACCATGACGATGGCCACCGCGAGCACGGGGATGGGACGACGCCAGGGACGACGCTCCAGTCCGCGGTCGAGGAAGGGCAGCAGGAAGAAGCCGGCAGCGAGCAGGCCGGGGATGACGACCACGGCAAAGACGACCTGTGGTCCCTCCCAGAACTTGAGCCACTCAAACATGGGCAGGTAATACCATTCCGGGCGGGGCAGGAAGTGCGTGTCTGCCGGATTGGCGATGGGGCCGAGACCTTCCGGATGGAAGTAGGCCAGGAAGCCCAGACCGGCCATCAGCAGCAGCGAGAAGGCCATGTCCATGATGACCTGCTTGGGATAGAAATACTCGGCAGGCATCTTGGGTTCGACAGGATTCTCCTGCATGGGTCCGGCGGCACCGGCCTTGCGGAAGAGGAAGATGTGGGCGGCAATGAACAGGAAGATCATGGCCGGGATGAGGAAGACATGGGCAACGTAGAAGCGGGAGATCGTCAGTGTGCCGATGGTGTCTCCGCCGCGAAGCAGGCGCGTGAGCCAGTTGCCGATGAGCGGAATTTCCCCGACGATGTTGGTGCCGACGGCGGTGGCGAAGTAGGCCTTCTGGTCCCAGGGGAGCAGATAGCCGGTGAAGCCCATGCCGAGGACAAAGAGCGACAGCGTGGCTCCGGAGAGCCAGAGCAGTTCCCTGCGGCCCTTGTAGGAGCCGTAGAGGAAGGTTTGCAGGAAGTGCAGGACCAGCACGATGATCATGGCGCTGGAGCCGTAGTAGTGGAGGCTGCGCAGGAAGGCTCCGGCGGCGACCTGCTTGGTGATGTAGGCAACGCTGGTGTGGGCCGTCTCCGACGACGGCACATAGTAGAGCGCCAGGCAGATGCCGGTGATGATCTGCGAGATGAAGATGAAGAGCAGTCCGGAGCCGAAGACATAGGCCAGGCGTGCGCCACCGGGAACCGGCTCGTTGAGGGACTCCTTCATGAGTTTGTCGATGTCGGCACGCCTATCGAGCCAGCGGAAGAGCTTTCCGTGTCCGGAGGCAGAGGATTCGGCAGGATTGTGTTTCTGTTCGTTGTGGTTCACGGCCACTCCTCTCCTGTTAGCTCAGCTTTTCCTTGTTGGGAACGTTCGAGCGGAAGTACTCGAAGCGAACCTGCAGCTTGCCGTCGGCAATGCGTGTGGGCAGGGCATCCATGCCACGCGGCGGCGGGCCGGAGACGTGGGTGCCGTTGGCCTGGAAACGGCCGCCATGGCAGGGACAGACGAATTCGCTTTGCCCCTGCTGCCAGGAGACGCTGCATCCCAGATGGGGACAGATGGCCGAGAGAACGCGAAGATCGCCGCTTTCCGACCGATGGACATAGACAGACTGGGTGCTGACGACTTCACGCCAGCCGTCGCGCTGGGCGAAGGTGACGGTTTTGCGCACGGGCACCAGTGCCGCGGCAAAGTCGCTGACGGCACCGACATCGGACCATTCCGTGCCGGAGGCCTTGGCGTAGAGCGGATAGAGCACGTAACGCAGCACCGGAACGGCGAGCAGCGCGCCCATGGCGGCAGTGCCGATGCCGAGCAGGGCGCCGAGAAACGAGCGGCGGTTGATGACGATGACATCCTTTTCCTGCGAGGAAGCGAGGGGTTGTCCGTTTTCCAGCATGCTGACCTCCTAGAAGTTAAGCCAAAGTGCGACGTAGACGGTGTTGTTGTCGGATGCATTGCGATTGGCACCGTCATAGTTGCTGCTGGCGCCGTTGAATTTGCTGTAGCCGGTGTAGGCAACGGTGAGGTCGATGTTCTGGACCGGCCAGTAGCCAAACTGTGCGATGTAACCGGCAGTGTCGGGGTTGCCGTTGTTGCTGCCGGTGACGGCGGCCGGCGCGTAGAGCAGGGCGTCGGAGTTGCCGGTGGTCTGGAAGAGTGCGCCGGTCAGCGAGTAGCGATAGTGCCAGTGGAAGGTGCTGTCGAGCTTGAGGGTGTTCAGGTGGTTGGAGCGGGTGCTGGCTCCGCCGGCTGCGTAGGTGGCATTCAGGGTCTGGTTCTCGTGAATCCAGGTGCCGTGCGCGTCGAGGAGATTGGCTCCGAAGGGACGCTCGTACTGGAAGTCAAAGGAGGGATCGACGTAGCGGTCCTGCGCGCCGGAGACGGCGTTGGGGAAGGACTGGAGATAGATGCCGTAGCTGCCGAGTTCGAGGTAGTTGGCTCCGAAGTTCTGCTGCCAGGCCATGCGCCAGTAGGGTGCCACGCCGTTGATGTTGTAGCTCTGGCCTGCACCGGTGACGGGAGTGGCCGCGCCGGCATGCTCGGAGCGATAGATGGAGAGATCGCCGTAGAGATGGTCATTCCACATGCCATAGCCTCCGACACCGGCAACATCCTGCCCGAGATTCTGGATGACGGGCGAGGCAAGCGAGCCGACACCGCTGGAGGTCGAGATCCAGGGGAAGCCCCAGGTGGGCGTGCTGTTCCAGATGTCCTCGACGCCGGGGCTGTTGTTGGCCGTGATGCCGTACTGCCAGTCCTTGCCGGCCAGCTTGCCCTGGTTGGCGTAGCGGAGATCGGTGTTATCCATGCCGAAGTGATCGTCGGCGTGGGTGTAGGTGACCTGCGCGAGTCCGCCGAAGTGCGAGGCAAAGGCACCGGCGAGGAAGATGCTGAGCTGCTGGGGGTATCCGGCCGAGTTGTTCTGGGAACCGGGCTGGGTGGCCTGAATGGAGGTGTTGGAAAGCTCAATCATGGCCGAAAGCGGGATGTACTTGGAGAGCAGAAGATCGCGGGTGTTGCCGACCTTGTCCTTGACGGTCATGTCGGTGAGCACATAGCCCTCGAGCTTGAACTTGCGTCCGAAGGGTGTGAGTTCAGGAGGGTTGGTGTGGCAAACGTTGCAGGAAAGCCCCGTCTGCCGCGCAAAACTGGGCACGGCGTGCGCGTAAGGAAACAGGCCAAGCAGGGCCGGTAAAAGCATCCATTTATACCATCGTCTGTTCATCGTCAACCTCCATCTGCGCGATCAAGGGCCGCGCGTTCAAGGGCGCAGCACTGCGTTGCGGGAAATCGAGCAGATTTTTTCAGCAAGCCACGGCCGCCGAGCAATCGCATGCCCGCTTTCTCGAGTTCTGTTGTATCTCTTGCCTGAGGGCATCCGAGCCTAGCTGACCTACCCCGGGTGACCTCTCACTCCATAGTCAATCTAAATGCTGAGAACAGCGCTGCCTGTGACAGAGATCACACGGCGTGTGATCTGTCCCAGAATGGGGAAAGCTCATTGTAAGCCACGCGCAATACTGGCTGGCGAATCAGCGGGAAGTCGGGCTGGGGAGCACTGGTAGACTTGTGGGGAAATCGCCTGCAGGACAAGCGATTCCCGGCAGGCAGGAGCGATGATGACAGCGATTCGTGCAGGAGTGATTGGATATGGTCTGGCCGGGCGGGTGTTTCATGCCCCGATGATCGATGCCGTGGATGGCCTGGAACTGGCGGCCGTGGTGGAACGCAGCGGACGCAATGCGCAGGCACGGTATCCGGGCATTGTGACCTATCCCTCGCTGGAGGCGATGCTGGAAGACTCGTCGCTGGAGCTGATTGTGGTGGCGACTCCCAACGGCCTGCATGCCAGCCAGGCGATGCAGGCGCTGCGCGCAGGTCGGCACGTGGTGGTGGACAAGCCCGTGGGCAACAGCAGCCGGGAGATTGCCGCGATGATGGCGACGGCGCAGGAGTGTGGCCGACTGCTGATTCCGTATCACAACCGCCGCTTTGATGGGGACTTTCGCACGCTGCGCTCGCTGCTGGCCAGCGGGCGGCTGGGACGGATTGTCTCGCTGGAGTCCACCTTTGACCGGTGGCGGCGGCAACCCCGGCCCGAGCTGTGGCGCGATGCAGGGGGAGACGGCACGGGAACGCTGCTGGACCTGGGCACGCATCTGGTGGACCAGGTGATGCAACTGTTTGGGCTGCCGGAGGCCGTCAGCGGCGAGGTGCTGGTGGAGCGCGACGGAGCCCGCGCCGTGGATAGCTTTACCGTTCGCATGCATTACACCGGATGGACGGCAACGGCAGCCGCCAACTGCCTGGCAGCCCAGCCACGTCCGCGCTATCGGGTGCGCGGGATGGATGGCGATTTTGTGAAGTGGGGACTGGACCCGCAGGAAGAACGGCTGAAGGCAAACAACTCAACAGTGACCGATACGCTGGGCGTGGAGGCGGAGTCTGCGTGGGGAACGCTGGTGACGGAGACGGCCGACGGCATGCAACAGGAGACGGTGCCGACCGAGCCGGGAGATTACCGGCTGTATTATGCGGGCGTTCGCGATGCGCTGCTGGGCAAAGCTGCACCACCGGTGACGGCCATGGATGCCTGGCGCGTGGCCCGGATTCTGGAGATGGCCGAGCAAAGCACGCGGGAACGCCGATGGGTGGAGTGCGACTGGAGCCGGAAGCCGGAGGCTTGAACCGGATGGCCTGGCGGAATTGCCGGATGGAAACGGCCTGCCGGGAGGATGCCGGCAGGCCGTTGGACTGAAATTCAGGCGGCGGGATTCAGGCGGCGCGGGAATGGAGACGGGTCGCGCGCATGCGTTCCCCGCGCAGCACCAGCACGATGCCGACGGCAATGGAGCCGAGGCTGGCAAGCTGGGCGTTGGACAGCCCCAAGAATACATGCGGGTTGATGCGGATGAACTCCACCAGAAAACGCGCAATGCCGGTGAGGATCAGGTATTCGCCAACCACGGCACCGGTACCGATGCGCTGCAGAGCGGGTGCGGAGCGCTTCCAGAGCACCCAGGCGATGAGCAGCCCGACGATGCACTCATACAGCGGAGTGGGGTGAACGCGCACGCCCGGGGGAGTGGGGTCGAGGCCGTTGGGAAAGCCCATGGCCCAGGGAAGCTTGCTGGGAATGCCGTAGTCGCCGTCGCCGCTGGTCAGGCAGCCGATGCGCCCGATGGCGTAACCGACGGCTGCGGCCGGCGAAGCGAGATCGAGGGTGCGGAGTGCGGACAGGCCAATGGAGCGGCCCTGCACGATGAGCGCGACGATGCCGCCGACCAGACCTCCAAACCAGGCAAAGCCACCGGTGGCCCAGAGCGCAGCCCAGCCGGCGTAGCGGAAGTCGGAGGGAGTATCGAGCACATGCCAGAGCTTGGCACCGATGATGCCGGCGACGACGGCCATGGCCACCATGCCCACGGCGTCGGCAGACTCACCCTGGCGGTCCTGAATGTGGGCGCGACGAAAGCTGAAATGGAGCACGGCGGCACCACTGACGGTGGCCACCCAGAGCATGAGTCCGAAGGTGGGAATATCCCAGGGACCGATGCGAATGAGGTGTCCGCCGAGGTGAAGGACGAAGTGGAAACCGAGGTGCAGATACGGCAGCATACTCAGTGAGTATAGACGGATGCGATGCGGCTGGGCGAGATTTGGCGGGGAGAAGCCGGAAAGGTGATACTGATTGCCATGGCAGTGGAGAAAAACGGAATGGAAGTCCTCTATTCGCGGGAGCAGATTGCCGATCGCATCCGGGAGTTGGGTGCGGAGATCAGTCGCGACCTGGCGGGGGAAAAGCTGGTGATGATCGGCGTGCTGAAGGGTGCGGCGCCGTTTCTGGCGGACCTGGCGCGGGCCGTGGACGTGGACGCGACCTTTGATTTTGTTGCCGTATCCAGTTATGGAAAAAGCAACCGGACATCCGGCGCGGTGAAGCTGATCAAGGATCTGGACGAGCCGATTGAAGGCAAGCACGTGCTGGTGGTGGAAGATATTCTGGACACGGGCATCACGCTCACCTATCTGCGCAAGATTTTTCTGCAGCATCGTCCGCTGAGTTTGCGCATTGCCACGCTGCTGGACAAGCCCTCCCGCAGGCTGGAGCCAATCCAGGCCGACTATGTGGGATTCACCATTCCCAACCTGTTTGTGGTGGGCTTTGGGATGGATTTTGCAGAGCGGTATCGGAATCTGCCGGATATCTGCCTGATGCCGCCCGAGGCAACGTAGCCCTCCGCAACCTGCCTGCTCCGCAGCCGGGATCAGGGCCGGGATGGAGCCGAAGGCCGGGAAACAACGCGATACCGACAGGCGGATGAGCTGGCGGAAGAAATGCCGATGCTGCGATGCCCGGCGGAAGGAGCCAGGATTGTGATCGACGACGAGACATTCGACATTGCGGATGACGAACAGAAGCGTCCGCCCTACGATGCCGCAGCATTTGCCGCCGACCACCTGCAAAGCTGGGAGTCGCTGGCGTCGGTGATCGATCACACGCTGCTGAAGCCGGATGCGACCCGGATGCAGATCGAGAACCTGTGCGATGAGGCGATCCGATATCGGTTTGCCTGCGCCATGGTGAATCCGATCTGGGCATCGACGGCGGCGGCGCTGCTGGCCGGCACGGGAATCTCCGTGGGGGTGGTGATTGGCTTTCCCCTGGGCGCTTCCCTGCCCTCGACGCTGCGGCAGGAGGCGCTGGCGCTGACCAGACTCGGTGCCCGCGATGTGGATATGGTGCTCAGCATCGGGCAGATGAAGTCCGGCGACTTCAAGGCGGTCGGACGCACGATTCGCGGCGTGGCCGAGGTGGTGCATGAGCGCCAGGCGGTGCTGAAGGTGATACTGGAGACGTGTCTGCTGACGGTGGAGGAAAAGCTGCGGGCCGCGGAGATTGTGGTGGAAAGCGGCGCGGATTTTCTGAAGACCTCGACGGGATTCTCCCAGGGTGGTGCGACAGTGGCCGATGTGGGGCTGCTGCGGGGAGTGGCCGGTGGACTGTGCGGGGTGAAGGCCTCGGGCGGGATTCGCAGCCTGGAGGACGCTCGGGCCATGCTGGAGGCCGGTGCCAGCCGCATTGGCGCTTCGGCCTCGGTGGCCATGGTGCGCGCCCTGGGTGCCGAGTAGCCGCACACGCATGCAGCCTGACCACGCCTGCCGGTGCACGACAACCGCCCTGCTGCTCTACAATCAACCAGAATGTCTGACGCATCCGACAATCCGCAGATTCCGCCGGGGGTGACCCATGCCCTGCCTGCCGATTCGCCGTCGGAAACGGCGCGCCCTGCCGACTATGACTTTCTGCTGGAGCTGACCGAGACGCTGAATACGACGCTGGACCTGCGCACGCTGCTCAATCGCACGGCGCAGCTGATTCATCGCGTGATTCCCTACCGGATCTTCGCCATTCTGCTGCTGGATGAGTCCTCGCGCGAACTGCGGATGCGCTTCCAGATTGGGCACACGCCCGAGGTGGAGCGGATGCGCATTCCGCTGGGACAGGGAGTGGTGGGCAAGGTGGCGCAGAGCCGCCAGGCAATCCTGATCAACGACGTGACCCAGGTGGAGGGATACATTCCCGCCAACGATGCGGTGCGCTCGGAGTTGACGATTCCGCTGATCAACAAGAATCGCGTGATCGGCGTGCTGGATATCGAAAGCGAGGAGCGGGACTTCTTCCGCAGCGAGCATTTGCACCTGCTGACGCTGACGGCTTCGCGCATTGGACAGGCGATTCAGAATGCACGGCTCTACTCTCGGGTGACGCGGCAGGCGCAGGCGCTGGAGGTACTGAACGAGATCTCCGTGGAGCTGACGTCGATTCTGGATCTGGACAAGCTCTTTGAGCGCATTGGACTGCTGCTGCGGCGGCTGATCGATTACCAGATGTTTTCCATCATGCTGGTGGATGAGCGAAGGCAGCGCCTGGTGACGCGCTATCGCTGGCGATTCGGGCAGACGGCTCTGCCGGGCCAGTGGCTGCCGCTGGATGCGGGACTGGTGGGCGCGGCGGTGCGGGAGTGGCGGCTGATCAACGTTCCGGATGTGCACAAGGATCCGCGCTATCACCTGATCAATCCGGAGACGCGATCGGAGATGGTGGTGCCGCTGTTCTACAAGAATCGCGTGATCGGCGTGCTGGATCTGGAGCATGTGCGGCCTGGATTCTTCCATGAGCGGCACGAGCGCACACTGACCACGCTGGCGGCGCAGATTGCGATTGCGATTGAGAATGCGCGTCTCTACCAGCAGGTGCTGCGGCACGAGCAGCAACTGGAGCGGGATCTGCAGATGGCCCGCGAGGTGCAGCTTCGCCTGCTGCCGCCGCGGTGTCCGCAGCACCGGAATGCCGAACTGGCTGCGCGATTTCTGCCTGCCCGCTCGATTGGCGGCGATCTGTACGATTTTCTGGAATACGATGCCTCGCGCACGGCCATTGTGCTGGGCGACGTGAGCGGCAAGGCGGCTCCGGCAGCGCTGTTTGCTGCGCTGGTCAGCGGCATCATGCGTTCGGCGGCAGGACAGATGCCTTCGCCGGGGCAGATGCTGGAGCAGCTGAACGATGCCCTGCAGGAGCGGAAGCTGGAGTCGCAGTATGTGACGATGCTGTTTGCCCTGTGGAACGACGAGAATCGCACGCTGCAGGTCTCCAATGCCGGAGCCGTGCCGCCGATCTTCTGCCGTGCAGGCGAGGTGACGACGCTGCGCGCTGAGGGGTTTCCGCTGGGGATGTTTGGCGGCGTGACCTATGAAGAGTTCTCGGTGGCAACGCAGCCCGGCGATGCCTTCATCTTTGTCTCCGACGGATTGACGGATGCGGAGAATGCGCAGGGCGAGATGTATGGGACCGAACGGCTGACCAGCCTGCTGTGCAGCCTGCGGAATCTGCCGGCGCTGGAGATTGCCGATGCCATTTTTGCCGATGTGGGGCGGTTCCAGGGCGGCAAGGATCGCTTTGATGACGAGACGATTCTGGTGCTGCGCGTGCTGTGATCGAGGCTGGAACGCGCAGCAACGAAGCATACGCGGCAGGAGTGGACCGGCGCATGCCGGCATCCTGTAAAGTACAAAATATGCAGACGAAACAGTATGAACAGGCGGTGAAGGCGGCTGCGTATCTGCGGCAGCAGGCCCCGGATGTGAAGCCACGGATTGGAATCGTGCTGGGCTCGGGCCTGGGCGCGGCTGCCGGCATTCTGAAGGATGCGGTGCGCGTTCCCTATGCGGCGATTCCCCACTTTCCGCAATCGACGGTGGCCGGCCACTCCGGGCAGTTGGTACTGGGCTCGGTGGCGGGCGTGGATGTGGCGATTCTGCAGGGCCGGGTGCATTTCTATGAGGGATATTCGCCGCAGGAAGTCACCTTTCCGGTGCGGGTGCTGGGGCAACTGCAGACCGAGGCGCTGATCCTGACCAATGCAGCCGGTGGAATTCGTCCCGGACTGCGCGTGGGGCAGCTGGTGCTGCTGGCTGACCACATCAATCTGCAGGGATTCCATCCGCTGATTGGACCGAATGAGCCGCGGTTTGCGGTGCGACCGGGTGCCGGGCAGCGCTTCTTTGATATGACCGGTGCCTACGATGCCGAACTGCGGGCGCTGGCGCAACGGACGGGCGAGTCCATGCAACTGCCGCTGGAAGAGGGCGTGTATCTGGCCGTGAGCGGTCCAAGCTTTGAGACGCCGGCGGAGATTCGCGCCTTTCAGCGACTGGGAGCGGACCTGGTGGGAATGTCGACGGTGCCGGAGACAATTGTGGCGCGGCACATGGGTATGCGGGTGCTGGGACTGTCCTGCGTGACGAATCTGGCCGCCGGCCTGGCGGAGACGACGCTGAGCCACGAAGAGGTGTTTGAAGCCGGGCGCAGCGTGGAAGCAAGGCTGGCCACCCTGCTGCAACGGCTGATTCCGCAGGTGGCAGCCGTGCTGGAGCAGACAGAAGGCCGATGATCGCGGAGACAAACGGAAGACTGCCGTGCATGATCGCTGTCTCGGGAACATCCGGCTCCGGCAAGACGACGCTGAGCCGCGAACTGGCCCGGGTGCTGGGCGGATTGCATTTCTCGCTGGATCATTACTATCGTGACCTGAGCCATCTAGCGCCGCAGGAGCGCGCAGCCTGCAACTTTGACGATCCGGCCATGCTGGAGGCGGAGCTGCTGAGCGTGCAACTGGCAGCACTGGCGCAGGGAGGGGCCATCGACCGGCCGGTGTATGACTTTGCCACGCACAGCCGCGTGGCGGGCGCTTCCCAGAGGGTGCATCCGCAGCCGGTGATCCTGGTAGAGGGGCTGTTTTCCTTTGCCTATTCCGCGATTCGACCGCTGTATCACTTCAGCGTCTATGTGGATGCACCGGATGCGCTGTGCCTGGAGCGGCGACTGCGGCGGGATGTGGAGGAGCGGGGCAGAACGGCTGAGTCCGTGCTGCGGCAGTACGCGGAGACGGTGCGCCCGTGCGGGATGACGTATGTGCGCCCGCTGGCGGCACAGATGGATCTGGTGCTGGATGGAAGCGATCCGCTGGATTACAAGGTGGAGCTGGTGGTGAGCGCCCTGCGCCGCAAGGGACTGTGGCCCTTTGCAGACGGGAATCAGTGATTGCGCTCGACCACGAGGTCGGGCAGGCTCATCAACGCGCGCTTGTATTCGCTCTCCTCAAGGACGCCGAGAGCGGTGCGGGCCTGCTCGGCAAAGCGGGCAGCCGCTGCCAGCGCATAGTCAACGGAACCATTGCGCAGGAGAATCTGCTGCACCTCGGCGGGGGTGACGCGCGTGAAGCCGCCATCGACCAGAACCTGGCGCAGGGCATTTTGCTCCTCGCGTGTGCCGTGGGCCAGCGCGTGAATGACGGGCAGGGTGGTTTTGCCCTCGCGCAGATCGCTGGCGACAGGCTTTCCCAGCACCTCTTCGGTGGCCGTCAGGTCCAGAACATCGTCCACGATCTGAAAGGCCAGCCCGACGGAGCGGCCATACTGCGAAAGCGCATCCTCCTGGATCGGGTCAGCATCGGCCAGGCAGGCTCCAAGCTGCATGGAGACGGAAAACAGGCATGCAGTTTTGCGATAGATCAGGTCGTAGTACTCGGACTCATCGATGAACCGGCCCAGCTTCTCAATCTGCAGCAGCTCGCCTTCCACCATCTGCTGGGTGAGGCCGATGAGCAGGTCGAGAATCTTGAAGTTGCGCTCCTCGAGGGCATTGCGGAAGGCCTGCATATAGAGCCAGTCGCCGGCGAGGACGCACTTTTCATTGCCCCAGGTGGTGTTGGCCGAGGGACGACCGCGGCGGGTGTCCGCGGCATCGATGATGTCATCGTGGACGAGGGTGGCCGTGTGTACAAGTTCAACGACGGCACCGAGCCGGAACATGCCGGCATCGCGGTACCCCAGGGAACGGGCAGCCAGCAGCAGCAGCGTGGGACGGATCCGCTTGCCGCCGCCTTCCCGAAGATACTGGGCAATCTCGGTGATGGTGGAAACGCTGGAGATTGCGTCGCGGCCGAGCTCCCGCTCGACGGCTGCGAGATCCTCCCGCAGCAGGTCAAAGACTTCGCGCGCAGTTGTGAGTGCCAGTGTGCTCAAAGCTCCCGGTCCTGTTCGTCGTACATTAAAGTTACCATCCTGCTTCAGTATGCGACCATCTGCCTGACTGCATACCATTTCGGCCAGAGTTAATTCGTGCGATAGTTGGTGAACTGCAAATCCAGCCCAAAATCTTTACCACGCAAAAGCGCAATGACCGACTGGAGGGCATCCCGGTCCTTGCCGGTGACGCGGACAACATCGCCCTGAATGGCGGCCTGCACCTTGATTTTGGAGTCCTTGACGACCCGCACGATCTCCTTGGCCTTGTCGGAAGGGATGCCCTGCTGGAGGGTGATCTTCTGGCGGACACTCTTGCCCATGGCCTCTTCGAGCTTGCCATAGCTGAGGTTTTTCAGCGAAACGCCGCGCTTGACGAGCTTCTGGCCGAGGATTTCCTTGACGGCTTCCAGCTTGTATTCATCGGCGGAGGCAAGCTGAATGGCATCACTGCCTTCGAGGGTGACCTCGGAACGGGAATCCTTGAGGTCAAAGCGCGCCTTGATCTCCTTGAGCGCCTGATCGATGGCGTTGCGTACCTCTTGAATCTCCACTTTGCTGACGATGTCGAATGAGTTGTCCTGTGCCATGCGTGTCTTCCCTTGGGGTGCATCCGGCTGGAGGCCGGTGCAGCCTGTGTTCCTTCAGTTTCCCATGCCGGAGGCTGCTGTCGGCAGCTTGTGACGAAAGAGTGTGCGAAAGTTTTCCGTGGTGGCCTGCGCAAGCTGGGAGAGCGAACAGCCATGCAACGAGGCTAGCGCCTCCGCCGTATGCACCATGCTGGCCGATTCATTGCGCTGGCCACGCAGTGGAACAGGCGCCAGATAGGGTGCGTCGGTCTCCACAAGCAGCTGATCCAGCGGCAGTTGCGCGGCTACCGCACGCAGCGGCTCCAGTTTGGGATAGGTGATTTGCCCGGCAAAGCTGATGCGGAAGCCCATCTCCATGGCCTGCCGTGCGTGGTCGAGCGTGCCGGAGAAGCAGTGCAGGATGCCGCCCAGCGAGGTGGTGGCCCAGTGCTGACGCAGCAGGTGCAGCAGGTCGGTCCAGCAGGCATCGTCCTGCTCGGAGGGCCGACAGTGAATCAGGATGGGGGCGCGATGCCGGGCTGCAATCTCCATTTGCTCGACAAAGACACGCTGCTGGATGGGGTGCGGCGTTCCCTCATGGTAGTAATCGAGGCCGATCTCCCCGCAGGCAATGACCTCCGGAGTTCCAAGCAGTACGTCGAGCTGCTGCAGGGCGGCGGCATCGGCCAGATGCGTGGCATGGGGATAGATGCCGGCGCTGGCCCAGAGCAGCGGCAGGTCCGCGCGGCCCTGAAACCGCCGGACCAGATCCCGCGCCTGATGCATCTCCGACGGCCCCTCGCCGATGCCGATGGTGAGAATGCCGCCAACACCCGCCTGTTGCGCACGCTGCAGAACCTGCTCCAGATCTGGAGCGAAGCGCGGACTGTCCAGATGAGCATGCGAATCGATGAGCACTGCCTGTTTCCCCTTCAGCCGCCAATCGGACGGGATTACTTGAGCCGCGCGCCGAGCGGAACATCTTCCAGAAAGCCTGCCAGCACCGGCGAGCCTTCCTCACCGACAGAGGCGGCAACGACCATGCCGTTGGACTCCAGACCGCGCATCTTGCGCGGGGCCAGGTTGGCAACGATGACGACCTTGCGACCGATCAGCTTTTCCGGCTCATAGTACTGGGCGATGCCGGCCAGAATCTGGCGCTTTTCGTAGCCAAGATCGACCTCCAGCCGCAGCAGTTTGTCGGACTTGGGAACGCGCTCTGCAACCAGCACCTGGGCCACGCGGAGATCGACCTTGGCGAAGTCATCGATGGTGATCTTGGGGTTTTCCGGTGCCGGAGCAGCAGGCGCGGCGGAGGCGGATTCAGCGCCTGCCGCTGCGGGCGAGGCTGGTACCGTCGGGGCTGGTGCTGGGGCGGCGTCTGCCGGTGTTGCCTGGCTGACGGCAGCCACGGCACTCAGATTGTTTTCGTTTTCCAGATTCTGCATACGCTCCATGGCATCCTTCTCTGCGCGGGGGAACAAGGGTGCCGGCTCGGCAAAGACCGTGCCCGGCTGCATGGCTCCCCACGTGATGGCTTGCAGTTTTCCCTGCTGTGCGGCCTGGCTGAGGTCGCCAAGGCCGAGTTGCTTCCAGACTTTGGAAGCGGATTCCGGAATGATGGGCCAGGCCAGCGCCGTGATGATGCGGATGGCCTCTGCGGCAACGCTGAGGACGCGGGCCTGCAGTTGATGATGCTCGGCCTCGCTGCGGTCGGCAGGCTTCTTCCAGGGCGCGGCAGCGGTCAGGTAGCCGTCAGTGGCGGCAACCAGGGACCAGAGCGTCTCCAGCGCGCGGGAGAAATCCATGGCGGCAAACTGGGTCTGGAACTCGGCAATCACGCGTTCGGCCTGGGCGCGCAGTGCCTGCTCCGGCTCGCCGGTTTCGCCGGTCTGCGGCAGGCTGCCGGCAAAGAAACGGTGCACCATGGCAACCACGCGGCTGACGAGGTTGCCGTAACCGTTGGCCAGGTCCCCGTTGTAGCGCTGCAGCAGCGACTCAAAGGTGAAGTTGCCGTCCTGACCGAAGGAGATCTCGCGCAGCAGGAAGTAACGCAGGGCATCGGTGCCCAGAACCTCGGCGACGGTCTCGGCGCGCACGATGTTGCCGACCGACTTCGACATTTTGCTTTTGTCGAAGAGCAGCCATCCGTTGGCGACGACAGCGCGCGGCAGCGGCAGTCCGGCGGCCATGAGAAACGCCGGCCAGTAGACGCAGTGGAAGCGGCTGATCTCCTTGCCGATGAGATGAATGTCCGCAGGCCAGAAGCGCCGGAAGCGCTCCTGATCGGCCGGGTCATCGGAGCCGTAGCCAAGCGCGGTGATGTAGTTGGCAAGCGCGTCCATCCAGACATAGATGACGTGCTTCTCATCGCCGGGAACCGGAATGCCCCAGCGGAAGCTGGTGCGGCTGACGGAAAGATCCTTGAGTCCGCTGCGGACGAAGGCGATGACTTCATTGCGGCGCGCCTCCGGCTGGATGAACTCCGGGTGCTGCTCGTAGTACTCCAGCAGACGGCGCTCGAAGGCGGAGAGCTTGAAGAAGTAGTTTTCTTCGCTGACGGTTTCCGTGGGGCGGCCGCAATCCGGGCATGGCGAGCCGGGAGGCGCGTCGACGTAAAGCTCGTCGGAGACGCAGTACTGGCCGGTGTAGGAGCCCTTGTAGATGAAGCCGCGGTCGCGGAGTTCGGAGAAGAGCTTCTGCACGCCGCGGATGTGACGCGGCTCGGTGGTGCGGATGAAGTCATCACAGCTAAGGCCGAGGCGCTGCCAGAGGGAACGAAATTCGCCGGAGATGGCTGCGGCAAATTCAGCCGGGGTGCGGCCGGCCTGTGCGGCCGAGCGCTCAATCTTCTGGCCATGCTCGTCGGTGCCGGTCAGGAACCAGGTATCGACACCCTGGGCGCGTTTGGAGCGGGCCAGCGCATCACAGACGATCGTCGAGTAGGCATGGCCGAGGTGAGGCCGTGCGTTGACGTAATAAATCGGAGTCGTGATGTAGAAACGCTGCGGCGTGGATGCGGATACTTCTGTCATGGCAGGCACTTCGATCCCGTGAAGCTGCTGGAGAAGCAGTGATTCCTTCCATCTTAAATGACGCATGCGCCGGGCTGGAGCAGGCCGCTGCCGGGAGGGAGGGAAATCCCCGATCCGGTAGAATCAACGTTGACGTTTCTCCCAATCCAGCGCACTGGCAACCTGAATTCCGGAAGGGTGAGCCACAGAAGAGGCCCGAGTGTATCGCGAACTGCAGAAGCAACTGATTGAAGCCGTGCGAACGATTCTCCAGACCAGCTGGGAGCTGGAGGTCTCCGAGGTGGTGCTGGAGCAGCCGCCGGATCTGGCCATGGGAGAGTTTGCCCTGCCGGTGGCCTTTGAACTGGCACGCAAGCTGCGCAAGGCTCCGCGGATGATTGCCACGGAGCTGGCAGAGAAGCTGGCGGCCGCGCTGCGTCCGGAGGATGGTTTTCTGGGCTTTGAGGCTGCCGGTGCCGGCTACATCAATGTGCGCCTGGACAGGACGCGGCTGATGGCGGCGCTGGCCGGTGGCCCCAGCCAGCGGCCCAGCGAGGAACTGCCGCGGGTGCTGGTGGAGCACACCAGCATCAATCCCAACAAGGCCGCCCATGTGGGTCACCTGCGCAATGCGATTCTGGGCGACACGCTGGTGCGGATTCTGCGGGCACGCGGGCACCACGTGGACGTGCAGAACTACATTGACAACACGGGCGTGCAGGTGGCCGACGTGATTGTGGGATTCCTGCATCTGGAGCACCAGACGGTGGCGGAGGTAGAAGCGCTGATTGCCCGATGCGAGGCCCTGGGACCGGAGGCACGGGAGCAGCGTTTCGACTACCACTGCTGGAATCTGTATGCGCGCGTTTCCCAGTGGTATGCCGAGGGCAGCGAAGACCAGCAGAAGGAACGCAAGCAGCTGCGCTACCAGACGCTGCATGCGATTGAAAGCGGCGGCAACGAGACGGCGGAGGTGGCGGATCGGGTTTCGACGGCCATTCTGCGGCTGCACCTGGAAACGATGCTGCGGCTGGGCATTTCCTATGACTTTTTGCCGCGCGAAAGCGAGATTCTGCATTTGCGCTTCTGGGATCGCGCCTTCGAACTGCTGAAGGAGTCCGGAGTGCTGTATGCCGAGCAGAGCGGCAAGAATGCCGGCTGCTGGGTGATGACGCGTCCGGGAGGCGGAAACAACGGCGAAGGCCCGGACGAGGATGCCAAAGTGATCGTACGCTCCAACGGGACGGTCACCTATGTGGGCAAGGATATTGCCTACCACCTGTGGAAGTTTGGCCTGCTGGGCAAGGACTTCGGCTATCGGCGGTTCTTTGCGTATCCTGACCACACCTGCTGGATCTCCTGCATGGAGGGCGAGCCGGAACATCCGCACTTTGGCGGGGCGCAGGCAATTTACAACGTGATAGATTCCCGCCAGTCGGATCCGCAGGCCAATGTGGTACAGGCGCTGCGCGGCATGGGGCACACGGAGGCAGCCGACCGGTACACGCACTTCAGCTACGAGATGGTGGCGCTGACGCCGCGATGCGCCGAGGAGCTGGGATACACGGTTGCCGAGGAGGATCGCGGACGGCCGTACATTGAGGTGAGCGGCCGCAAGGGATTCGGCGTGAAGGCCGATGACCTGCTGGACAAGCTGACGGCGGCCACGCGCGCCGAGGTGGATGCGCGGCAGCCGGAGCGATCCGAAGCCGAACGGCAGCGGATTGCCGAGCAGATTGCCATCGGCGCGCTGCGCTACTTCATGCTGAAGTTTACGCGCGGCTCGGTGATTGCCTTTGACTTCCGGGATGCGCTCAGCTTTGAGGGAGAAACCGGGCCGTATGTGCAGTACACGGCGGTGCGGGCGCGGAATATCTTTCGCAAGATCGGCATGACGCCGGAGTCGGCACTGTCGGCGGTGGAATCGCTGCAGGCGGTGGAACTGGCCGCCGGGGCCGAGGATATCTGGGCCATCTGGATGCGGGCGGCGCGGCGCGAACAGACGCTGGAGGCGGCCATTGGCAGCGCAGAACCGGCGACACTGGCCCGGCACTGCTTCCAGAT
>JAJZGG010000062.1 GCA_021804965.1 Acidobacteriota bacterium
AAGGCATCCTCAGCATGGCCCGCCGCCTCATCGGCGAGGGCTCCCAGATGCTCGATCTCTGCTGCGCGATCGTCGGCGAGGACGAGCAGGCCTACATGAACGGCGTGCTGGAGAAGATCGCCACGCGCATTCCCGCGCCCATCCTCATCGACTCCACCGAGGCCAACGTCATCGAGGAGGCGCTCAAGCGCATCCCCGGCAAGCCCGTCATCAACTCCATCAACCTCGAGGACGGCGAAAAGCGCACCACCCGCGTCCTGCCCATGGCCCGCCGCTACGGTGCCGCCGTCATCGCCCTCACCATTGACGAGGAGGGCATGGCCCTCACCGCCGATCGCAAGGTCGCCATCGCCCATCGCATTCATGACATGGCCGTCCACCGCTTCGGCCTGCGACCCCAGGACCTCATCTTCGACCCGCTCACCCTGCCCATCTCCACCGGCCAGGAGGACTACCGCACCGCCGCCATTGAAACCCTCGAGGCCGTCCGCCGCATCAAGCTCGAACTGCCCGGCGTCAAGACCCTGCTCGGCGTCTCCAACATCTCCTTCGGCCTCAACACCTACGCTCGCCGCGTGCTCAACTCCGTCTTCCTCAAGGAGGCCGTCGATCGCGGCCTCGACACGGCAATCGTCAACTACTCCCGCATCTACCCTCTCTACAAGATCCCCGAGCGCGAGGTCGAGCTTGCCCGTCGGCTCATCTTCCAGCAGTGGGAGACTCCCGAAGGCACCCGCGTCGATCCGCTCCAGGCCTACATGGCCCACTTCACCGCTCTCGGCAAGGGCGCTGTGCCGGAGGAGGTTCTCGCCGTCGAGGATCTCACCCTGGAAGACCGCCTCAAACAGCTCATCATCCGCGGCGAGCGCATCATCGGCACCGGCGATCAGAAGCAATCCCTCGAGGAGGCGCTTGAGTCGGCGCTGGCCGAGTACTCCCCGCTCGACCTCATCAACACCGTCCTGCTCGACGCCATGAAGACCGTCGGCGAACTCTTCGGCGCACGCAAGATGCAGCTTCCCTCCGTGCTCGACTCGGCCGCCGTCATGAAGGCCGCCGTCGCCTATCTGGAACCGAAGATGGAGAAGTCCGAAGGCTCGGCCAAGGGCACCATGGTGCTGGCCACGGTCAAGGGCGACGTCCACGACATCGGCAAGAATCTCGTTGACATCATCCTCTCCAACAACGGCTACCGTGTCCTCAATCTCGGCATCAAGCAGCCCTCCGACACCATCCTTGCCGCCGCCCGCCAGCAGCACACCGACGCCATCGGCCTCAGCGGCCTGCTCGTCAAATCCACCCTCGAAATGAAGTACGTTATTCAGGATCTCGAGCGGTTGGGACTCAAGATTCCCGTCATCTGCGGCGGCGCCGCGCTCACCCGCAAGTTTGTCGAGGACGATCTGCGCCGCGAATACTCCGGCCCGGTCTACTACGCCGAGGATGCCTTTGCCGGTCTGGCCGTCATGAGCGACCTCACCAGCCCCGACCCGGCCGTCCGTGAGCAGCGGCTCACGGACGGCGCCACCGTCCGTGCGCTGTCCCGGCCCACCGTCCCTGCCGACATCGAATCGGTCACCCTTACCGCCGAAGGCCGCTCGCCGGTCGTCGAGCCGCCGCCGAACATCCCCGATCCGCCCTTCTGGGGCGCGCGCGTCTTCCGCGACTACGCCCTCGACGAGCTCTTTCCCTACCTCAACGAGACCGCGCTCTTCAAGAACCAGTGGCAGCTCAAGACCGCCTCACAGGCCGACTATCTCCGCATGGTCGAGGACAAGTACCGGCCCATCCTGCACGAACTCCAGCGCGAGGTCATCGCCTCCGGCATCTTCGTACCCCAGGCCGTCATCGGCTACTACCCCTGCAACAGCTCCGGCGACGATCTCATCGTCTTTGATCCCGAGGACCCCAAGATCGAGATTGAGCGCTTCCGCTTTCCGCGTCAGCAGCAGGGCCGTCGGCTCTCCATCGCAGACTTCTTCCTGCCGGCCAGCGCCGGCCGTCATGACCTGCTCGGCCTCACCATCGTCACCATCGGCCATCAGGCCTCCGTCGAGGCCCAGAAGCTGTTCGACTCCGGCGACTTCACCCGCTATCTTTACCTGCACGGCCTCGGCGTGGAAACCGCGGAAGCCCTCGCCGAGTACGTCCACCGCCAGGTTCGCCAGCAGCTCGGCATCGCCGCCGCAGACTCGCCCAAAATCCCCGATCTCTTCCACCAGAAATATCGCGGCTCGCGCTACTCCTTCGGCTATCCCGCCTGCCCCAATCTGGAGGACCAGCAGCGCATCTTCCACCTGCTCAAGCCGGAGGAGTCCATCGGCGTCCACCTCACCGATGGCTTCCTGCTCGAGCCCGAGCAAAGCACCAACGCCCTCATCGTCCACCACCCGCAGGCCAAGTACTTCGTCGCCTGATCGCGGGAACTACTGTGCGCTCCGGTAGTAGCCCACCGGAGCCATGATCTTCCCGGGAATCTGCCCGGCCGCCTGTCCGCCGCCCACCGTCACCTGAATCGCATGGAAGACGCTCTGGTCGGTCGCAGCATCCTTCGCCGCGCCTGCAGCCATGCTGGCAGCCGCGCCTGTCGGCGTATACGCCAGCGTGTACCAGCCGCGCAGCATCTGCATCGCCTGCCGGATCTCCCCTTCGATATTCGTGCTCTGGTCCAGCACCATGCCGCCGGAGTGCCGCGCCAGCACCTGCAGCTGAAGGTTCGGAGTATCCACATGCTGCCAGCTCGTCACCGGCGGCAGAAACGCCTTGTAGTAATTCAGATTCTCGCCCGGCAGGTCCAGAATCGGGTCCAGGCTCACCAGCGTGATCCGTGCCCGCAGCAGCGCATTCGTCAGCCCCACCACCATGTCGTAATCCCGCTGCAGGTCCTCCTTGCTCATCGCCAGATAATCCCGCGACAGCGGATGCCATCCATGGCTGATCCACACCACCAGCTTGCGTCCTGGCCGCTGCTGCTCGTCCTGCGCCAGCTTGTAGAGCTGGTCCATGCTCCACGTCGCCCGGTCCAGCTCCCCGTAATACCCCGCCTGAAAGCGCAGCGAGTGCACCGGATTCGGATTCCGGTCAATGAACTTTGCCAGCCGGTTGCCGTCCGTCGTCGGCTCGGCAGACTCAATCAGCTTCGTATCCGTCAGCATCGCCACCCGCGTCGGCACCGGCAGCCTGCCGCCGTCCCGACGCAGAAAGTCCTGTACATCCTGCCGCTCGAGCTGCATCTTTTCAAACGAAAGATTCACCGCATCCAGCACCAGCACCATCTCCGGAGCCGTCGCCGCACCCGGCACCATCCATCCGGCCTTCTGCACCGCCAGCACCCGCTGCGCCACGCCATTGTCCATCAGATGAAAATCCAGCGGACTCAGCTCCATCGCCGGCCTGCCCTGCGCATCGGTCACGGTCACGTCCACCAGCAGATGCTGCGGCGCGGCTGCCTTGCCGGCATTGCCGCTACCCGCCGCCGGAACACCAGCCGCCGTCATCGCCGCGGCCAGCAGCAGCACCGCGCCCGTCCATCCCCGCACCATTCCTGATCGTCCTTGCATTCGTCCCCCCATGGCCTATCCAGCTGCTCATCCAGCTGCCCATCGCTACGCCTGCACAGCCGCAGTCTCTCTCAACCCTTGGAAACCCCACCCGCAGCCGAAAGTTGCCTGCGTCGCGGCAACCGGCTTTCAGCATTTCATCATTTGCGCGGTACAGCCTTCAGCGTCTCATCTTTCAGGAGCTCGTCTTTCAGCGGCCAGCAGCCACCGGACGGCTCAGCCTGCCCAGCTCCAGCAGCGCTCCGGCCACCCGCTCCGGCGCATGCCGCAGCACATTGCCTTCGGAGAGAAAATTCCCCGCCACGCACCGGATGCCCATCGCCTCAATCCGTTCCACATCCGCCGGAATCGGCACCGCACCCTCGGCCGCATAGCGCAGCAGCATCTCTGCAGACACCGGGCCCGTGTTCACCACCGCGTAGTCGAAGATCGGCTCCTTTGTGTGCTCATAGATCCGCTCAATGTGCTGCGATGCCGTCAGCCCCAGGCTTTCGTTGGCCTGCGTCATCAGGTTGCACACAAACACCCGCACCCCGCTGGCGGCCGCCAGTGCCTCCGGAATCCCCTTCACCAGCAGGTTCGTAATCAGCGACGTATACAGCGATCCCGGGCCCACCGAGATCAGGTCTGCGCGCCGGATTGCCTCCAGCGTCTCCGGCAGCGGCTCGGCCACCGGCGGATCGAGCATCAGCTCCACAATCCGTTTGCGGCTGGCGCTGATTCGCGTCTCGCCCCGCACCGTCGATCCATCGTCCATCCGTGCCACCAGCGTCAGGTTCGCCGTCGTCACCGGATAGATCCGTCCCCGCGTGGCCAGAATCTTGCTCGCCAGTTGAATCGCATGCCCAAAGTCGCCGGTGATCTCCGTCAGCGCGGCCACAAACAGGTTGCCAAAGTTGTGTCCCTTGATCTCTCCGCCTGCGCGAAAGCGATGGCCGAACAGCTGGGTCAGCAGGTCTTCCTCTTCGCTCAGTGCCACCATGCAGTTGCGCAGGTCGCCCGGCGGCAGCATGTTGAACTCCTCACGCAGCCGACCCGAGGAGCCGCCATCATCGGTCACCGTCACCACCGCGGCCAGGTCGCCAATCGGCGCATCCTCCGCCGCTGTCGGCTGCCCTGGTACGGCCACATGCCGCCGCAGTCCCCGCAGCAGCGTGGACAGTCCCGTCCCGCCGCCAATGGCCACCACGCGCATCGGCAACCTGTTCGCGCTTGCGCTCCATTCCGTCAAAGAGGGAGAGTTTCCTTCCGCATCTGGCCGCTCGGGCCGCATCTGGCTGGCGTCTGCCTGGCCGGTCCTACGGAACTTCCGGATACAGCAGTTCCGTAAACCGGGGATCATCCAGCATTGTCTGGAAGTCGGCATCCGAGCGCGCCTGCAGCCGGTTCCGCTCATTCAGCCGGATCGCATGCCCCAGCGCCTCCAGGCAATCCTCGCTCTGCCCCGTCACCGCCGCCAGCACGCCCAGCCCATAGTAGGCATAGTCGGCCTCCGGCTGCTCGGCCAGAATCTCCTGGAACTGCTCCCGCGCCTCTTCAAAATAATCCCGGTTCAGCAGCGAAACCGCATAGTCATACCGCTCCTCGAGCGAGTCGAAGTGCAGCTTGTTGCGATCCATCTGCCGCTGGCAGGCCACCAGATACATCCGGCATCGCTCCACAATCTCCGGCGTTGCCGTCGGCATCAGCTTGTCAAAGGCCACCACGGCCTTCTCATACTTGCCTGCCTGCATCAGTTGCAGCGCAGCCTGGTAGTGCTGCAGCGTCTGCGCCGAGGGTCCCGCCTGGGGGCGTGGAGTGGCGGTTGTTGCTACCTTGCGTCGGCTTGGGGTTCGTGCCTCTGGTGTCATCGTATGCTTGCAATCCGAAACATCACTGAATGGAAACCGTTTGGAATTCCCTGCCGCAGACTCACCGGAACTCCGGTACTCGGCCAATTCTTTATACGCAGATCGCCGTCTGCCGTCAATGCCGCCCGCGCCGGACCACCCCTTCCGCTGCCCGTCGCGCCGCGCACCCTCCGCCCGTCAGCCCATCTGCGCTCCCCGATACACCACCGGATTCAGCGAGGGGTCGTTGTACATCTTCAGCTGCCGATACAGCTTGAACCGCCGCCTGCCCTCCAGCGTCTGCTGCCACAGCCGCACCAGGCATCCGGCCAGATCCTCGCGCTGCTCCTGCAGAATCGCCAGCCGCTCGCGATTCCGCTCCGCATGCCCATCCGGTGCCCCCGGTCGCGCAATCTCCTCCTGCGTGTGGAAGATCTTCAGCGACAGGATCGACAGCCGGTCGATCATCAGCCCCGGTGTCTCGGAGTGCAGCTCGGCGTCGGCCCGCGGCAGTCCCATCCCGGCCAGCACCTCCAGCAAATGCCGGTCGATCGCCTCGGCCAGATCATTCCGCCGCTGGTTGGTCGCATCGATGCGCCGCTTCACAGCCGCCAGTTGCTCGTCGGTCGCACCCACGGCCCGCGCCGCATCCTCGGTGTGCCACAGCTCAAAGTTGGCCAGGTGCTGCCGCGCCACCAGCGAATCCAGCGCCTCGGCAGGCGGCAGCCAGGTCTCCATCGCCTCGGCATGCCAGCTCCGGGTCAGCCGGTCGTGGAGCCCGGCCACTGCGGCCAGCCCAACTCCGGCCAACCCAACTCCGGCCAACTCTGCCCCGGCCAACTCTGCCCCGGCCAACTCTGCTCCGGCAGTCGTTGCCCCGGCAGTCCTTGCAAATGCGTCACTCATCGAGTACGAGTGTAGCCGAACAGACTGTAGCCGAACAGGCCGCGCCGTTGCCGCCTGCCATCGCTGTCCCTCCACACGCTCGGCCGTCCCTTGCGCACGCCCCGCCATCGCTGCCATCCGCCCAGCCGCTCCCTGTGGTACTACTATCGACATCCGGCAGCGCCACCCGCCCGCCGGCCTACCATCCCAGCCCGGAGGCTCTCTGCGCGTGACCACGTCCACCGAACGCTTCCTCTGTATTGCCAGCTATGAGAAAGGCCAGCCCTACCTGCGTCAGCTTGCCGCCCTCGGTGTCCGTCCCTTTCTGCTCACCGTGGAAAAGCTCGCCAACGCCGACTGGCCCCGCGAGATCCTCGACGACATCGTCCTGATGCCCGGCGGCATGACCCACGAGCAGATCCGCAGCACCGTCGCCTGGCAGGCGCGCACCCACCGCTTTGACCGCATCACCGCCCTCGATGAGTTCGATCTCGAGGTCGCCGCCCATCTCCGCGAACACATGCGCATCCCCGGCATGGGCACCAGCCGCACGGCCTACTATCGCGACAAGCTGGCCATGCGCATGGCCGCCGCCGAGTCCGGCTTCCGCATCCCCCGCTTCGTCCGCGTCCTGCACTACGACGATCTGCGCACCTTCATGGAAACCGTCCCCGCACCCTGGCTGCTCAAGCCCCGCGCCGAGGCTTCCGCACTCGGCATCCGCCGCATCCATGAGCCGGATCAGCTCTGGGCCGCGCTCGAAGAGCTGGGCGACCGCCAGTCCAGTTTTCTCATGGAGGAGTTCATCCCCGGCGACATCTTCCACGTCGACTCCATCCTCAGCGACGGACGCGTCATCTTCTCCGCCGCCCATCAGTACGGCCATCCGCCGCTGCAGATCATGCAGCAGGGCGGCGTCTTCACCACCCGCACCCTGGACCGCGACAGCGTTGAATGGCGCGACCTGACCGGACTCAACGCCCAGCTTGCCCCCGCGCTCGGCATGCGCAGCGGCGTCACCCACGCCGAATACATCCGCTCCCATGCCGACGGCCGCTTCTACTTCCTGGAGATTGCCGCCCGCGTCGGCGGCGCCTTCATCTCCGACCTCGTCGAGCAGGCCACCGGCATCAACCTCTGGCGCGAGTGGGCCCGTCTGGACGTGGCCGAACTCCGCGGCGAGCCCTACGTCCTGCCCCACGTCCGCGAGGAGTACGCCTCCAGCGTTCTTTGCCTGGCCCGCGAGGCCGAACCCGACCTCAGCGCCTTCACCGATCCGGAGATTGCCATCCGCGTCCGCAAGGACCATCACGCCGGCCTGCTCGTCCGCTCCCATGACCCGAAGCGCGTCCATCAGCTTGCCGACCAGTACGCCGCCCGCTTTGCCGAGCAGTTCCTGGCCACGCTGCCGCCACCGGAACGCCCCACAGACTGAGCAGCAGCCCCGCCGCCCGGCTACTTGCAGCGATCCGCAGCAATCGCAAAGCCGCGCGCCCTCGGTCCGGGCATCTGCTGGATGGATTGAAAAGGGAAGGGAAGCGGTCTGGTGAGCTCGCTGGGAATCGAACCCAGGACCCACGCATTAAAAGTGCGTTGCTCTACCGACTGAGCTACGAGCTCCAGTGTGACTTCCTCTACTAACTTAGCACAGCCTCAATCGCCGCCCGGCCCTGCCTTGCCGCATCCTGCACCCGGCTGCAAACCTGCGCCGCCGCGTATCGCTGCACAAAAAATCCGCCGCACCCCCATCCAAATCCGCACCTCGCGCGTACACCCGAAAACGGCATACCGGCCGGATTTCCCTCAGCCTGCCGGAACCGCAGCAAATACTGCGACACGCCGGGTCGTGATGGAATGGTTTACCCCCGGGATGCCATATCCCCAAAAAGTGGTAATCGGTAACCAAAGGGGTGTTATTTTCATGTCAACAGTCCATCGGTAGACTGGGATTGGTTAGAGGAACGTCCAAATTTGGACAGCGGGTGTTTTCAGCGGAATCACTGCTCGGATTTCGCACATCATAGGTCAGGCTTGCAGGAGCAGCAGGCCGGAACCCATCGCTGAAACGGAAGCAAAGTGCCCGTGGCGGAGCCCAACCCGAAGAAGGAACAATTCGGATCGCCCGAGGATGTCACCACGCTCTTCGCATGGGCCAACATGCGCGGCGCCAAGTATCGTGACTTTTCCGCCTCGCGAGCCCGTGCCCGGGAAGAGATTCGTCGCCGCGTCGAAGAGGCCACCGAAGAGGAGCGCATCCGTCAGCTGGAGCAGGCCCAGCGTGAGGCTCAGGAGGCCGCACAGCGTGCCGCGCAGGAGGCTGCCGCGCAGGCCGAGGCCATCCGCCGCGCCGAGGCCGAGCGACTGGCCGAGATCGCCCGACAGGCCGAAGCCGAGCGTCAGGCCGTGCTTGCCGCACAGGAGGCCCAGCGCAGAGCCCAGGCCCAGCGTCAGCATGGTGGCCCATCCGTCCCGCCGCCGGTCACTGCCGTTCCATCCCCGATCACTGCCGCGCTGCCGCCATCCACCTTCGTCGAGCCAGCCGCCATTCACGACTTTGCCGCCGTTCCCCGCAGCAGTGACCTTCCCGTCACCATGCCCACCGCCGACTGGCCGGCTCCGGAATGGATGTCGTCTGCGGTACATCCTCCGGCAACAGTTGCCGCCGAATCCCTGCGCGATTTTTCTCCCGCTGTGGATAATGGGTATACCGCTGGAATCTATCGGCCCGATATCGCCACTCCCGGACTTGACCCGCGCATGGACGAGACTCAATTTCGCGCCGTTCCCATGCCGGATGCTGCCACACCGCGTCCGGCATGGGCGGCTGCCCCGGTCTCCATGCCGGGCATTCCGCCGTCCTCCGCGGCCGCCTGGGACGCATCGACACCCTCAAACCCTCCGGCTGCCGCGCCTGCACAGCTTGAGCCCCAGGTTGTGGAAGATTGGGAGAAGCCGTTGTTGCCATCCTGGTTGGAAGAGTTGCCGCACGCCCGCACCGTCGTTCAGCTGGAGCACCGGCAGCAGCCCGTCGCGCCCCGCCCCGTTCCCGATGCCGCTCCGCAGCGTCTGCAGTCCGTGCAGGCGGTTGCCCCCGTGCCGCCCGAGCCTCAATTTGCCCCGCAATTTGCCCCGGCCATTGCCCAGCCCGTCCATCCTTCGCAGCAGGCATCCTCCTGGATGGCAGCCACGGCTCCCGTGCCAACGCAGGCGCCCGCCGCAGCCTATTCCTCCTGGGATCGGCCCGCTTACGCCGAGTCCACGCCGGACCGCAGCGGATATCCGGTGCCGCATGCCTCCGCGCCGGACTGGTCGGCGTCCCTGCCGGATTTCCCCATCGCCGCTGAGTCCGCTGCCACCCATCCCGCAGGCAGCCATCCCGCCGCGCATCTCCCGCAGCAGGGCACGATGCGCCCGGCCGTCAGCCCAGCCGGAATGCAGCCCGGTTTTCAGTCTGGAATGCAGCCCGGCTATCCGCCGCCTGCTCCCTTTGCAAACACCTTCAACGCTCCGGCCGAGGATCCCCTGCTGGCCTCCCGCGAGCGCATCACGCGCAACTGGTTCGCACTTAAAAGCGTCTTCCATCCTGAGGCCGTGCCCCAGGAGCGGCCCATGCCGCAGGTGCCCGAGCGCATTCCCACTCTGGCCGTCTTTTCGCTGGCCGGCGGCGTTGGCAAAACCAGCCTCCTCGCAGCTCTTGCCCGGGCACTTTCGTCCCGCGCGGAGCGTGTTCTGCTCGTCGATCTCTCCGCCTATGGGCTCATGCCCTTTTTCTTCGGTGCGCGTGACCAGAAGCCCGGTCAGCTTCGCACCTTCAGCCCGCCCACTGCCACCGCCGATGCCGCCATTCACATGGTCACGCTCGATCCGGAGAAGCTCAAGCAGGAGCCATCCGGCCCCGATGCTCTCGTGCGCGAGATCCAGCAGCACGCCCACGGCGCCAACCGCATCCTCATCGATCTGCCCACGGCCTCCGGCGCGGCCATGCGCCGCGTTCTGCGCCTCAATCCCACCGTTCTTGTTCCGCTCACCCCGGACATGAACTCCGTCGTCAGCGTCGGTGCCATCGAGTCCTTCTTCCAGAACCAGATGGCGCAGTCCAACGCCCAAAGCCAGCCGCTCTACATCCTCAATCACTTCGATCCCTCCCAGCAGCTCCACGTTGACGTGCGCAACCTGCTGCGGGAGCAGATCGGCAATCGTCTGCTGCCCTTTGTCCTGCGCAGCAGCCCTGCCATCAGCGAGGCGCTCGCCGAGGGCATGACCGTCATGGACTACGCGCCCGGCACCGTCATTGCAGAGGACTATCTGAATCTTGCAAACTGGATTCGCAGCCTCTCAGCGCCGGCAGCGGTCGCGCCGCGGGGAGTGCGCTGGAGCGAACAATGACGGCAAATCAGCTTTGGCACGACATCGGCTCCGGGCGTTCCTTCGGACTCAGGCTGATCCGTTTTCTCTTTCTGCTGCTCGCGCTCGATATCTCCTACTTCTTCGCCGTTCTGCCGCTCACCTGGCCCCAGCAGGCCGTCTGCGGCCTGCTCATGATCATCATCGGCCTGGCCGTCGGGCGTTCCTCGGACTCCTATCTGGTCACGCTCACGCTGATGATCATGTCCCTGTTCGCCACCTTCCGTTACGGCTACTGGCGACTCTCGCAGACCTGGAACTTCTTTCAGGACCCCTCCAATCACTGGGGCGCGCTCGACGCCTTCTTCATCTTCCTGCTGATCTTCGCGGAGAGCTACGCCTTTCTCATCCTCTTTCTCGGCTACTTCCAAACCATCTGGCCCCTGCGTCGCGCACCCATGCCGCTGCCGGAGGACACCAGCGAGTGGCCTCACGTCGACATCCTGATCCCCACCTACAACGAGCCGCTCGAGGTCGTCCGCTACACCGCGCTCGGTGCGCTCAATATCGACTGGCCCACCGATAAACTCCACGTCTACATCCTCGACGACGGACGCCGCAAGGAGTTTCAGGAGTTCGCCTTCCAGGCCGGCATCGGCTACAAGATCCGCCCGGACAACTTCCACGCCAAGGCCGGCAACATCAACACCGCCCTCAAGTCGCTGAAGTCGCCCTTTGTTGCCATCTTCGACTGCGACCACGTGCCCACCCGCAGCTATCTGCAGGTCACCATGGGCTGGTTCCTGCGTGACCAGAAGCTGGCCATGGTCCAGACCCCGCACCACTTCTACTCCGCCGATCCCTTCGAGCGCAACCTCGGCCAGTTCCGCATCATCCCCAATGAAGGCGAGCTCTTCTACGGAATCGTGCAGGATGGCAACGACTTCTGGAATGCCGCCTTCTTCTGCGGCTCCTGCGCCACCATCCGCCGCAAGGCGCTCGATCAGATTGGCGGCATTGCCGTCGAAACCGTCACCGAGGACGCCCACACCTCGCTGCGCATGCAGTCCCGCGGCTGGAACACCGCCTACATCAACATTCCCCAGGCCGCCGGCCTGGCCACCGAACGGCTCTCGGCCCACGTCGGCCAGCGCATCCGCTGGGCACGCGGCATGATCCAGATCCTGCGCGTCGACAATCCGCTCTTCATTCCCGGCCTCAAGTTCGAGCAGCGCCTCTGCTACTTCAACGCCATGATGCACTTCATGTATGCGTTGCCGCGGCTCATCTTCCTCACCGCGCCGCTCATCTACCTGCTGCTGTCGGACACCAACGTCCCCGGCTACTGGGCCGCCATTCTCGCCTACGCCCTGCCCCATCTCACGCTGTCCAACATCACCAACTCCCGCGTCCAGGGCAAGCATCGGCACTCCTTCTGGAACGAGATCTACGAGACCATCCTCTCGCCCTACATTCTGCTGCCCACGCTGCTGGCCTTCATCAACCCCAAGCTGGGCAAATTCAACGTCACCGCCAAGGGCGGACTCATCAAGCGCAGCTTCTTTGACCGCCGCATCGCGCAGCCCTTTCTGGCCCTGCTCTTCTTCAATTTCATGGGGCTGCTCATCTCCATTCCGCGCTTCTTCATCTGGGATCGCGACCGCCCCGGCACCGTCATCATGAATCTGATCTGGTGCTTCCTGAACATTGTCGTGCTCGGTGTCTGCGTTGCCGTCTCGCGTGAGATGCAGCAGCTGCGCCAGCACGTTCGCGTGCGCATGGTCACCGAAGTGGAGATCGTCTTTCAGGATGGCCGTCGCGTCCGCGGCACCAGCATTGACGCTTCCAGCGGCGGCACCTCGCTGCGACTGCCCATCCCGGCCGAGATCAGTGAGGGCGAATTCGGTAGAATCAGTTTTGCCAATGCCCTCATGGATGGCGCACTGCCTGTCTCCGTCGTCTCCGTGGAGGGCACACTGCTGCGTCTGCGCTTCGAGGAGATGAATATTCAGGAGCAGGAGCTGTTGACCACCATTCTGTACTCCCGCGCCGACACCTGGCTGGGCTGGGGCGAAGGTCGCGAAGTCGACCAGCCGATGCGCAGCCTGGGACGCATCTTCGTCATCAGCTTCCGCGGCCTGCGCATGATGTTCGGCAGCCTGCTGTTCCCGGTCCGCAATCTTCCCGGCAGGAAAAAGCAGAAGTCCAAACCCGCCGTGGCCGCCCGCGCCGCCAGCCTGCTGCTGGCCGTGGCCCTGCTGGTTCCGGCACTGCTTGGGCTTGCCTCCGGCACGGCCCATGCAGCGGTCCGCCATCCCGCTGGCGGCCTCCATCCGGCCTTGAAGCTGGCGGCAGCCCAGTCCGCCAGCGCCTCATCCCCGGCTGCTGCGGCCCGCGCTGCCGCCGCCCGCGCCGCAGCCAGCCTCGCGCAACAGGCTCCGGCATCGGGTGCCACAGGCATGCCGGCCCGGCAGGTCAGCACGCTCCCCGTCATTCCGCCACCTCCGCCCGGCCAGTTTCATGACCTCTTCACGCTCAAGCAGGTCGGCTCCGGCAACATGGAGCTGCGCGGCATCGACACCCAGACCAGCGTCTTCTTCAACCTCAAGCAGACCCATGTCGTGCGCACGGCGAAGATGCATCTGTCCTACTCGTTTTCGCCCGCGCTGCTGCCGCAGCTCAGCCACATCCGGCTGCTGATGAACGGCACGCTCTTTGCCACCATCCAGTACCCGCCCAATGAGAACACCACCACCGGTGCCCGGGACATGGAGGCCGACTTCGACGTCCCCGCCGATCTGCTCGTCCGCCGCAATCAGTTCACCGTCGAGTTCATCGGCCACTACACCATGGTCTGCGAGGACCCGGCCAATACCGCACTCTGGGCGCGGGTCAACAACTCCTCCTATCTGGAGGTGGCCGGCGACGTCCTGCCCCTCACCGACGATCTCAAGCAGTTGCCGCTGCCCTTTCTCGACCGCGACTCCATCGACCCGCCGAAGATCCCCATCGTCTTCGCCTCCGCACCCAGCCTCAAGGGAATTCAGGCAGCCGGTATCGTCGCCTCCTACTTCGGCATGGAGTCCGAGAGCCGCCCCGCCCAGTTCCCCACCTACATCGGCGCGCTGCCGGAGGGCGACAGCATCCTGATCGCGGAAAACCCCTCCATGCTGCCCGGCGGCCTTAACCTCAACAACGTCACGCAGCCCACCGTGGCCATGCGTCCCAATCCCAATGACACCTACAGCAAGGTGCTCATCATCACCGGCGCCAACGCCGATCAGGCCCTGCTCGCCGCCCAGGCCGTGGCCATGCGCTCCGACCTGCTGCAGGGACCCACCTCCACCATCAGCAAGCTGATCCTGCCCAACATCTCCAAGCCCGATGATGCCCCGCGCTGGGCACGCACCGATCAGACCATCTCGCTCTGGGATTACGCCACCGTCGATGCCCTCCAGAACGATGGCTCGGCCCCGCTCAATGTCTACTTCCGCATCCCGCCGGATATCTTCTTCGTTCAGAAGCCCAACGCCATCCTCAAGATGGTCTACCGCTACAACTCCATCCCGATTGGCCCCATCTCCAGCATCCAGGTCCGCGTCAACAACGCATTCCTCGGCTCGCTGCCGCTGATTCCCGGACCCGATCCGGCGCGCGTCGTCAAGACCGAGGTTCCCGTGCCGGTCGTCAACCTCCGGCCGTTCTCCAACTCGCTCTCCTTCGACTTCACCTTCCAGCTGCTCAAGAAGGGCGGCTGCAATGACTCGACGCCCATCAATATGCAGGGCGCCATCATGCGCGACTCCTACCTGGACCTGCGCGGCTACCCGCATTACGCCTCGCTGCCCAACCTCGAGCTGTTCTCGAACGCCGGTTTCCCGTTCACTCGTTTTGCCGATCTCAGCCAGACCACCGTCGTGCTGCCGCCCACGCCCACCGCGCAGGAGATTGAACTCTTCGCCACCCTCATGGGCCACTTTTCCCGCCAGACCGGCATGCCCGTCCTGCGCGTCTCCGTCGCCACCGCCGATGCCATGAAGCAGGGTGCCGACACCGACTTCCTCGTCCTAGGCACCGGCGAAGACCAGCCCGCCTTTGACCGCATCGGCAGCGCGCTTCCGGTCAACATCCGTGCCGGTCAGGTGCAGGTCCGCGACACCCTCGGACTGCTCACGCCGCTGCATCATGCCTGGTGGAAGATTCCCACCCCGGATCACTCCGAATCCGGCGAACTGACCGCCTCCGGCGTTCCCGACTCCGTCATCGAGGGCATCGAGTCCCCCTATAAATCCGGCCGCACCGTCGTCGTCATCAACATCAAGGACCCCACCACCTACACCACCTTTATTGACACCTTCCTCAAGGTGCAGCAGTCCAGTGACATCAGCGGAACCGTCACCGTTCTCCACGGCAGCGATTTTCAGTCCTTCCGCATCGGCAACAGCGTCTATCATGTTGGGATGTTGCCATGGTGGAATCGCCTCACCCTCTGGTTTGTCGATGTCCCCTGGCTGGCGGCAATTCTGGTCACACTGATTGCTTTCCTGCTGGCTGTCTGGACCCGAATCTGGCTGCGGGAGCACGCCCGCAAGCGACTGCAAATGGAAGGATAGGCAAGGATACGCATGGTGCAATGCAAGCAGCTGGCAGCCGGCTTTGTTCTGCTGTGTGGCGCCGCAATGGCGTCTCTGGCGCAGCCCCACCCGTCTGCCGTTTCTCCCGGCGGTCCCGCCGTTTCCTCCGGCAGTCCTGTCGCGCTCTGGCAGGCCTACGCCTCCAGTTTTCTCTCCTCCGATGGTCGCGTGATTGATCCGCAGGGGGCCAACCGCACCACCTCCGAGGGCCAGAGCTACGCGCTCTTCTTCGCCCTCGTCAACAACGATCGCGCCCGCTTCGATCAGGTGCTTGCCTGGACCCAGTCCAATCTGGCCGGCGGCAATCTTGGCCCGCATCTGCCCGCCTGGGAGTGGGGCCATCGCAAGGACGGCACCTGGGGCCAGCTCGATCCCAACTCCGCCGCCGACTCCGATCTCTGGATCGCCTATGATCTGCTCGAGGCCGGCCGACTCTGGCATCTGCCCGCCTACACCGCCATCGCCCTGCGCATGCTGCATCAGATTGCCCGCCGCGAGACGACCACCCTGCCCAGCTTCGGCCCCGTCCTGCTGCCCGGCGAATACGGCTTTCACCTCAAGGGCTCCTGGATCCTCAACCCCTGCTACACGCCGCTGTTTCTGCTCCGGCGTCTGGCCAAGGCCGACCCCACCGGACCCTGGGCCGGCATCGCCATGCTCCAGTCCTCGCTCATCGAGCACAGCTCGCCCGGTGGCTTTGCCATGGACTGGGTCAGCTACACGCCCGGCTCCGGCTTCCTGCCCTCGCGCAGCAACTCCATCCAGACCGACGGCGCGCTCGGCAGCTATGACGCCATCCGCGTCTATACCTGGGCCGGCATGACCAGTTCCGAGGAGCCTTCCCGCGCCGCCATCCTTGCCGCACTCCACGGCATGCGCGACTATCTGCTCCAGCACAATGCCCCGCCGGAGAAGGTCAACGCCATGGGCGTGCCCCTGCCCAACGACGGTCCCGTCGGTTTCTCCGCCGCCGTCCTGCCCTTTCTGCTGGAGACCGGCCAGACCGCCGAAGCTCAGAAACAGTTGCAGCGGGTAGAATCGCAACTGGATGAAAAAACGGGTCTTTACGGGAAGGTCCCAACCTACTACGATCAGAATTTGATCCTCTTCGGACTCGGTTGGTCGCAGCGGCAGTTTCGATTCTCCCCCGACGGGGAATTGTGGGTGACATGGCAGCAGAACTAGGCACAGGATCAACGCGCGGTTGGATCTTCTGGCTGGCGGTCGCAGCGCTTCTCTGCTGCGCCCCGCTGCCCGTCCGCGCGCAAAAGATCAGTGCTGCCGAGCAGATTCTCATCCAGAAGGCACAGACGCTGGAGGCGCGCGGCCGGCCCGATCTCGCCGCCCAGGTCTGGCAGCAGATTCTGCTCTCCGACCCCAACAATCCCCAGGCACTCGAGGGCGTGGCGCGTTCCTTCCGTCTCAGCGGAAATGCCACCGCCTCCAACGCTGCCATTGAAAAACTGCGCAAGCTCAACCCCAACGACCCCAACATCCAGAAGCTGGAAAACCTGCACAGCAACCGGGCGCAGGATGAGCGTCTGGGCATGGCCGGCACACTCGCCCGCTCCGGCAATGCCGTCGCCGCCATGAAGATCTACCGCGAGTACTACGGCGACCATCCGCCCGACGGCGACATCGGTCTGGCCTACTACGACACCCTCTACGCCACCCCCGACGGCCGAGACGAGGCCATCGCCGGCATGCGGGCCATGGCCGCCCGCAATCCCAACGATCCCCGCTTCTCCGTCGAGCTGGGCCGCATGCTCACCTATGATCCGCGCACCCGCGCCGAGGGAATTCGCATCCTCCAGCAGCATCCCGGCGTCGGCGATGCGGCCTCGGCCCTGCGCCAGGCCCTCATCTGGGACTCGGCCAATCCCGCCTCCGCCGCCGAACTCCGCGACTACCTCAAGGACAATCCGCAGGACAAGGAGCTGGCCCAGAAGCTGCGCGAAAACGAGGACAAGCTCGCCCAGATGAACTCCGGCATCGCCCGCACTCCGGCCGAGCGCTCCGCCTTCGCCGCCCTCAACGCCAAGCGTTACAAGGAGGCTGAAACCCGCTTCCAGGCCATCCTCGAAGCCAATCCCGACAATCCCCGCGCCGACATCGGCATGGGCTATCTGCGCATGCAGCAGAGCAACTTCGGTGCCGCCGTCAGCTACTTCACCCAGGCCAACGCCAACGGCTATCACTCGGCCGCCGTCAGCTCCGCTCTCGCCACTTCGCGCTTCTGGTACACCATGAGCCAGGCCGCCGATGCCGCCAAGGCCGACCAGAACGATCTGGCCGAGGAGCGCTACCGCACCGCGCTTGCCATGCGCGCCAACAGTCCCGACGCCCTCAGCGGCCTGGCTGGTCTCTATCTCAAGGAACGGAAATATCCCGCCGCCATCAGCGTCTATCAGCGGCTGCTGCGCATGCGTTCTGCCTCGGCAGACAACTGGCGCGGTCTCTTCCTGGCACAGATTCAATCCGGCCAGACGGCCCAGGCACAGGCCACCATGCGCCGATTTCCGGCCCGCGTTCAGGCCGCACTCAACCGTGACCCCGTCTACCTGCAGTCGCTCTCGCGCATCTACCAGTTGCAGGGCCAGACCGCTCTGGCGCAGTCCACACTTGCCCGCGCCCTCAGCCTGCCCATCGCTCCGGCAGACTCCGCCCTGCGCCAGGGCACGCAGTTGCAATACGCCGGCCTGCTCGTGCAGGGCGGCCAATACACCCAGGCCGCAGGCATCTACCAGCAGATCCTCAATCAGGACCCCAACAGTCTCCCCGCGTGGATGGGCCTCACCTCGGTCTACCATCAGATGGGCCAGGACGCAGCCGCCATCCAGCTCGTCGAGCGCATGCAGCCGTCCACCTATGACGCCGCCCTCAGCAACGCCGACTTCCTTTCCATGCTGGCCGCCATCT
>JAJZGG010000063.1 GCA_021804965.1 Acidobacteriota bacterium
GAGAAATGTCCGGCGGTGAGGTTCTGTTTGCGGGCCTCGGGCTGGGCGGCGAAGAGCTCGCGGATGAGGTCGAAGGCCTTGATGTAGGTGACGGGGTTGGAGCGCGGGGTGCGGCCGATGGGCGTCTGGTCCACGAGGACCACGTCGTTGAGGCGTTCGGCACCGCGCAGGCTTTCCAGGCGTGCGGTGATGTCTCCGCCTTCGCCCTTGCCGAGGGCCTGGGCGACGGCCGGATAGAGGACCTGGTGGACGAGCGTGGATTTGCCGGAGCCGGAGACGCCGGTGACGGCGACGAGCATGCCGAGCGGGATTTTGACGTGGATGTTTTTGAGGTTGTTGGCGCGGGCGCCGCGCAGCGCAAGCTCCTCGCGGCCGGGTTCGCGGCGGCGCGTGGGGACGGGGATGGCGAGCTGGCCGTTGAGGTAGCGGCCGGTGAGGGATTCGGGATTGGCCATGACCTGGGGCACGGTGCCGGAGGCCAGCAGGCGGCCGCCAAACTCGCCGGCACCGGGGCCGAGATCGAGCAGGTGATCGGCGGCGCGCAGGATGTCGGGATCGTGTTCGACGACGAGGATGGTGTTGCCGAGGTCGCGCAGGCTCTTGAGGATGTGGATGAGGCGTTCGGTGTCGCGGGAGTGCAGGCCGATGGAGGGCTCGTCGAGGACGTAGAGCGCGCCGACCAGCCGCGAGCCGAGCGAGGTGGCAAGCTGGATGCGCTGCGCCTCGCCGCCGGAGAGTGTGCTGGCAAGGCGGTCGAGCGTGAGGTAGTCCAGGCCGACGGAGTGAAGGAAGCCGATGCGCTGGCGGACTTCGTCGAGGATGGGGCCGGCAATCTCCGCCTGCATGGGCGAAAGCTGAAGGGAGGCGAAGAAGCTGCGTGCTTCGGCGATGGTGAGCGCGGCGGCCTGGCAGATGTTTTTGTCCTGGAGGCGAACGGCGCGGGCTTCGGCGCGCAGGCGCTGTCCGCGGCACTCCGGGCAGATGGCGTAGCCGCGGTACTTGGAAAGCATGACGCGGACGTGGAGCTTGTACTTCTTGCGCTCGAGCGAGGCAAAGAATCCGTAGACGCCTTCCCAGCCGGTGGCTTTGCCCGGGTCTCCGCGCAGGATCAGCTCGGTGTGTTCGGCGGAGAGATCCTGCCAGGGGGTGTCGAGGGGAATGCCGAGGGCCTTGGCGCTGCGACGCAGCTCGGTCATCCAGGGGCGATATTTGGGGCGCGTCCAGGGCTCGATGGCGCCCTGGTTCAAGGTGAGGGCGCGGTTGGGAACGATGAGATTGAGGTCGTAGTCGATGGTGTTGCCAAAGCCCTGACAGCGGGGACAGGCACCGAAGGGATTGTTGAAGGAGAACAGGCGCGGCTCAGGCTCACGACCGGGACGGTGGCAGTTGCGGCACTCGTAGGCGGTGGAGAAACGATGGAGGGTGCGCGGCGCTTCGGGCTCGCGGGGAAGCTCCTCGAAGAAGACTTCGCCGGCTTCGCGGTAGGCGATTTCCGTGGCATCGACGATGCGGGTGCGCACCTCATCGGAGACGACGAGGCGATCGACCAGGGCGAAGACGGGCTGCTGGAAGTCGAGCTCGAGCAGCGACTCCGGAGTGGAGAACTCGACGATGTTTCCCTGCTGGTAAAGGCGGTTGAATCCGCGCGCGCGCAGCTCGGTGAGCCGCTGCTTCATGGCCGGGGTCAGTCGCTCGGCGGGTTCTGCGGGAGCCGGTTCGGGGCGCTTTTTACGGGCTGCGGTGGTGCGGGCTGCGGTGCGTGCGGCGGTGCAGCGTGGCTGGTCGGCGTCGGCTGCGTCCGCGGGGTTGGGCATGCCGGGCTGGCCGAATGGGGCAGGTTGCGCTGCGGGTGCGGATTCGCGCAACGGGAACAGCACGTGCAGGCGCGTGCCGGGGTTGAGCGCGAGCACGGCTGCGGCCACCTCATCGACCGAGTCGCGCTGCACGCGACCATCGCAGGCGACGCAGTAGACGGTGCCGCAGCGGGCGTAGAGCAGGCGCATGTAGTCGAAGATTTCGGTGGCGGTGGCCACGGTGGAGCGGGGATTGCGCGTGGTGTTTTTCTGCTTGATGGCGATGGCCGGGGCCAGGCCGTCGATGCTGTCCACGTCGGGCTTGTCGATGCGCTCGAGAAACTGCCGGGCGTAGGCGGAGAGCGACTCGACGTAGCGGCGCTGGCCTTCGGCATAAATGGTGTCAAAGGCAAGGGAGGATTTGCCGGAGCCGGAGACGCCGGAGACGACGGTGAGCAGGCCGTGGGGGATGGTGCAGTCGATGCCCTTCAGGTTGTGGGTCCGCGCTCCGCGGATGACAATGGCGTCGTTCAAGGGATCGTTCCTGCTGGGTTCAGTTGGCGCGATGAGGCGCGGGGTGGAGATTTCGCGATGACTGGGTGCATTCCGTGGCGCGATGGGTCCTGCTTGATTATAAATTCCAGGCTGCGGCGGCGTGGCTGTGGGGATGGGGCAGGGATGCAGGCGGCTTTTGCAGGATGAAGAATTTGGGACTGGAGATACGGGGCTAGAGATACGGGGCTGGCAATACGGGGCTGGCAATGCGGGGCTGGCAATGCGGGACTGGAGATGGCGGCAGCTGCGCGGAAAGGCGATGCGGGAGAGCGTTTTTGCGGGCGGATGCGTCTCTTGGATAGGGGCATTGCGGCAGGCAGCCGGCCGAGGGTGGCTTGAGGGCCGGGTATTTTGCCAATGCAGGCAACTGGCGTTAGGATTTGAACGAGGTTTGGATTATGTTTCCGATGACGGACTTGGCGCACACCCGCTCCCGGCGCAGGCCGAACGGCTTTACGCTGATGGAACTTCTGATCGTGATCAGCATCATGCTGATCCTGATGCTGATTGCAATTCCGAACTTCAACAAGATGAAGGCGACGGCCAACGAGACCTCGGCGATCAACTCGCTGCAGGCCATCTACAAGGCCGAGATCCAGTACCAGACGACGTATCCTGCGAATGGGTTTGCCTGCTCGCTGTCGGCGCTGGGTGGCGATCCGAAGGCGGGTCCGCCGTCGCCGACCTCGGCGCAACTGGTGCAGGGCGATCTGTCCTCCGGCGTGAAGGCCGGCTATACCTTCAATATTGTGAACTGCACGAAGGTGACGGTGAACAATACGGACCAGATCACGAGCTTTGACGTGACGGCGGTGCCGCAGGCGGTGGGCAAGACGGGCAATCGCGGCTTCTGCATGGACCAGTACAGCGAGATCAAGAGCGATCCGACGGGCGGGACCAACTGCACGCAGTCGATCCAGTAAGCATGCGCGGGCTCGTAAGCATGCGCAGTCTGGCGAGGATGCGCAGTCTGGCCGCAAGGCTGACGGTGTGCGGGCTGGCAGTGTGCGGGCTGGCTGTGTGTGGGCTGGCTGTGTGTGCGTCGGCGCTGTGCGCGCTGCCGCTGACGGCGCAGACTGCAACGACTACCGCGGCGCAGACTTCAGCGGCGCAGACTGCAACGACTACCGCGGCTGCGGTGGCGCGGCGCGTGGACGAACACTACAACCATCTGCACACGCTGCAGGCCCAGTTCCGGGAGCAGTACTCGGGCATGGGCATGGAGCGCGAGGAGTCTGGCACGCTGCTGCTGGAGCGCCCGGGACGGATGCGCTGGAACTACTCCGAGCCGGCGGGGAAGTATTTTCTGCTCGACGGCCACTATGCGTATTTCTATGCGGTGGGCAACGAGCAGGTGACGCGGATGCGGGCCAGCCAGCTGGATGATCTGCGCTCTCCGCTGCGGTTTCTGCTGGGGCACACGCGGATTGCCGCCGAGCTGGATGGGCTGAAGATGACGCAGGCCGGTGCGGAGTTTGTGCTGAGCGGCGTGCCGCATGGGGCTGCCCGGCGGATTGGGTCCGTGGAGCTGACGGTGACGGCCGATGGCAGGATCACCGTGATGGTGATCCGCGAACTGGATGGGTCCGTGACCCGCTTTGCCCTGAGCGGCGAGCAGGACAATCCGAAGCTGGCTCCGGAGACCTTCCACTTCACGGCACCGGCAGGGATACCGGTGAGCGATGGGCTGCCGCCGGCCTGAGTTGGCTTGTGCGAGCCTGCTGCGGGCCGGATGTGAGCTGGCTGCGGATGTGACGCCGGGCTGGTCGTAACTAACGCTGGTCGTAATGCTGGTCGAAACGCACTCGGAGGGCTACTCGTAGCGGAGGGCCTCGATGGGATTCAAATTGGCCGCGCGGATGGCGGGAATCATGCCGCTGATCAGGCCGGTGACGACGAGAATGCTGACGGCAACGACGACCGAGGTGAAGGAAATGCGCAGGTAGATGTCGGCGGCGCTGGCGTTGTCTGCGATGTAACTGTAAAAGCGGATGCGGCCGATGAGCAGGGAGACAATCTCGGCGAGGATGATGCCGCAGATGCCTCCGGTGAGGCTGATGACCATGGCTTCAGCGAGGAACTGCGTGAGGATGTGTTTGCGCTGGGCGCCGAGAGCTTTTTCGACGCCGATTTCGCGGGTGCGCTGCTGCACGGAGACCAGCATGATGTTCATGAGGCCGATGCCGGCGATGCCCAGCGTGAGCGCGCCGACCAAGGCCAGCAGCACCTGCAGGGCGACGGAGAGAATCTGGAACTGGCTGAGCTGCTCCATGAGATCGGCGACGTAGATTGCGTTGTGGTCGTCGGGGTTGAAGTGGTGGGAGGCGGCGAGGGCATCGCGCAGATTCTTGACCACGACGGTGTGGTCGCCGTGGTAGTCCAGCCAGATGCCATCGAGGTAATGGGTGCTCTTGATGTCATCCATGGTGGTGAAGGGGATGTAGACCTGGCGATTGTTGTCGCTGTCGCCCTCGGCCATTTTGGCGTCCATGATGCCGACCACGGTGAAGTCAATGCCGTTGAGGCGGATGGACTGGCCGATGGGATACTCGCCCTGGAAGAACTTGGTGAGCGCCTCGGAGCCGAGGACGGCGACGTGGGCGCGCTGCTGCACCTCGGCACCGTTGAAGAAGCGGCCCTGCTGGATGGTGAGGTGCATGATGTCCTGCACGGTTTCATTGGTACCGTTGACGGTCCAGGTGTAGGTGTGGAGACCATCCTGGACGGGGACATCCTTGCTGACCATGGGGGAGATGTGGATGAGGCCGGGCACGGTGGTGCCGATGGCGTCCACGTCGTCGAGCGTGAACTGGACCTTGATGCCGGCCTTGTCGCCGCCGGCCTGTTCGCTGGTGCGGCCGGGAAAGACGCCGATCATGTGGGTGCCCCACTGGGCGAAGATGGCCTGAATGGCGCGGCTGAAACCGGCTCCGTAGGCCAGCAGCAGCACGACGGTGGCAATGCCCCAGGCCATGCCGATGATGGTGATCATGGTGCGGCGGCGGTTGTAGACCATCGCCTCCCAGGCCTGGTTGAGAATGTCCTTGAGCATGATGCCTTCCTCGGGTTGCGGGGGGAAATCTGCGGCGGGATGCGCCGGGGATGCGTGTGCGTGGACTATTCGCGGCGGAGTGCCTCGACCGGCTCCAGAGCCGCGGCCTGGCTGGCGGGATAGACGCCGGCGACGATGCCGCTGACGGCCAGGCAGCCCATGGCCAGCATGGCCGACCACCAGACCAGACGGGGCGGATCAAAACCGGGCATCTTGTCGGTGAGCAGCATTTGCAGCAGGCCCATGAAGGCTGCGGATAGCCCGACGCCGATGGCACCGCTGACGGTGGTGAGCAGCAGCCCCTCCAGGAAGAACTGGGTGAGGATGCTGCGGCGCGTGGCTCCCAGAGCCTTGCGCAGGCCGATCTCACGGGTGCGCTCGGTGACGGAGACGAGCATGATGTTGATGATGCCGACGGCACCGAGGCCGAGCGTGACGACACCGACGCCGCCGAGGAAGACATCCATGGCGTCGAAGATCTTGTCCACCAGCTGCGAGGTCTTGATGGTGTCCCACTCGTCGAAGGCGTCCTGGTTGGAGGGATCAAAGCCGTGGTCGCGCGCGATGACCCGATGGACGGCGGCTTTGGCTGCGGTGCTGTCGCCGTGGATGGCCGACTGATACTGGATGGAGGTGAGCGCGTTCCGGGGCAGATTGTTGCCCTTCATGGCGTAGAGCTCCTCCATGGTGGTGAGCGGAATCATGACGCGCTGGTTGTCGCCGTTGTTGTCGCCGTGGCCGATGGTGGCGGTGGCGCCGATGACGGTGAACTCGGTGCCGTTGATGGTGATGGACTGGTCAAGATAGGGTCGGCCGGGGAAGAGCAGCTGCGCGGTCTTCTGGCCGAGCACGGCCACGCGGCGGCGGTTGAGCAGATCGCCGGCATTGAGGAAGCGTCCGGAGCCCATGGGCATGAAGCGCACCTCGGCGTAGTTGGGCTCCATGCCCATGACGCGCGAGGAGGTGTTGGACCACTGGCTGACTTCGTAGAGATCGGTGCGCTCGAGCGTGGCGGTGACGGAGCGCAGATCGGGCAGCTGCCGGATCTCGGCCTCATCGAAGGGGGTGAGATGGTAGGGGCGCTGGGCGGTGTGCTGGTTGGGAACGGCGGGAATGAGCCCGCCCCACATCATGATGACGTCATTGCCGACGTCGGCCAGATTTTTACGCTGGCCGCTGCGAAAGCCCTCACCGAGGCCGACCAGAACCAGCAGCGAGCCGACGCCCCAGGCAATGCCGAACATGGTCAGGAAGGTGCGCAGCTTGTTGGCCAGCATGGCCTGCAGGACCTGCGCGAAGATATCGCTAAAACTTTCCATCGTTTCCGCCTGCTCGAAAGTGTGATTGCCTGCCCTGGGAGTGTTTGCCGCCAGCACGGGCCGGTCTGGGGTTGTCTTGCCGGTCTGGGGTTGCCTTGCCAGTTTGGCGCTGCCCTGGCTGTTTGGACGTTTTCCGGAGCGGACCGTTGTCCGGATTCCGGCCGGGAGTGCCCAGGGCCTGCCGCGCTGGCCGGGTGATCCGGATGGCAGTCTTTTCTTCCTACGCAAACACTGCTGTTTTTGTTCCCGCGAAGGCTGGCAAAGTCTGCCGCATGCGAGCCAGAATGGGCTGGGACGGGCTGGGATGGGGCCGGAATCAAGGGAGCGCTGAGGCGCGCGCCGCGAGGCTGGGCGGAATCGGGCATCGGCTACACTGGGTGCATGTCCTCGCCATCGAATGCCCCTTCGGCTGCATTGCCTGAAACCTCTGCCACTCTGGATTTTGCCCCGCTGGCTGCGGCGCTGGATGCGCTGTTTGCCCTGCCTGCGCTGACGGACTCCCAGCGCGCGGAGGCGATGGAGCATTTTGGCCTGCTGCGGCAGGCGCTGGAGCAGGGCCGCGTGCGCGCGGCGGAGCCGGATGCGGCATCGGCGTCGGGCTGGCGCGTGAATGGCTGGGTGAAGCGCGGGATTCTGCTGGGGTTTCGGCTGGGAGCGCTGACGGAGATGGCCGGCAACGGCCTCTCGTTTGTGGACAAGGCCACCTATCCGGCGCGGCAGTTTCGCGCGGAGGATGGGATTCGCGTGGTTCCGGGCGGGTCGAGCGTGCGGTCGGGCGCGTATCTGGCGCGCGGGGTGGTGTGCATGCCGCCGATGTATGTGAATGTGGGCGCGTATGTGGACGAGGGGACGATGGTGGACTCCCATGCGCTGGTGGGCTCGTGCGCGCAGATTGGGCGGCGGGTACACCTGAGCGCAGCGGCGCAGATTGGCGGCGTGCTGGAGCCGATCAACGCCAGCCCGGTGATTGTGGAGGAGGATGCGCTGATCGGGGGCAACACGGGCGTGTATGAGGGGACGATTGTGGGCGCAGGGGCGGTGCTGGCTCCGGGTACGATTCTGACGCGCGGCACGCCGGTCTATGACCTGGTGCGCGGGGAGATTCTGCGGGCCAGCGCAGAGATGCCGCTGCGAATTCCGGCGCGGGCGGTGGTGGTGCCGGGATCACGCGCGGTGCGTCGCGGAAGCCACGGCGAGGAGTGGGGACTGAGCCTGTATGCGCCGGTGATTGTGAAGTATCGGGACGAGAAGACGGACCTGGCCACGGCGCTGGAGGATTGGCTGCGGTGAGCCTGGAGGTGCGCATCGAACTCTTTTCCCGATGGGCCCTGCTTCAGGATCGGGCAAATTGCAGCAGCGGCTGGATATTGCCTTTGTCCGCGCTTTGTAACGCCTCGATATAGCGCCTGCGTACCTGACCGGTGCTGGCAATCTCTGCGCTGCCCCATGAGAAGACAGGCCGACCACCGCGGCTTGCGATCACATCCGCGATCAGGCGCGCATGGCGGCCGTTTCCATTGGCAAAGGGATGAATCCAGACCAGTCGATGGTGAAGGCGCACGGCCAGCTCATCCAACGCGTAGGTGCCGTGCTCCCTCCAGAAGTTGGCATCGGCGAGCAGAATCGCAAGCTCTTCGCGAATGCGGTAGAAGGGAACTCCGATGTTTTTCTCGGTCGTCCGATACTTGCCCGCCCACTTCCAGGTTGCGTCAAACATGTGCCGATGCAGTATGCGGAGATAGGTCTCGTCCAGTGGATCGCGCCGGTTGCGCGGCGCAAATGCCCACTGGTTTGCCGCCAGAATATTCTGCCGCTCCCACTCGTTCAGCTCCTGCTTCGTTGCCAGGGCGGGTATGAGGTCGTCCTCTTCCTCGGGCGAAAGCGGGGTATTGCCCTTGCCGCCTGCAAAAAGACTCATTTTGCGCGGTGTCTCCGCGTCCGCAGTACTTCGGCTTTCGCGGCCTCTTCCACGCCGCCGACGGCCTGATCCTCGAGCGCCATGGAGTGCTCGACGCGAACCACCAGCTCCCTGGCCTTGTTCAGCGCCTGCGTCCTGCTTAATGCATCGAGACTCGTTGCGCGCGGCACGAGCGCATAGACCAGATCGCATTCCATGGCCTGGGCGACGGTGCGCAGGCTCTTCAGCGTGATGCGATCCTCGGCTTCGCTTTTTTCCAGTTGCAGCGGAAGCTGCCTGCTGGTGCCCATCCGCTTTGCCAGCTCCCCGGAGGAGATGCCGAGCGCCTGACGCGTCGCGCGAATCCAGCCCCTGGGTGGACGCGGGATGGCCTTGGCTGCCTGAAAGCGTTCGAGGCTGCGGTCAAGCTGCTGAAGGCGGAGGGTTTGAAATTCGTTGCGCATGGTTTGTATTCGACAATATAAAGATAGTCAATATGTGATAAGAATGCAATGTTTAAATTGTCATTGAATGAGAATGTGACAATTTATAAATATGCATACATGCATACGGTTTCTGTGTTGCTTCTACGACGAATGGCGCTCTGAGTTGAGAAGAGCATGCGATCTCCGCGATCCAGGCAAGATTTCGATCTCCTGGCGAAGAGTTCAATCTCGGGAGGTATTTGCCTCCAAGGCAAATGTGGAAATCGTGGTCTGTTGTGGGATGGATCCTGAAGCATCAGGCAGCCGGGTGGTACCATCGAAGAGATACGATGCAAAGTGAAAAACTGAAAATTATTCCGCTGGGCGGGGTCGGCGAATTCGGCATGAATTGCATGGCCCTGCGATGGAAGGACGAGATTCTCGTCATCGATGCCGGGTTGATGTTTCCGGAGTCGGAGCTGCTGGGTGTGGACGTGGTGGTACCGGACCTCACCTACCTGATTGAAAACAAGGCGCATGTGCGGGGCATTCTACTGACGCACGGCCATGAGGACCATATTGGCGGCCTGCCGTGGATGCTGCAGGAGATCAAGGTCCCGGTCTATGCGACCGAGTTCACGCTGGCCTATGTGGAAGGCAAGCTGGAAGAGCATCGCCTGCTGGACGAGACGGAGCTGATCGAGATTGCGCCCAAGCGCAAGTTTACGATCGGGCCGTTCACGATTGAGCCGATCCGCGTGACGCATTCGCTGGTGGACTGCATTGCGCTGGCGATTGAGACGCCGGTCGGGGTGGTGATTCACACCGGCGACTTCAAGATTGATCTTTCGCCGCCGGATGGGAAGTCGTTTGATCTGCATACGTTTGCCGAGTATGGCAAGCGGGGTGTGCTGGCCCTGCTGCAGGACTCGACCAACGTGGAGCGGCATGGGTTTACGCCGAGCGAGTGGGCGGTGAAGCCGCGGCTGGACGAGATTATCTCGCAGGCCAAGCGTCGGATCTTCTTCAGCTGCTTTTCGTCGTCGATCTACCGGATGCGGATTGCGCTGGAGCTGGCGCGGGCGCATGGTCGGCGGGTGGCGATTGTGGGCCGCTCGATGAACGAGAGCGCCGAGATTGCGCAGGATCTGGGCTACATGGATATTCCGCCGGGGCTGATGGTGCAGCCGGGCCAGATGCGGGATATTCCCCCCGATGAGCTGATGGTGCTGATCAGCGGCACGCAGGGCGAGCCGATGAGCGCGCTGAGCCGTGCGGCGGTGGACTCCCACAAGCATGCGCGGATCGATGCCGGAGATACGGTGATTCTGAGTTCGAGGATCATTCCCGGCAACGAGAAGGCGATCTATCGCGTGATTGACCACCTGGCGCGGCGCGAGGCGCATGTGATCTCCGACGATGGGTCGGCGGGGCTGATTCACGTCAGCGGACATGGCAGCCAGGAAGAGCTGCGGCTGCTGATCAACCTGGTGCGGCCGGAGTACTTTATCCCGGTGCATGGCGACTACCGGTATCTGCGCAAGCATGCCAAGGTGGCGCAGGAGACCGGGGCGATCGGGTCGGCGATTGTGATTGAGGACGGCGATGTGCTGGAGCTGGACAAATCGCAGGCGCGGAAGAACGGCAAGGTGACGGCCGGTCGCGTGCTGATTGACTCCGGATCGAGCATCGACGTGGTGGAGGATCTGGTGATCAAGGATCGCCGGACGCTGTCAGAGGACGGGATCGTGCTTGCGGTGGTGGCGATCAACCTGCGGACCGGATCGGTGGAGCGGCAGCCGGAGGTGATCATGCGTGGCTTTGGAGGCGCGGATATTGCCGATGCCGCCCGCCAGGTGATGCTGAAGACGCTGGAGTCGCTGAACCCGCAGGAGAAATCCGATTACGGGGTGGTGAAGGAAAAGCTGCGCGTGGACCTGAAGCGGTTTATCCAGAAGTCGACCGGTCGCCGGCCGATGATCCTGCCGGTGGTGATGGAAGTCTGACCGAATCCTGTCGCGCATGGCCGCAGATTGCTCCTACAATGGGGCCATGCGCACCTTCTGCAGGACTCTTTGCCTGAACATTCTTTGTCTGCTTGCTGCGGTTCCGGGCTGCCTGTTGGTTGCCCAGGGCCGGAGTGCGGCTGGCTGCCCGACGACGGCGACGCTGACCCAATTGACCCATGCTCTGGATGCGGCGGTCTCCGGCCCGGTGGGCAAGGATCGCAGCTGCATGCGGGCGCTGTTTGCCCCGCAGGCGCAGTTGACGGTGATTGCGCCGGGAGCCGACGGGGCGGCGAAGCTGTCTGTGATGACGGTGGAGGAGTGGATTGCGCATGTGAAGGCCTCGAGCACGCCGGAGTTCTATGAGCAGCAGGTGAAGGTGCGGACGGAGCGGTTTGGGCATCTGGCGCACCTGTGGAGCACGTATGTGCTGCGGCTGAAGCCGGATGCGGCACCGAGGGTGCGGGGGATCAACTCGATTCAGGCCGTGCGCAATGGCGGACAGTGGCAGATTGCCGGAATTCTGTGGCAGGCGGAGACGGCGGACGAAAAGCTGCCTGCGGCCGATGTGCCCCCAGGCACGGGGGGACGATGAGCGAACTGGTATCCCTGAGGACGATTCATGAGGCTGCGGCGCGGATTGCGCCGGTGATTGTGGAGACGCCGCTGGTGCGGGCGGAGTTTTCCGCCTTTGCGCCGGAGCTGGCCGGACGCAGTTGCTGGCTGAAGGCGGAGAGCCTGCAGCCGATTGGCAGCTTCAAGCTGCGCGGGGCGGCGAACCGGATTCTGCAGCTGACGCCGGACGAGGTTCGGCGCGGCGTGATCACCTATTCGAGCGGCAACCATGCGCAGGGCGTGGCCTATGCGGCGCGGGCGGTGGGAGCCAGGGCGGTGATCGTGATGCCGTCGAATGCTCCGGCGATCAAGCGGGCGGCGACGCTGGCGCTGGGCGCGGAGGTGGTGGACGTGGGTCCGGCCTCTTCCGAGCGGCTGGCGAAGAGCGAGGAGCTGGTGCGGGAGCATGGGTATGTGACGATTCCGCCGTATGACGACAGGGATGTGATTGCCGGGCAGGCGACCTGCGGGCTGGAGATAGCGAGCGAGCTGCCGGAGGTGGATCTGGTGCTGGCTCCGGTGAGCGGGGGCGGATTGCTGAGCGGAGTGGCGGCGGCGGTGCGGCAGATGCTTCCGCAGGCGGTGGTGGTGGGCGTGGAGCCGGAGCTGGCAGGCGATGCTGCGGAGAGCTTTCGCCGGGGCGAGATTGTGAGCTGGCCGGCGGAGATGACCAGCCGGACGCTGGCCGACGGGCTGCGGACGCAGAGCGTGGGCGTGCGCAACTTTGCCCACATCCGTGCATTTGTGGATCGGATTGTGACGGTGACCGAGGCGGAGATTCAAGCCGCGATGCGGGCCATTGTGGCAGCCACACGGCTGGTGCCGGAGCCGAGCGGCGCTGTGACCACTGCCGCGCTGCTGTTCCATGCCAGGGAGCTGCCACCGTTCCGTACGGCTGTGGCGGTGCTGAGCGGAGGGAATGTGGCTCCGGCGATGCTGGCGGAGATTCTGGCCGGGGCTGCGCCGGGCGGGAACGCCTGAGCGCACTGCGCGTCCATTTGACGGAGGTCTTCTGATGCGGTCGCCACGTTCGCTCCTTCTGCTGCTCGCCGCTGTCTCCTGCCTTGCCTGCGCTGCGCAAAACATCGCCACGAAACCTTCCGACGACGGCCCGCCGCTGCCGGATGCCGGACCGCTGGCCACGGTGCTGGTGCGCACGCCGATCTATGTCACCGCCGATCCGCATGCGCAGATGCTGACGCGCATTCAGGCGGGCCGGGAGATGGTGGTGGCGGAAACCAATGGCCCGTGGATGCGGGTCTTTGCCAATACGGATGCGCCGACGGAGGATCGCAGGGATGCGCCGATGCTGGGGGACAAGAATCGCCCTGTTCCGGTGACCGGGTGGCTGCTCTCCAAAAACGTGCTGGTGGCCACGACCCCGGAGGGCGATCAGGTGCTGATGGGGCAGGCGGCCATTCTGGAGTCGCTGGCAGCCGATGCGCGCGGACCGCGCGATGCCGGGCAGGCTGCGCGGCTGCTGTATCAGCGGCTGCTGGAGTTCTATCCGCATTCGGCGCTGGCACCGGAGGCGGCGTGGCGCGCGGCCGATATTCGCTGGCAGTTTGACAAGGCGGATCTTCAGCAACTGCCATCGGCAAAAGAGAAGGACGCCTATCTGCGGGAGCAGATGGACGAGACGGAGATGCGGAAGATTCTGCATACCTGGCCGGGGACGCGGCAGGCCGATCTGGCGGCGTGGGATCTGCTGGACAACAGGATTTGCGGGAGCTGGCAGGGCGATCCGCGCTGCCCGTCGAAGGAGGCTGCGCTCTACGAGGAGTATGCGACCGCGCATCCGAAGAGCCCGCGCGTGGCCGAGGCGCTGTATCTGGCGGCCTATCGGATGGCGGTGGTGCATGACATGGAGGCGGCAGCCGGCGAGGACAAGCGCGCCACCGATGCCATTCGCGAGGTGGAAGGCATTCGCGAATTTCTGGGGAAGAATGATCCGCACTCCGACTATGGGGCGCGGACGGCGGCGCTGGTGTATGCGCTGCGGCACGGCATTGTCATTTACGGTTCCGATTCGGAGTGAGCCGCGGCCGGTTTTGCGCAGTGTGACCTCCGCGTAACGGGGTTTGTGCTAACGTCAAGCTGTAGACGAAGCCAGCGTCCACCGGATGCTGCCGGGCCGGGTCAGGCTTATGGGGAGAAATCCCCGCGGCGCGGGCAGTGACTGCCGGAGAGATGCGAAGAAGCAGGAAGAGGTAGCCCTGCGGCTGCATGCGAGACGGCGGGTGTGCCGATCCGGCGGGCAGCCTGGACTGGAACCCTTATTGGCCCCAATCGGCGGTGGGATTCGCCTTGGAAGACGGTGCGGCGCGATGGCCGCATGGGAGGAAGATTGAACACCTATCTGTTGTCAGTCCTGCTGGGCATTGTTGAGGGTCTTACGGAGTTTCTGCCGGTGAGTTCGACGGCGCATCTGCGCATTACCGAGGCGCTGATGCATCTGGACCTGACCAGTCCGTACTGGAAGATGTATTCGATTGTGATTCAGCTGGGAGCGATTCTGGCGCTGTGCCTGCTGTTTCTGGGGCGGATTGTGCAGTTTCTGCGCACCTTTCCGGAGGGCGAGAATCGGGATCGCAATCTGTGGACGCATCCGGTCTCGCTGACGATGATTGCCTTTGTGTGCACGGCGGCGCCGTCGCTGCTGCTGACCAAGCTGATCAGCAAGCATCTGGAGAATCTGACGGTGATGGCGGTGTCCTTGTTCCTGGGCGGCGTGATCATGTGGGTGGTGGATGCGTGGAGCGAGCGGACGGAGTCCAGCGTGACGGAAGTGGAGCAGATGACGCTGCCGCAGGCGATCTGGATTGGACTGTGCCAGACGCTGTCGGCGGTGTTTCCGGGAACGTCGCGCTCGATGAGCACGATTGCCGCCGGACAGCTGGTGGGGCTGAGCCGATCGGCTGCGCTGGAGTTCAGCTTTCTGGTTTCGATTCCGACGATGATTGCCGCCACCGGTTATGACCTGGTGAAGACGCTGCATCCGGGGCACCATGCGTCGGCGGCGATTGCGCCGCTGGCGATGACGACGCAGGACTGGGTGGTGCTGGCGATTGGTTTTGTGGTGTCGTTTCTGGTGGCGCTGGGCGTGGTGGAGTGGTTCCTGATGTGGGTGCGGCGGCACGGCTTTGTGATCTTTGCCGTGTATCGCATTCTGCTGGCGATTGCGCTGTTCACGCTGGGCCGGGGCATGTTGCACGGCAACTGAAGCGGCCCGGGAGTGGGGCTGCGCGGGGGTTGGCAGGCAGATTCCCCGATGCGCTTTCCCGGCGATGCAGGCTGAGGGCAGGGGCATAATGAAGTGGGATTGCCTGCCGTGTTTGCCGCGGCTGGCAGCGTTCCCCCTTGCATGCGATGAAGCCGATCCGAACCGCACTGACGCCGACGCGCATCCGCCCGCTGAACCTGCTGCTGGGTGCGGTGCTGACGCTGCTGGCTGTGCTGCTGCTGCTGGCCCTGGCCACCTGGCATGCGACCGACCCCTCGTGGGATACGGCTGCGCCGCTGGTGCAGGGCAGGCCCCTGATTCACAACTGGATTGGTCCGTTTGGCGCGTGGACGAGCGACCTGCTGCTGCAGATCTTCGGGATTGCAGCCTTTGCGCTGCCGTTGTGGATGGGCGGGCTGGGGTTGCGCTGGCTGCGGACGCGGCCGGGCGGTGCGCCGTGGCTGCGCTGGAGCGGGGTGGCGCTGACGATGCTTGCGCTGCCGACGGCGCTGGGCATGATTCCCTATGGCTGGCACTGGCTGCATCTGCTGCCGATTGAGGGCGTGCTGGGGCGGATGATTGCCGATGCACTGGCGGTGCGGATTGGGGTGCGGGGTGCGGCGATTGTGGCTGTGGTGGCGGCCTGTGCGGGGCTGTATCTGAGCTCGGAGTTTACCTTCCGCAACAGCTGGGAGTGGCTGCAGCAGCAGTCGATGCGCCTGACGCTGCTGACGGATGGCTGGAGCCGGAGGCGGGAAGAGCGTGCTGCGCGTCGCGCAGAGATGCAGGCTGTGCAGGGAGCTGCGCTGCGCAACCGGTTTGCCGGGGATGAGGATGCGATGCCGGGCCGTCGGGCGGGATTCCAGGATTCTGCGTTGCAGGATGCGGCGATGCAGGATTCTGCGATGCAGGATGCGGCGGATGAGGATGCGGCGGATGCCGTGCAGGCTGGTGCCGGCGAGATGACTCCGGAGTGGATGCAGCCGCGACCGCGGGGATGGTTTGCGCGGATCTTTGGCCGTCGTCGGCGGGAGGATCTGCTGGATGAGGTTCCGGCGGTGCGTCGGATTGGCGATATGGCGGCGCGCAAGGCTGCGTCGGCTCCGGCGGAGGGTCTGCGGGAGCGCAGCATCTGGGAGCGGAATGCCGCCGCTGCTGCGCCGGGCGCGGCTGTTCCCGAGCCGGTGCAGACGCCGGTGGATCTGGGGCCGCAGACGGACGCGGTGGTTCCGATTGCACAGCGGGCGGAGGAAGCCGATGGGGCAGGCGCGGATGCGGTGGAAAGGCCGGCAGCACTGCCGATTGCGCCGCTGCCGGTGGCTCCGACTGCGGCACCGACTGCGGTGCCGATGCGGGCGTCGCGCACGGTGCGCGCCGAAGAGGCTCCGATTCACGAGCGAGCCGATACGGAGCTGCGCAGTGCGCCTGTGACGGCGCGAAGTGCCAGCGGCTTCAAGCTGCCGCCGAGCACGCTGCTGCATAAGGGCGAGATTCCGTTTGCCATCCGGGAGAACGAGCTGCGCGAGGAAGCGCGCAAGCTGGTGGAGAAGTGCGCCGAGTTTCGCGTCAACGGGCAGGTGGTGCAGATCAATCCCGGGCCGATGGTGACGACCTATGAGTTCAAGCCGGATGCCAGCGTGAAGTACAGCCGCGTGGCGAGCCTGGGCGATGATCTGTGCCTGGCGATGCGCGCCGAGAGCATCCTGATCGAACGCATGGCCGGCAAGAGCACGATTGGCATCCAGGTGCCGAACCAGGAGCGGGAGACGATTCACCTGCGCGATGTGATCGAGTCGGAGACCTTCACGCGTGCCAAATCGCGACTGACGCTGGCCATGGGCAAGGACATCAACGGGCGGATTGTGACGGCGGATCTGGCCGGGATGCCGCATGTGCTGATTGCCGGTTCGACGGGGTCGGGAAAATCGGTGGCGATCAACGCGATGATCATGTCCCTGCTGTTCCGGACGACGCCGGCGCAGGTGCGGCTGATTCTGGTGGATCCCAAGCGCGTGGAACTGGGCATGTATGAGGGGATTCCGCACCTGTTTACGCCGATCATCACCGAGGCCAAGCTGGCGGCCAATGCGCTGCGCAACGCGGTGCGGGAGATGGAGCGCAGGCTGAAGCTGCTGGCCAGCAGGAGCGTCCGCAACATTGACCAGTACAACGCCAAGATCGCCGAGCGGGGCATGTCCAGCCTGTTTACCGAGGATGGCGAAGAAGAGCAGCCGCTGCCCTACATTGTGATCATCATCGATGAGCTGGCCGACCTGATGATGCTGGATCGGGCCAACGTGGAGGAGTCGATCACGCGGCTGGCGCAGATGGCCCGCGCGGTGGGCATTCATCTGGTGCTGGCCACGCAGCGGCCTTCGGTGGACGTGATTACGGGATTGATCAAGGCCAACGTGCCGACGCGCATCAGCTTTCGGCTGGCGTCGAAGGTGGATTCGCGCACGATCATTGACGACAACGGAGCGGAGTCGCTGCTGGGACGCGGCGACATGCTGTTTCGCCCGCCGGGCACCAGCCGCCTGATGCGCCTGCATGCGCCGTATGTGAGCGAGCTGGAAACGGCGGCGGTGGTGGACTTCTGGAAGGCGCAGGGTGAGGCCGAATACGTGGAAGGCTTCCTGGAGGCTCCGCGCGAGGAACGCACACGCGAGGACGGCGATGGGGGCAGCGAAGAGGACAATGATCCGCTCTTTGATGATGCGGTTCGGCTGGTCTTCGAGTTTGGCAAGGCCTCGACCTCGCTGCTGCAGCGGCGGCTGCGGATTGGCTATGGGCGCGCGGCGCACCTGATCGATCTGATGGAGAAGGATGGTCTGGTGGGTCCGGCGGATGGATCGCGACCGCGCGAGCTGCTGAAGTCGCCGGGCTGGCTGCATGAAGTGCCTTCAGCGATGGATTGACGGCGGTGGACAAGGAACGCATGAAGTCGTAGGCGCGCAGCGGCAGAGATGCCATCGGCTGCTGCACTGTGTCAGAATCAGGCTGTGATGCGCGGTATGACTGGAATCCGGCTCGTGCTGTTGGCGGCGATTGTCGCACCGCTGAGTCTTGCGGCGCAGGTGATTATTCCCAATACTCCTCATCCGAGTGCGCTGTTTGGGAATCCCTGGGGGATTCGCGCGGAGTGGCGCATTGGCGGCGAAGGGACGTGGGACTACCTGACGGTGGATCCGGTTGCCGAGCAGCTTTATATTGCGCATGGGCCGCAG
>JAJZGG010000129.1 GCA_021804965.1 Acidobacteriota bacterium
GTGGAACTGGCCGCCGGGGCCGAGGATATCTGGGCCATCTGGATGCGGGCGGCGCGGCGCGAACAGACGCTGGAGGCGGCCATTGGCAGCGCAGAACCGGCGACACTGGCCCGGCACTGCTTCCAGCTGGCGCAGGAGTTCAACAACTTCTATCACAAGCACCATATCCTGACGGAAGAGGATGCCGGGCGAAAGTCACTGCTGCTGGCCACTGCGGCCATTGCGCTGCGCGAGCTGACGATTCTGCTGGAGTGGCTGGGCGTGGAGGTTCCGGAGGCGATGTAAGCCTTCGATTCCCTTCCCTGCGTCGGCAGTGATACGGTAGACAGCGGTATGCATCCGAATCAGGGAAACGCGGCCGCACGGCCCATACGAGTACTGATTGCCAAGGTTGGCCTGGATGGGCACGACCGGGGCGCGAAGGTGATTGTGCACGCACTGCGCGATGCCGGGATGGAAGTGATCTATACGGGGCTGAGAAAGTCCCCGGAGGCCGTGGTTAAGACGGCAATCGAAGAGGATGTGGACGCGATTGGCTTGAGCATCCTGAGCGGTGCGCATAACTCGCTGGTGCCGCGCGTGCTGGAGTTGCTGCGCGCTGCAGGCGCCGGTACGGTTCCGGTGCTGCTGGGCGGCACGATTCCCACCGAGGACCACGCAGCTCTGCGGGCGGCGGGAGTGAGCGCGATCTTTGGCCCTGGTACGCCGCTGGCCGAGGTGGTGGCCCAGGTGCGGCAGGCCGCCGAAGGCAGCGCGGCGCACATCGGCTGAGTGGTCAGGCTGGCCTGACGGTGATTCAGGCGGTTTCGACTGCAGGAATTGCGGCGCGGATCAGGCGGGCAACCGGCTCCGGCAAGGGACAGCGCTGGAGCTGGCGATCACAGACAACGTGTACGGTTTCGCCCTCGGCGAGCAGGGTGGTTTCCGTCTCCGTCTCGCGCAGAATCCGATAGCCGAACTTCAGGACCGAGCCGCGCAGCAGCAGCGGGAAGGCCTCAATGCTGAGGGAGTCGTCGTAGCGGGCCGGGGCACGATACCGGCAGCGGGCCTCGACGACAGGCAGGATGCAGCCGTCTTCGGTCTCCATGCGGCTGTAGTCGAAGCCGAGGTTGCGCAGAAACTCGACCCGCCCCAGTTCAAACCAGACCAGGTAGTTGGCGTAGTAGACGACGCCCATCTGGTCGGTTTCCGCATAGCGCACACGAATACGGGTGGTGGCAGTCATCCGCAGATTCTCCTCCCGGGCGCTGGCATTCTCCAGTGCGCCCATCGATTGCGACGATTCATGGGGTCCATCGTTTCTGCCCATCAATGCGTGAACAGGTGGAGTTTGCTGACGTCGTTGAAGACGATGTAGGCGGCAAAGACCAGGATCATGGCGAAGCCAACCTGATAAATGCGCTCCTTGATGGCCATGTCGACATCCCGGCGCAGAAGGCTCTCAATCAGTAGAAAAAGAATCAGGCCGCCGTCCAGGATGGGGAATGGAAGCAGATTCAGGATGCCGAGATTCAGGCTGATGACCGCCATGAGCTGCAGAATGGGCTGCCAGCCCTGCATCTCCACCGCCATGCCGGTTTGCCGGGCGATGCCGATGGGGCCGGAGAGCGTGTTGACGGACATGCGGTGCGTGACGACGCGCTTGAGGACTTCCAGAATCAGCAGCGAATTGGAGCGGTTGAAGCTCCATGAGGCCGCGATCGCACCGGAGAAGGGCAGCTTCTCCACGCGATAGGGCGGCTCTTTTCCCGTGAAACCAAGCAGCCAGGTCTGGCCGCCGTTGGGGTCGTCCATTCTGGCCGGGGCAATGGTGAGGCTGTGCTGGGTGGCACCCTGCGCGACGAGCACCTGCATGGGTGCGCCATTGCGCCCACGCATGTAGGCAACCAGCGACTCGGTGTTGTGGAAGAGATGCCCGTCCACGGACAGGAAACGGTCGCCGGACTGGAGGCCGGCGCGCGCGGCCGGCGACTGCGGGGCCACGTCTTCGATTTCGATGGGGCCGGGCTGCTCCTCGGGATAGAGGCCCAGCTTGCCGAGGGAGAAATCCTCGCCCTTGCTGGTATCGGGCAGGGGAAGCTGGAGGGAAACCGGCTGTCCGCTGCGCAGGACGGTGACGGCAACGGTGTGGTTCAGATTGATCTGCGCGCGGATCTCCAAATCCTTCCACGAGGGATGGACGACGGAGTCGAATTTCTGGATCAGGTCGCCGGGCTGCAGGCCTGCCTGGGCTGCCACGGAGCCGGATGCCACCCAGTCGAGCGTGACCGGCTGGTCGACGTAGACATAGGTCTCATGATGGAACATGAGCACGCCGGTCATCAGAGCCAGGGCAAGAATGAAGTTGGCCATGGGTCCGGCAAGGCCGATGAGGATGCGCTGCCAGCGCGGATGTTCGTTGAAATCGCCAGGATCGTGGCTGGTTGCCTCGCCGGGCAGTTCGCCGCTCATCTTGACGTAGCCGCCGAAGGGCAGTGCGCAGACTTTGTAGTCGGTTTCCCCGACTACGATGCCGAAGAGGCGTGGACCAAAGCCGACGGAGAAGGCTTCCACCCGGACGCCACACAGCTTGGCCGCAGCAAAATGACCAAACTCGTGGACGATGACCATGATGCCGAGTACGACGAGGACTGAGATTGTGGAGATGAGGAATGTGTGCATACGAAATTCGTGCTGTGGTACCTTCTGTGCCTGCGGTTAGAGGGAGCGAGCAACGGAGACTGCAGCGCGGTGCGATGCACGGCTGACCCACTCCTGTGCCTGTTCGCGCGCTGCGGCATCTGCCGCCAGCACTTCGGCAATAGTCTGCGGATGTTGCGCAGGCGTCTGCTCCAGCACCTTCTCTATTGTATCTGCAATTCCGGGGAAGGAGATGCGCCGCTCCAGGAAGGCTCCGACGGCAATCTCATCGGCGGCATTGAGCGCGATGCAATGCGCCCCGCCCTTCTCTGCGGCTTCATAGGCAAGCCGAAGGCAGGGAAAGCGTTGCAGGTCCGGCTGCTCGAAGTCCAGATGCGACAGGGCGGCCAGATCGAAGCGCAGGGATGAGTCCGGACGCTCCGGGTAGGCCAGCGCGTAGAGGATGGGAAGCCGCATGTCGGTGACGGAGATCTGGGCCAGGATCGATCCATCCTGGTATTCGACCAGGGAGTGCACCGTGGACTGCGGATGAATGGTGACCCGGACCTGCGCGGGAGGCAGATCGAAAAGCCGACAGGCCTCAATGACCTCCAGCCCCTTGTTCAGCATGGTGGCCGAATCGATGGTGATGCGCTGGCCCATGACCCAGGTGGGATGCTTGAGAGCCTGCTCCGGGGTGATGGCAGCGAAATCCTGCAGCGGAAGCCGACGGAATGGACCGCCGGAAGCGGTGAGCCAGACGTGGCGAACTTCGCGATGCTCGCCGGCACGCATGCACTGATGGACGGCATTGTGCTCGGAGTCAATGGGAAGGATGGGAACGTTGCGCTGGCGAGCTTCACGGGTAAGGATTTCACCGGCGGCCACCATGCATTCCTTGTTGGCCAGTCCGACGGGCTTGCCGGCAAGGATGGCGGCATGCGTGGCCTCCAGCCCGGCCACACCGACGATGGCAGAGACGACAAAGTCCACGGAAGGATGCGTGGCGCAGGCAACGGTTCCAGCCGAGCCCCAGACCACTTCCACGGCACCGGCACCGGCAGCCAGCAGGGACTGGCGCAGCTCGGCAGCCAGCTCCTCGGTGGCCATGGAAACCATGAGCGGACGCCAGCGCAGCGTCTGCTCCAGCGCAGCGGACAGGTTGCGCCCCGCGGCCAGCGTGGCCACGGCGTAGCGCGCCGGATACTGCTCGACGATGGAGAGTGTGCTTTGCCCAATGGAGCCGGTGGAACCGAGAATTGCCAGTCGCTTGAGTGCCTGCATCGCGTGTCTTTGCCCCTGTCTGCCGGTCGCTGCCGGGGAAATGGCTCCCGGCTGCCATGCATGCACCCGTTGGGGTGGGTTTGGCAGCGGAACCGACGGCGACTCTTGATATTGTCCGGTACCGGACGGTGAAAGCGGAAATCGGAAGTGGGGATTCCGCCTCTGGTTCCGCCTCTGATTCCATCTCAGAGGGATACGGAAACGGAGGCTCCGAAGTTCAGATGTGCTGCAGCAACTGCGCGTACCAGAGGATGGGCGCGGCCAGCAGCAGGGCATCGATACGGTCCAGCACGCCCCCATGGCCGGGTAGCAGATTGCCGGAGTCCTTGACGCCCACGCTGCGCTTGAGCGCGGATTCAACGAGATCGCCGGCCTGAGCGGCCACATT
>JAJZGG010000130.1 GCA_021804965.1 Acidobacteriota bacterium
CCGTCTGGATCACCAGAAACAGCGTCCACCCATACAGAAATCCCCACAGCGGCCCCAGCGCCTCGCGCAGATACACATACTGTCCGCCGGCCTTTGGCATCATCGCCGCCAGCTCGCCGTAGCACAGCGCACCAATCATCGTCATGGCTGCCGTCACCACCCAGGCTGCCAGAAACAGCCATGCCGACTGCGTGATGCGTGCAATCTCTGCGGCAACCAGAAATATCCCCGACCCGATCATGGACCCGGCCACAATCGTCGTCGAGCTGAACAGCCCCAGCGTCTGCTCCAGTCGAACCTCTCCACCTGCCTGGCCTGTCTCTGCTTTCGTCACTCCTCCCGTTGTATCGGAACAGCAATACCTTTGTCTTCTCTTTTTTCCGCGCGCTTTCCTGTTCATAAACATTGCCCCGACTCGCATCCCCCGAATTTCTGCGTTTCCGTGCATCCTGCTACAATTCCGCATCAGGAATCCGGCGCGATGCAGCACGAGCGCCTTCCCCGCAGGAGCCTCATCGCATGTCGTCCACTCCGTCCCGACCGCCCATCGCCACCCTCAATGACATCTATCTGCATCGAGTTCGTTCCGGCCAGGACGGCGTCATGCAGTGGCAGGATGCAGACGACACATGGTGCTCGCTCAGCGCAGCTCAAATGGATCAGCGCGTGCGTTCCGTCGCCCAGGCGCTCCGCCACTGGGGCATCCGCCGCGGCGATCGCGTGGCCATCCTCAGTGGAAATCGCTGGGAGTGGGCTGTCACCGATCACGCCATTCTGGCTCTCGGAGCCATCGTCGTTCCCATCTATCCCACGCTCACGCCGCCGCAGGCCGCCGCCCAGCTGGCCGACTCCGGCAGCCGCATCCTCTTCACATCCCACAGCACCCATGCCCGGGCCATCGCCAGCGTCCAGCACACCACCGTCCTCGAGCGCATCGTCCTCTTCGACGCCGATCCATCCCACCCCGACGATCTGCTGCAGGACTGGTCCAGCTTCTCCGCGCTGCTCGTCGATTTTCCCAACACCCCGGACTCCGATCGCGAGTTCGATGCCGAGCTGGCTCGCACCAATCCCGACGATCTCGCCACGCTGGTCTACACCAGCGGCACCACCGGCGAATCCAAAGGCGCCATGCTCACCCACGGCAACATCGTCGCCAACGTCCTCGGCTCGCTGCCCCGCATCCGCACCATTGACCAGCCGCGCTCCATCAGCTATCTGCCGCTGCCCCACATCTTCGAGCGCATGTTCGATTACCTGCTCGCCTACTGCAACTGCCAGATCGCCTACTGCTCCCAGATGGACAAGCTTCCGGCCATGATGCTCCAGTTCCACCCCACGGAGTTCATCGGCGTCCCGCGTGTCTATGAGAAAATCCGCGCCGGCGTCGAGCTCAAGACCTCCGCCTCGCCGCTCAGTGCGCGCATCTTCCGCTGGGCGCTCGCCGTCGGTCGCCGCCACTGCCAGACGCTGATCGCCGGTCGCCGTCCAACGGCCCTCAGCTGGCGCCTGGCCGATCGCCTCGTCTACCGCAAGGTGCGAGCAGCCTTCGGTGGCGAGGTCAACAATTTCGTCTCCGGCGGCGCTCCGCTCGGCACAGATACCGGCTACTGGTTCGCCTCCGTCGGCATCGTCGTGCAGGAGGGATACGGCCTCACCGAAACCTCACCCGTCATCTCCGTCAACTATCCCGGAGCCAGCAGAATGGGCTCTGTCGGCCAGCCGCTGCACAACGTCGAGTGCCGCCTTGCCTCCGACGGCGAACTGCTCGTGCGCGGCCCATCCATCTTTCGCGGCTACTGGAACAAGCCCGACGCAACCGCCGAGTGCCTGCAGGACGACGGCTGGTTTGCCACCGGCGACATCGCCAGCATCGATGACGATGGTTTCATCTCCATCACGGACCGCAAGAAGGAGCTGCTCAAAACCTCCGGCGGCAAGCTCGTCGCCCCGCAGCCCATTGAGAACAAGCTCAAGATCGACGCCCTTGTCTCCAATGCAGCGCTTATCGGCGACAAGCACAAATACCTCGCCGCGCTCATCAGCCCCAACCTGGCCGCGCTCGAAGCCTGGGCCACCGGGCAGGGAATTGACGTCACCGACCGCGCCCGTCTCGTCACCCACCCCCGCGTCCTCAACCGCTTCGAGAACATCGTCGCCGACGTCAATCACACCCTCGCCAGCTTTGAAACCATCAAGCGCTTCCTCGTCGTTCCCGACGAGTGGTCGCAGGAGGGCGGCGAACTCACCCCCAGCCTCAAGCTCAAGCGTCGTGTCCTCAATGAGCGCTACGCGGAGCAGATTCGTCAGCTTTACGCCGACGAGTCCACTTCCCACGCCGGTTAGGATGCCCAATGCGGCGGCGCACCGATCCTCCGCGCCGCCACAGCCGCTGCAATCCCTGAAAAAACGGCGCACCCCAGGCACCCATCATCAGCAGGGAGCCGAACAGCACCACCGCGTCAATGCTTAGCCGTCCCCCCTGCTTCAGCCAGTACGCATCCGGATTCAGGTTCAGCCATAGCGCAAACTCGTCCAGCGTCAGCGCGGCTCCCACCCCATAGGCAATCGAGAGGATGCGACTGATCAGGATGCCCGTCGGCGTATGCGTCCTTCCCAGGTCCATCAGCCATCCGTAGCCCACCAGCAGCAGGATCAGAATCCCCCAGACCAGGTGGTGGATATGCCGCCCCCGCACCATCACCCACGCAAACGGCCCCGTCCCGGCCACCACAAAGTGAACCAGCAGGCGCACCCCGGCAAACGTCAGAAAAAACGCCACCGATGCCAGAAACATCCGCCGCCTTGGCCGATCCGGAATCGACGAGCGCAGCACATAGCCCAGCCGCGTCAACTGCAACAGCAGCAGCAGACACACGGCCACCACCGTGGCAAAGCTCAGCAGCAGATAGGCTCCCGTATGCGGCATCTCTTCCATTCAACCACTTTCGCGCACATCCGGCGCAGACTGCCCGGCAAATCCCGCCATTCGCTGCCTGTTTCAGGGCCTGCGGCTGCTATTCTGGACTGTTCCCGGCATCCACACCTGCCGGATCAACTCCCAAATTTCCATCAGGAAAGGATTCCCCTTGGCGGGCATTCAGGAAGCCATCGAAATCAAACGCAAAATGTTCTTCGAGCACGAGGGTGTGCCCTACGTCTGCCTCGATGTCGAAGTCTCCACACCCACCGCCCGTGGCGGCCAGACCCTGGTTCGGCTCAAGATGCGCAACCTGCTCACGCGCGCCGTCTTTGACAAGACCTTCAAGGCCGGCGAAAAATTCCGTGAGCCCGATCTGGTCACCGTCGATGCCAGCTACCTCTACTCCGATGCCGACGGCTCCTACTTCCTCGATCAGGAATCCTTTGAGACCCTCCAGCTCACCGAAGAGATGATGGGCGATGCCCTGCAGTTTCTCCTCGAAGGCGCCATGATCCGCCTGCACAAGTTCAACGGAAATCCCATCGGCCTTGACCTTCCGCAGCAGGTCGAGCTGGCCGTCGAATACACCGAACCCGGCGTACGCGGTGACACCGCCAGCGGTGCCGTCACCAAGCCGGCAAAGCTGGAAACCGGCCTCGAAATCCGGGTCCCGTTCTTTGTCAAAACCGGCGAAAAGATTCGCGTCTACACGGAAACCCGCGAGTTTGCCGGGCGCGCCTGAGCTTGTCTCCGGCGCAGACCGCTCGATCCCTCTGGCCTGGGCTGCCGCTTCCGTGGCAGTCCCTTATCATCCAAGCAACCTTATCCCAAAATATGCAAGCAAGAAGGAGACTGGCACGATGCGAGTAGCACTTTTGACCGGCGGAGGCGATTGCCCCGGCCTGAATGCAGTAATCTACGCGGCCGTCCGCAAGGGCATCAACACCTACGGCGATGAGTTCGTCGGCTTCCTCAACGGCTGGCGCGGCGTTCTGGACAACCAGTGGATCCCGCTCACCCTGGAAAAGGTGGACGGCATCCAGCTGCAGGGCGGCACCATCCTGCATTCCTCCCGCACCAACGTCAAGAAGATCCCCGGCGGCATCGAGAAGGTCAAGGAAGTCCTGCAGGCCAACAAGATTGACGCGCTCATCGCGCTCGGCGGCGATGACACCCAGTCCGTCACCCTCGCGCTCACCGAGGCCGGCATCCCCGGCGTCGGCGTGCCCAAGACCATCGACAATGACATCAACGGCACCGATGCCACCTTCGGCTACGACACCGCCGTCGCCATCGCCACCGAAGCCGTCGATCGCATCCGCACCACCG
>JAJZGG010000009.1 GCA_021804965.1 Acidobacteriota bacterium
AGTGACAGATACCGGGTGTATCTTAGCGACGAGCGACGCAGAGATGGGGAAAAATGGCCCCCGTCCCTTCGGGTTGCGGGGAAAATCCGGCCATACCTTCGTTGTCGTCCTCACCTGTGGGGCCGCCACAGCCTTCGGACTCCGCCTCGTCTGGCCGGATTTTCCCGCGCAACGCCATCCACCCCAGAAGTGGGAACAGGCCCTAGGGGCCGGGCTTCCAAAAGGGGAAGCCGCGGGGAAGAAATCCCCCCGCAGGAGCAAAATCGTTGGCTGCGACCGGCTCATACACTGGATTCTGATAGGCTTCCTTTATAACGGGAAGAAAATATATCTATTCGAGATTCCGAGTGCTGTCCAGATCCCTTCGTCGTATCCTCCTTGTTCGTTCGCTTATTCCGTTTTTCTTTCTGATTCCGGGTTCCTATCCGGTTGCACTGGGGCAGGCTTCGGCATCCCTTCCGGATGCTCCCCGGGTGAGCTTTCTGCATCGCCTCGGCGGTTTCTATCACGCGGACTGGCAGCCTGCAACGGCTGCAGCGCCGGCGACGCCGGAGCGGCGCGGTGCACCGTCCCCGCTTGATTCGCCGCCATTCCCGGGTTCGGACTGGAGCTATGGCGGATCCCCGGTGATCGGAGAGCCGGACAGCAACAGCTATCCGCTGATGACTGCCTGGCTGGGGGATGCGAAGACCTCGGCGGCGCGCAGCAAGGTCTACGGCTGGGTGGAAGCGGCTGGAGATGCCAGCACGGCCGGGTTTCGCAATGATCCGATTGCCGACGATGCCTATCCGAATCGCGTGCAGCTGGGGCAGGCGGTGATCTATCTGGAGCGGCTGCCGAACACGGTCCAGCAGAAGCACTTTGACTGGGGCTATCACCTGACGGCACTTTATGGCACGGATTATCGCTACACGATCGACAAGGGATATGGCTATCGGCAGTGGTATGTGGACCACCATCAGTATGGGTTTGATCCGACAATGGAGTATCTGGACCTCTACTTTCCCAGAGTGGCGCAGGGAATGAATGTGCGTGTGGGCCGGTTCATTTCGCTGCCCGGCATCGAAGCACAACTGGCCCCGGGCAACTACATGTACAGCCATTCGCTGCTGTATTCAGTGGATCCGTTTACCGACACGGGAGCCGTGGCAACCGTGAAGTTGAGCAACCAGTGGCTGGTGCAGGCAGGTGTGACGGGCGGGCATGATGTGGCCCTGTGGACCGCCGATGCCAAGCCTTCGGCGACGGCGTGCGTGAGCTACAACACGGCCACGAGCCGGGATGATCTGTATGCCTGCGCCAATGGCATCAATGACGGAAAGTATGCCTATAACAACATGCAGCAGTACGATCTGACCTGGTATCACCGCTTCTCGCGCACGTGGCATATTGCCAGCGAGGCCTGGTACATGTATGAGCGGCAGGTGCCTGCCGTGGGCGGATCCCTGCCGTTGGAAACCGGAACCAACGGCGCATACTGTGCCTTTGGTGTGGCGCGATGTACAGCCCCGGCGTATGCCGCGGTGAACTACGTGGAGCATGAGCTGACGGCGCATGATGCCATCGGCTTCCGCAGCGACATGCTCGACGACCAGAAGGGGCAGCGCACCGGCTATGCCACGCGCTACACGGAGAACACGCTCTCCTGGCAGCACTGGTTCGGCTCCACGGTTCAGCTGCGCCCGGAGATTCGTCTGGACCACAGCTGGAACGGTGGTGCCTACGATCTGGGCCGCAGGGCCACGGTCTTTACCGCAGCCGGGGACGTGATTCTGCACTTCTAAGCGCGGTGCCTTTGCTGCGGGGCGGATTCCACTGCGGCACCGTTGCAGCCTGCCGGAGTAGGCATGGGAGTGGCTTCTCCGTACAATAAAACAGGCATGAGTTTCCAAGAACATTATGATGTTGCCGTTGTGGGCGCGGGGCACGCCGGTTGCGAGGCTGCGATGGCGGCTGCGCGGTTGGGTTTGCGTACGGCGATCATCACCATGAATCTGGACCTGATTGCACAGATGAGCTGCAATCCGGCGATTGGCGGAGTGGCCAAGGGTCACCTGGTGCGGGAGATTGACGCGCTGGGCGGCGTGATGGGCGAGGTGGCCGATGCGGTGGGGATTCAGTTCCGGCTGCTGAATACCTCGCGCGGCCCGGCGGTGTGGAGTCCGCGTGCGCAGTGCGACAAGGCGCTCTATCGGGTGAGGATGCGCGAAGTGCTGGAGGCGCAGCCCAATCTGCATATCCGGCAGGCAGAGGCTGTGGATCTGCTGCTGGAGGATGCGGCGGAGTGCGGCGATGGGCAGGGCAGACCCATGCGACGGGTGCTGGGACTGAAGCTGCGCGATGGCCGCCATCTGCATGCCCAGGCCGTGATTATCACAACGGGAACCTTTCTGAATGGGCTGATTCACTGCGGCGAGGAGCGGTATCCGGCAGGCAGAAGCGGAGAGCCGGCCAGCGTGCTGCTGGGCGAGGCGCTGCGCCGACTGGGCCTGCGCACCACGCGGCTGAAGACGGGAACGCCGCCCCGGCTGGATGGGCGGACGATTCGCTGGGAGGCCTTCGAAGAGCAGCCCGGCGATGCTGCCCCGACACCCTTCAGCTTTCGCACCCGGCAGATTCGGCAGCCCCAGGTGAGCTGCCACATTGCCTGGACAACGCCGGAGACGATGCGGATCATTCGCGAGAACGTGGGCCGGTCTGCGATGTACTCCGGGCAGATTGAGGGCGTTGGGCCGCGATACTGCCCTTCGATTGAAGACAAGATCGTCAAGTTTCCCGACAAGGCACAACACCAGTTTTTTCTGGAGCCGGAAGGGCTTTCGACGCATGAGGTCTATGTGAATGGAATGTCCACCTCTCTGCCGATGGAGGTGCAGTGGCAGATGGTGCGCTCGATTCCGGGGCTGGAGGCAGCTGAGATGCTGCGCCCCGGCTATGCCATTGAATACGACAGCGTGGATGCGACCGAGCTGGATCGCACGCTTCAGGTGAAGTGCATTCGGGGATTGTTTCTGGCCGGGCAGATCAACGGCACCAGCGGGTACGAGGAGGCCGGTTGTCAGGGGATCATGGCCGGAATCAACGCGTCGCTGCAGGTGCAGGAGCGCGAGCCGTTTACGCTGGATCGCAGCGAGGGCTACACGGGCATCCTGATCGACGACCTGATCTCCAAGGGCACCAATGAGCCGTATCGGATGTTTACCTCGCGGGCCGAGTTTCGGCTGCATCTGCGGATTGATAATGCGGATCGCCGCCTGACGCCGCATGCGCGTCGGCTGGGACTGATTGCCGATGAGCCATGGCAGGAGTTTGAGCAGAAGCAGCAGCGCATGCAGCGGCTGCAACGGCTGCTGGAGACAGAAAAGCTGCAGGCCGAGCGACTGGCGGCCGTGGTGCCGGATCTGCCGCTGAGCGCGGTGGCCGGGCAGACGTGGGCACAACTGCTGCGCCGACCGGAGATTACGATGGAGCGGATTCTGCCTGCGATTGCCGACCGGATGGGCGCCGACGAGGCGCTGGCTCCGATGCTGCATGGCGCGGAGGATGCGCTGGCCGCGATCCGCCGCAACGAGCTGCGCGCGGTGGAGACGGAGATCAAATTCTCCGGCTATCTGGATCAGCAGCGGCGGGCGATCCAGAAGCTGAAGGATGCCGAAGCAGTATCGATTCCGGAGTGGCTGGATTACACGCGGATCAGCGGGCTCTCCCGCGAGATGCAGGAAAAGCTGGGACGTGTGCGCCCGGTAACGATTGGGCAGGCGAGCCGGATTCCCGGCGTGACCCCGGCCGCACTGGGACTGGTCCATGTCTCGATTCGCATCCAGTCTGCGCAGCGCGCCGAACAGCGTGCCGCTGCCAGCTAAAAGAGGCGATGGATGAGCCAGCCCACGGAACAGACGTTTCCCCGACCGCATCATCGATGGCAGCTCCGCGGGCGTGTGCTGGAGTTGGGAGCGCGCACCGAGATCATGGGTGTGCTGAACCTGACTCCGGATTCGTTCTCCGATGGAGGACGGTTTGTGGAGCCGGAGCGTGCCGTGGAGCATGGACTTCGGATGCTGCGCCATGGAGCCTCCATTCTGGATCTGGGCGCGGAGAGCACGCGTCCCGGTTCGCACGCCGGAGACCCGGAACACGCCACAGTGAGTGCAGCCGAGGAGCAGGATCGGCTGTTGCCGGTGCTGGGGATGCTGCGCCGCGCCCGACCGGAGGCGGTGCTGTCTGTGGATACCTACAAGGCGGCCACGGCGCGTGCGGCTTTGGAGGCCGGTGCGGACGTGATCAACGACGTGAGCGGCCTGCACTGGGACAGCGAAATGGCCTCGGTTTGCGTGGCGGCCGGATGCGGGGTGGTGCTGATGCATACGCGTGGCCGACCGGAGGAGTGGAGGCAGCAGTCGCAGCTTTCTGCCGAGGCCGTGGTGCGCATGGTGACCGAAGGACTGGAGGAGTCGCTGCGGCGGGCTCGCGAAGCCGGGATTGCGGATGAGGCTGTGGTGCTCGATCCGGGATATGGATTTGGCAAGCGGATGGAGGAAAACTTCGCACTGCTGCGCGGACAGCGCTCGTTGCTTGCCCTGGAACGGCCGCTGCTGGCAGGCCTCTCGCGCAAGTCGTTTCTGCGCCATGCGCTGGCCCGGCGTGCGGGCAGGGAAGTGGGCAGCCGCACTGCGGTTGAGCAGGCCAGTCTGGCCGGGCTGACGGGGGCAATTCTCTGTGGGGCATCCATTCTGCGGGTGCACTCGGTGGCTGCGGCCAGCGCGGCTGCGGCGGTGGCCGATATGCTGCTGGATGCCGGTGAGACGCAGGTCTAGCAGCGCAGAATTCGTATACTGAGGGTACCGATGTCACGAATGACTGCCCCCACGCGGAGCTCCGGCGGACTGTCCAATCTTGCGCTGAATGCCCGCATCTTCTCCTTCGTTGTCTACAGCCTGATCTGCTACACGACGATTGGCATGCAGCTGGCTGTGCTGCCCGGCTATGTGCATCTGCGGCTGGGTTACAGCACGATGCTGGCCGGGCTGGTGGTGAGCTTGGAGTATGTGGCAACGGTGCTGACCAGACCCTGGGCCGGGATGATCATTGACCGGCGCGGAGCACGGTTTGCCGTGAGTTCCGGGCTGTTGCTGTGCGGCTTGAGCGGCGTGCTGATGGTGGCCAGTGCAGCGCTGCTGCATCGGCATCTGGTGGGGATTGCGCTGTTGTTTGCTGCGCGGCTTGCGCTGGGCGCCAGCGAAAGCCTGGTGGGAACGGGCGCAACGATATGGGGGATCTGGGGCGCCGGAGTGGAGAATACGGCGGCGGTGATCTCCTGGAACGGGATCTGCACCTACGGCGGCGTGGCCCTGGGTGCTCCGCTTGGCGTGGGCCTGCTCACCTTCCTGGGCTATCGGTGGGTGGGGATTGCCATTGCGGCGATGGGTTTTGTGCCGCTGGTGATGGCCCTGCGCCAGCAGGCGGCACCGATTGTGCATGGAGAAAAACTGCCCTATCACCACGTCTTCCGGCGAGTGGCAATGCAGGGAACCGGGCTGGGCCTGGGCAGCATTGGCTTTGGCGTGCTGGCCACCTTCATTACGCTGGATTTTGCGCACCGGCACTGGTCGGGCGCAGCCTTTGCCCTCACGCTGTTTGGCGCGCTGTTTATCAGCGCGCGCCTGCTCTTTGCCGGATGGATCAACCGGGTGGGCGGATATCGCGTGGCCACAGTCTGTTTTCTGCTGGAATCCCTGGGCCTGTGCCTGCTGTGGAGTGCGCAGACGCGCGTGGCGGCCTATGCCGGGGCGGCACTGACCGGCTTTGGTTTTTCGCTGGTCTTCCCGGCGCTGGGCGTGGAGGCGGTGCGCCCGATTCCGCCTCAGGACAAAGGCACGGCTCTGGCCGCCTACGGGGTCTTCATGGACTTTGCCATGATGATCACCGGACCGGTGGCCGGAGCCATCATTGGCGGCTGGGGATTTCCTGCCATGTATCTGTTTGCCGCAGCTGCAGTGGTGCTGGGGCTGCTGTTGAGCGCCTGGCTGGCCAGCCGGCGGACAGCGGCAGCAAGCCTATAGGGCAGGTGCGCTGAGCAGGGTGATTTCGGTGATCTCCGGTGGGCAGTCAAAACGGAAGGGAACGCCGACTGTGCCCAGGCCGCGGTTGACGTAGAGATGCATCTGGCCGACGGTGTACAGCCCCTGCGGGAAAAGTTTGCCCTTGGGTGGCAAGGTGAGCGCACCGACAAAGGGCAGACGTACCTGTCCGCCGTGGGTGTGGCCGCTGAGCATCAGGCGCACGTTGGCTGCAGCAGGATGGCGGGCGATGATCACGGCAGGATCCGGCTCATGCCCCAGCAGTAGGATGGGCTCCTGCGGCAGATTGCGGATCGAAGGCGGAATGGTCTTCTCCAGATTAGGGCGCCCGGAAAGCATGTCATCAATGCCGGCAAGCCAGAAGCGGGCTCCATCGCGCTCGATGGGTACGGACTGGTTGCGCAGGACCGGTATGCCGTGCGCGGCCAAAGCCTGCACCACGGCCTGCGGGGCAACCTGCGCATCGTGATTGCCGAGAATGCCGTAGCGGATGCGGCAGCGCAGTCCGGAGAGGATGGATGCGCAGGTCTCCATGGCTTCGGCAGGGAACCTGTTTCCGCCTTCCGAGGTGGTGATGAAATCTCCGGTCAGCATGACGGCATCCGGCTGCATGCGATTGACCTGATCGACGGCGTGGCGAAGGAAGAATGGCTCGGTCCAGTTTTCCAGATGAATGTCGCTGATCTGCGCCAGACGAAAGCCGTGGAACTGGGAGCGCAGGCCGGCGATGGGGATGGAGATCTGGCGGTGCTCCAGCCAGTGCCGCTCAATTTCCCCGGCATAGAGCGCCAGCGCAGCGGCACCCAGCGCGGAGCCCTTTAGCAGATCCCGGCGCGACCATGCCCTGCGGGGACGTTCAGATTGCGATTCCATCATCGGCTGAGCCTTTCGCGGGCTGGACTGCATCGGTGGAAACTGCTGCTGAGACAGAAAGGACCGCCGGATGGCGGTCCTTGTCTGCAGGGAGATGTCCCCGGTGTTAGCGGCGGAATTTGGACCAGTTGACCAGATCGCCAAGGGTGGTGGTGGAACTGGAAGAGGAAGAGCTTGTGGGAGCCTTGTAGCTCTCCACTTCGCTGCGGCTGGCTTCCTCGCCCACGGCGCGAATGCTCAATCCGACCTTCTTTTCGTCCACGCTCATCTTGATGATCTTGAAGTCGTGCTCCTGACCCTGCTCCAGCGTCAGTGCATGCCCCTCGGCATCCACTGCTTCTGAAACGTGGCACAGGCCCTCGACTCCCTCCGCGATTTCCACAAAGGCTCCGAACTGCGCCGTGCGCAGAACCTTGCCGTGGACCACATCGCCGACGCGATGCTGGCGGAAGAAGGTCTCCCAGACGTCCGGCTGCAGCTGCTTGATGCCCAGCGAGAGACGGCGATTCTCCGGCTCCACGCCCAGCACCACAGCCTTGACCTTTTCGCCCTTCTTGAGCACTTCCGAAGGATGCTTGATCCGCTTGGTCCAGCTCAGGTTCGAGACATGCACCAGACCGTCGATGCCGTCCTCGATTTCAATGAATGCACCGAAGTCGGTCAGATTGCGGACGCGCCCTTCGACTTCCGTGCCGGACGGGTAGCGCTCGGTCAGGTTCTCCCACGGATTCTGCTGGAGCTGCTTCATGCCCAGGGAAATCCGACGGTCGGAGGGATTGACGGCCAGTACGATGGCTTCCACCTGATCGCCCGGCTTGACCAGCTTGCTCGGATGCTTCATCCGCTTGGACCAGGTCATTTCGGAGACGTGAACCAGTCCCTCGATGCCCTGCTCCAGCTCAATGAACGCACCGTAGTCGGTGACGGAAAGCACGCGACCCTGAACGTGTGCTCCCACCGGATAGCGCTCGACGGCATCCAGCCACGGATCGGGCGTGAGCTGCTTGAAGCCGAGCGAGACGCGCTGCTTCTCGCGATCGAACTTCAGCACCTGCACCTGGATCTCGTCGCCCACATTGACCAGATCGCGGGGGTGCGTCAGGCGGCCCCAGCTCATGTCCGTGATGTGGAGCAGGCCATCAATGCCGCCCAGATCCACAAACGCGCCGTAGTCGGTCAGGTTCTTCACCGAGCCGGTCAGGATGGCGCCTTCGCTCAGGTGCTGCAGCGTCTCTTCCTTGCGGGAGTTCTGCTCTTCTTCCAGCAGTTCCTTGCGGCTGACCACGACGTTGCCGCGCTTCTTGTTCAGCTTGATGACGCGAACCTGAATCTGCTGACCCAGGTAGCCGTCCAGATTGCGGACGGGGCGAATCTCCAGCTGGGAGCCGGGCAGGAATGCCTTCAGACCGATATCCACCGTCAGACCGCCCTTGACGCGGCCGACCACCGTACCCATGACTGCAATCTTCTCGTTGGCAGCCTTCTCAATGTCATCCCAAACGCGAAGGCGCTGTGCCTTCTCGTAGCTGACCAGATAGCCGCCCTCGGGCTCTTCGCGCTCAATCACCACATCGATCATGTCGCCGGCCTGGAACTTCGGCTGGCCATTGTGATCGAGGATCTGTTCGATCGGCAGCAGACCGTCGGACTTCAGTCCAACGTTGATGACGGCGTGCTTCTCGGTGAGGTTTGCGATCTTGCCGGTGACGACGCTGTCGCCGTAGGCCTCGACGGCAGCTGCTTCCGCAGCCTGCTCGCGCTCGTAGGCTTCCAGGGCGGCAGCAAAGTCGGTGCCCGATTCGATGTCCGCATCGAAGGCCACGTAGGCTGCAGCCTGCTCGGTGGCGGCAGTTGCCTGCTCCACGTGGGCTACTGCTGCGGCAACTTCGGCAGCCTGAGGCTGCTCGGGTTCAGCATTTGCAGAGATTTCCGGGTGAAGGGTGGGTTCAGACGACGGTGTGGACTGCTCCGCCGCAGGCTCAAGCTCAGGGGTTTCCAATTCGGTATTCAGGGGTTTGCTCTCGGTTTCAAGATTGAGGACGTCTGCCATGACTGCCAGCTCCGGATTTCAATTCCCCACACGGGCCGTTTCCGGTGCCGAATGAAGGACACAGGCGAGTCTCCAGTACTGCTGGCTCTGAAGGCCGTTCTGCCAAGCTGTTTGCGTCCGGACTGCTTTACCGTGTATCTTCGCTTTTCATCAAGCGGCAACCCGGCGGAAACCGGTGTGTTGCCATGGTGCCAAGCGAAGGACGTCGAGAACATCTTCTGCAACAGCTTCGTCTGCACGCTGAAATCCGGGCGTACAGATACACCTTTATCGTAGCAACGCGTTGCAGGCAGCGTCAATCAATACGCGCACAATCCGCAGGGCTTTGCAACGGAAGATTGACACAACTGCCCTATTTTTGGGGCATATGCGAGACTCCCTTCACATGCCGACTCCTCGCGGCGCGAGCCCGTCGACAGAATCGCCGCGAATGCGGGTGGCAGCTGCACCGTGAGACAAGCGCTCTGTCCGTCAACCTGCCGCCGATGAAACCCATATACTGACCAGCATGGACTACCTTTGGACGCCGTGGCGGTATCAGTATGTGACGGGTACGCAGGGTGAGGCGCGGAAGGGCGTTCCGGCGGCGCTGTCGGCCTGGCCGGGAGATCACGGCTGCGTGTTCTGCAATCTGGTGGCTGCGGCCAGCCATGCAGCGCAATGCGGGATGGCGGCTGAGGAGGCGGATCAGGCTGCGCTGCTGGTCCATCGCGGGCGGGAGTGTTTTGTCTGCTTGAATGCGTTTCCCTACACCTCGGGCCACTTGATGATCATTCCGTACGCGCACCAGGCCAGTTTTGCGGCGCTGCCAGCGAGCACGGCGCACGAGATGAGCGATCTGGCGCAGCAGGTGGAGCAGATTTTTGCGCGGCTCTATCGTCCGCACGGCGTGAATATGGGCATGAATCTGGGTGAGGCGGCCGGTGCAGGCGTGGCCGGGCATCTGCATCTGCATGTGTTGCCGCGGTGGACCGGCGATACGAATTTTATGACGACGCTGGCCGAGACCCGCATTCTGCCCGAGGATCTGAAGACGACCTGCCAGCGGATTCGCGCAGAATTTGCCGTCATATAGGGGAATGTGGGTCGGTGAGGGGCGGAAAGAGTCGATCGCTCCGATAAAAATCGCTTATCCGGATGCGGCAAAATAAATTTTTATTGAACACATGGGAAATTTGTTGCAAAATGAGGGAACTCATCGAGGCGGGTAGGCCGCCAAGCTCCGGTTGCCCCAAACTGGACAGTGTGGCTGGCAGAACCAATTGCAGTATTTCAACTTCTGCACCCTTCGCAGTTTTTTGCACCGCAGACGTTTTCTGGAGGAAGTAACGTGAAACGATCCCACCTGGGAGCGATGCTCCTGTGCATTTTCTTTGCTTGCAGCTATGCATTTGGTCAGGTTGCAACCACTTCGCTGCGCGGACTGGTGAAAGATCAGGCGGGAGCACTTGTACCCGGCGCCAAGGTCACGCTGCTCGACAAGTCCGTGAACAAGACCTTCACTGCAATGTCCGATGGCTCGGGCTATTACCAGTTTCCGCAGATTCCTCCGGCCCATTACCTGATCACGGCTGAGGCGGGCGGCTTTGGCAAGCAGTCGAAGACGGCCGAACTGCTGGTGAATCAGCCGGCCACGATCAACTTCGCGCTTTCCGTGGAGGCCAGCAACGTCACGGTGGACGTCAGCGGCTCGGCGCAGACGCTGAATACGACCGATGCCTCGGAAGGCAACTCGATCGGCAACCAGATGATTCAGTCGATTCCCTCCGATGGTCGCGATCCCATCTCGCTGCTGGCTCTGCAGCCCGGCGTGCTCTTCCTGGGTGAGGGCGGCGGACAGAGTGCCACCGGCAACCAGGAGGGTACGGACAGCCGCCAGGGTGCGGTCTCCGGCAGCCGTTCGGACCAGGGCAACATCACGCTGGATGGTCTGGATGACAACAGCCAGATCAACGGCTACGCATTCACGGGCGTGCTGCGCTCAACGCTCGATTCGACCGAAGAGTTTCGCGTAACCACTTCCGATGGCAGCGCCGATGAAGGTCGCTCCTCGGGCGCACAGGTTTCGCTGGTGACCAAATCGGGCACGAACCATTTTCACGGTGCGGCCTATGAGTACTACCGCCCGACGAACACGGTGAGCAACAACTGGTTCCTGAAGAACTCGCAGTTGAGCGCGGGCATGCCGAACATTCCGGCCAAATATCTGCGCAACGTCTTCGGTGCCGCACTGGGTGGACCGATCAAGAAGGACAAGCTCTTCTTCTTTGGCAACTACGAAGGACTGCGGCAGGCCATTGATGATGTGGCCTCGGCTACCGTTCCCTCCGTTGCCTTCCAGAATGGCACGATCATGTATCAGGACGCGCAGGGCAACAATGACACCCTGTCGACGGCCAATATTGCCTCATTGGATTCCGGCTGCACCTCAAGCAATTTTGACGGAGCAACGGTCTGCCCCTGGGGTCCGGGCGTGAACCCGAATGTTCTTTCCTATTACAAGAATGTTCCGGTGTCCACCGGTTCGGCCTCGGGTGACGGACTGAACAACGGTTCGCTGTTCTTCCCGGTGAAGATTCCGACCACGCAGAACACGAGCATCCTGAAGCTGGACTACAACATGACCAGCAAGCAGCAGATCTTTGTCCGCGGCAACTACCAGAAAGACACCTATGCCGGGGATGCAAACCTGCCCGGACAGCCCCCATCGTCGGTGAAGGTCTATAACACCAAGGGTCTGGCCGTTGGCCACACCTGGAATCCGACGCCGAACATCGTGAATGACCTGCGTTACGGCTATGTCCGGCAGAGCTATGGTCTGTCCGGCATCGGTTCCGGTCAGTATGTGGACTTCCGCTTCCTGACCCAGCCGGAAGCCCAGACGCGCAATACGATCAATGCGGTTCCGGTACACAACGTCGTGGACAACCTGACGATCACGAAGGGCAACCACACGATTTCCGTGGGTGTGAACTGGCGACTGGTGCAGGACATCAACACCACGGATGCGGCATCGTTCAATGTTGCCAGCACCAATCCATACTGGCTGGTGGGCAGCGGTGCAGCTCCGGATCCGTCTTCACTGGGCACGAATCTGCCGGCAGTCGGTGCCGGGTTCAGCCAATCGTATAGCATCGCCTATGCGTCCATCCTCGGTACGGTTCCTTCGCTGACGAACAACTATAACTACCGCGTGACCTCGCGGACGGGCGGCACACTGTATCCGACGGGCGCGCTGATCAAGCAGCACTATCGCGCGAACGAGTACGAAGGGTATGTGATGGACAGCTGGCGCGTGAGGCCGAATCTGACGGTTACGGCCGGTCTGCGGTACACCCTTCTCTCGACCCCGTATGAGGTGCATGGTCAGCAGGTGGCACCCACCATCAATACGCACAACTGGTTCAAGGAGCGCGGATACGCAGCAGCGAAGGGTGTCATCTCCGAGCCGCTGATCTCCTTTGCCCCTGCAGGAAAGGGCAACAATGCTCCGGGATATTGGCCGGAGAACAAGAACAATTTTGCCCCTCGCTTTGCCGTCGCGTGGTCTCCGGACAGCAAGACGTCCATTCGCGCAGGTGCAGGCATGTACTTTGACCACTATGGCGAGGCCCTGGTACAGAACTTTGTGTCCAATGGTGCTTTCGGTCTGAGCACAAGTTTGACCAACCAGGCGAACGTACTCTCCTACACGGGGTCGAATCCGTCGCCGCGTTTCACCGGGGAACACAATCTGCCCAACATTCCACTGCCCGCTGCGTCGCAGACTACGGCTTTCCCGTACACGCCTCCTCCGGGATCGTTCCTGATCACCTTTGGCGTGGACAACCGCTTGAAGACGCCGTACTCCTATGCCTACAACCTCTCGTTCCAGCGGCAACTGCCGTGGGGGCTGCTCTTTGAGGAGGCCTATGTGGGCCGCTTCGGCCGTCATCTGCTGCAGCAGCTCGATCTGGCCGAGCCTGTGGATTGGAACGATCCGCAGGGTGCCGGGGATTACTTCACTGCCGGTGCGCAGTTGTCCAAGCTGGTGGACGAGCATCAGGGTGCATACTACTCGACGGAGTACGGAGCCAGCAGCGGCGGTGCCACTGCCCCGGTTTCGGTCCCAACCATCAAGTACTTTGAGGATGTCTTCCCGCAGATGGCCAACTTTGACTTCCAGGGTGAGTCGGCCACCGAGGCTGTGTATAACAACGAGTGGGCTGTGAACCGTTACGGCGCAGGCGAGACATCTGCACTGGCGGATATCGACTTCTACTGCGTGTATGGGGGCTACTGCGCCAACGGAACAAACAAGTTCTGGCAGAGCCAGTTCTCCTCTCTGTATGCATGGTCAACGATAGGCTCCAGCTCCTACAACGCTCTGCAGGCCTCCCTGCGGCATCCGGCTGCCCATGGTCTCAGCTTCGACGTCAGCTACACGCTGTCGAAGTCGCTGGATCTGAACTCGGGCACGGAGCGCGGCAGCGAGTTTTCTGCGGATTTAAACGGCGGCTCCGCCATTCAGAACTCCTGGAATCCGAAGCTGAACAAGGCAGTCTCCGACTTCGATACGCGTCACCTGGTGAACGCGGACATGGTCTATGATCTGCCGGTGGGCCGCGGCAAGCAGTTCCTGGGCAGTGCCAACAAGGCAGTGGACAGCCTGGTGGGTGGATGGACCTTTGCCGGTCTCTATCGCTGGACGAGCGGTCTGCCGTTCTCGCTTTACGAGCCGGGCTGGACCACCGACTGGCAGCTTGAGGGGTTTGCGGTGAAGACCGGGTACATCAAGACTCACAAGCACCAGGTTGCGGGTCAGGAGCAGGTCTTTGCCAACCCTGGTGTCATTGGCGCCAACTACCAGAGCAACAACGGCCCTGTTCGCCTGCCGTATCCCGGCGAGCCAGGATCGCGCAACGTCTTCCGCGGCGATGGTTACTTTGACATCGACACGACCCTGAGCAAGAACTGGGTGCTTTCGCGCTACGGTGCGCTCAAGTTCGACTGGGAAGTCTTCAACGTGACCAACTCCAACCGCTTCGATACCAACAGCATCAACGCTCAGGTCTCTAGTTCCACCCTGGGTGCATACGGCGCAACCCTGCCGGCAGCCAGCAACTTCCGTCGCATGCAGTTCGGACTTCGTTACGACTTCTAACTGTGAAGCGGGTTCTGCAACCGAGAGCCGGGAGAGAACAATCTCCCGGCTCTTTTTTCTTGGTGACGGACCTGCGTGCTGCCGTCTATGCTTCCAACCAGATTGTGCCTCCAAGGAGTTTCTGTGCTTCGTCTTCGCTCTGTCTCGCAGCTTCTTTTCGTTGCCCTGTCCGTGAGTGCCGTTGCCGGCGCAGCGCCGGCAGCCGGCAAGCCAGCCATTTCGCTGGATGAGTTTCTGAACACGACGGCCATTACCGCAGCCATGCCTTCGCCGGATGGCTCGGCGGTGGTCATCGGAACTGAGTCCCCGGACTGGGCCGGAAGCCGGTTTCGCGACCAGCTCTGGCTTTGGACCCAGCGTGGCGGACTGCATCCGTTGACGGAAGCCGCATCGGATTCCGATCCCCGCTGGAGTCCGGATGGGCGATGGATTGCTTTTCTTTCCGACCGCACCGTTGCCGGGGATGCAGATTCAAAGTCTGCCACGCGCATCTGGCTGATTTCCGCTGCAGGCGGCGAGGCGCAGCCGCTCTATACCGAGGCGATCGATACCCACAGCTTTGCCTGGTCGGTGGATGGCCGGTCGATCTACTTCTCCGTTCGCCAGCCGATCAGCGAAGATGCCCAGGCCGAGTGGAAGGCGGAGTGGAAGGACGTGATTCGCTGGCGCGAACAGGAGCGCGGCGATGCCCTGCTGGTGCTGCCGGTGAGCGCGGCCCAGCAACGCAATCGTACGGTGGCTCCGGAGCATCCGCCGAAGCCGGACAGCGCTAGGCCGATGCTGCCGGAAGGCAGCAGGATGCTGGGCAAAAGCCCGCTGGAGATCAACGACATTACCCCTTCCCCAGATGGAGCGCAGATTGCCTTTGTGACCAACTCCATCAGCCATCGCATGGAGAATCCGGCGGAGATCGAGATTTATACCCTGCCGGTGGCAGGCGGAGATCCGCACCGGGTGACGCAGAATCAGGCGCTGGAAGCCGAGCTGCACTGGACGGCGGATTCGCGTTCGCTGCAGTTTATTGTGCATGCTGCGGGCGGGTCGCTGGAGGGACCGTATCGGGATGTGCAGGGTCGGCTTTATCGGCTGAATCTTGCCTCCGGCGCGGTGACCCGACTGGGTGAGGATTTTTCCGGCTCCTACGAGAGATTTGACCAGCTTGCGGATGGCTCCCTGGTGGCTCTGGGACTGAAAGGGACCGAGCAGCACCTGTATCACGTGAGCGGAAAGCATGCCGAGGAGATGCCCAGCGGCAACGGGTCCGTGGCTGCGGTTGCGGTGCCGCTGCATGGGCATGGCCTGGTGTATGAACGTTCGGCGATCAATGTGCCGACGCAGGTATATCTGGCAGCGGATGCGGCGCATCCGGAGCAGGCTGCCGAACTGACGCATTTCAATCCGATCTTTGCCGAGCGTGCGCAGCCTACGTGGAAGCCGTACCGGTGGACAGCGCCGGATGGTGTGCCGGTGGAGGGCGTGCTGATCTACCCTCCGGGACAGGAGAACGCCAAACATCTGCGCATGCTGACGCTGATTCATGGCGGACCGGCGGATGCCGACGGAAATCGCTTTGGTGCCGACTGGTATGACTGGGCCACGCTGGCGGCGGCCCATGGCTGGCTGGTCTTCCGGCCAAACTATCGCGGCTCAACCGGCTACGGAGACACGTTTATGCTGCAGATTGCGCCGCATATTGTCTCCAAGCCCGGGGAGGATATTCTCTCCGGTGTGGATGCGCTGGTGCGGGACGGGATTGCAGACCCGGACAAGCTGGCGGTGGGCGGCTACAGCTACGGCGGGTACATGACCAACTGGCTGATTACGGCAACCACGCGTTTTAAGGCTGCGGTGACCGGCGCAGGCGCGGTGGAGCATGCTGCAAACTGGGGCAACGATGATGTCTCCTATGACGATGCCTGGTACCTGGAGGGTGCTCCGTGGCAGCAGCCGGCACTCTACCAGTCTGAGGCGGCGCTGTTTCGGATGGATCGTGTGCGTACGCCCACGCATATTGTGCAGGGCAGCCACGACGTCCGCGTGAGCTATCTGGAGGGCGTCACGCTGGAGCGCGCGCTGCAGCGGCTTGGGATTGCGCACAGCTTCCTGGTCTTTCCCGGCGAGGGACATGGGCTGGGCAACAATCCCTGGCATGGCTACATCAAGCTGCGCGAGGAGCTGAAGTGGCTGGATCACTACGATCCGCAGTGAATCGGAGCCACAGCTTGCACCGCAGTCGCTGCAAGCTGCATCGAACAGGTAAGCTGATTAGAGAAGCGTCGCGGCAGACCCACAGCCGCGGCGCGCAAGACGGAAAGCATGGCGACGGCAACCGAACAGGAACGGATGGAGGACTTCCGCGCAACGCTGCGCAGTGCTCGGCGTACGATTGCGCTGGAGGAGACGATCCGGCTTGCGGTGGACTCCTTCCGGGCCAACAAGGCACGTTTTGCGCTGACGGCACTGGGCATGGTGATTGGTTCGGCCTCGGTGATTCTGGTGGTCACCATCGGGCTGACTGGCCGCGAGTACGCGCTGGGACTGATCTCGAAGATCGGCACCAACATGGTGGAGCTGGAATATGCCGGTGGCGGTGCCGTGGGCAGCGAAAATGTGGAGTACAACGACTATCTGACACGCGAGGACGAGCGCGCCGTGGAGGCGCAGCTGCCCAGCGTACAGTATTCATCGCCGGTGATGGAGATGCATGACCGGATCTCGTTCGGTGGCGGGGTGGTCAAGGACACGCTGGTTCTGGGCGTGGTTCCGGCCTACCAGAAGGTCCGCAACCTGATTGTGACCCAGGGCCGCTTCATGGACAGCGAGGACGAGCGGGCCCACATCAAGTGTGCCGTGGTTACCTTGCCCTTTGCGCGACAGATGTTTGGCTCCGCCGATGCTGCGGTGGGGCAGAGCTTTTCGATCAGCGGGATTCCGTTTACGATCATCGGGACATTCAAGGAATCGGTGGATGATTTTGGGCAATCGGAGCTGACGGACAACACCATCCTGATCCCGTATTCGGTGGCGCGCTACTTTACGGGTACCGATAATGTGAAGCAGATTTACTTTTCGATGCGGAGCATGGCGGATGTGCCGGATGCTTCGGCTGCCATCGTGCGCATCGTCAAGTCACGGCACAAGCCGAACTCGGTCTATCGGACGACGACGCTGACCGAGGTGCTGACCATGGCCGGGCGCATTGCCACTGGACTGACGGCAGTCCTGATTGCCGTGGCCATGGTGACCCTTGCCGTGGGCGGAGTCGGCATCATGAACATCATGCTGGCCAATGTGCGCTCCCGCATCCGCGAGATCGGTATTCGCAAGGCACTGGGGGCAACGTCGCGGGAGATACGATTGCAATTCCTGGCCGAAGCGGTGATGATTTCACTGGCCGGCGGGCTGGTGGGAACCCTGCTGGGACTGGGGATTCCGCTGGGGGTCCGGCTGTTTACCAACTACATTATTCCCATCTCGCCGTGGTCGATCATTGCCGCACTGGGGGTGTCCCTGATCGTGGGCGTGGTCTTCGGGACTGTGCCGGCAACCCGGGCAGCACAGATGGATCCGGTGGAATCGCTGAAGTATGAATAGGGAAGCATGAAGAGCGAGCAGAAGATTTCCGGGCAGGATGCGTCCAGCCCGAATGAGCAGAACGAACCAGTCAAAGGGCCAAACCTGATCCTTCTCTACTGTCTGCTGGGGTTGGCGCTGGTGGCTGCGATGAGTTTTGCGGCAGCCATCGTCTGGCCGTTTTACATCCGTCGCTGAAGATCGGAAAGCCCCTGGCTCCGGCCGGTTGCTGCAGTGCGGAGGCGTATCCGCAAGGCGGGACTACTCGGCGATCAACAGCGGAATTCCATCCACAATGGGAAAGTCGCGTCGGCATGCTGCGCACTGCAGTGCGGACTGGTCGGCCAGGGCGCCTAGCGGCCCATGGCAGGCAGGGCAGACGAGCAGGGCAGGCAGGACCCGGTTGGGAGCCAGGCCGGAAAGAGCAGGAATGGAACTCGCCGGGCCGGGACTCGCCGGGCTGGGACCGGGGTTACTGGACGGCGATGTCATGGTCAGCCGATGCGTCCGGAGATGTGTTGGGGGATGCCTGCGGGCGTGGGGAGCGGTTGGCCAGTTCCTGCTCAATCTTGCTGTTGATCTCTGCGCGGGCAAACTCGATGGCGACTCGAATGCTGTTGAGAATGGCAATCTCATTGGAGGAGCCGTGGGTGATGATGCAGATGCCACGGACGCCGAGCAGCGGCGCACCGCCGTACTCGTTGTAATCCAGCCGCCGCTTGAAGTTGTTGAATGCCTTGCGGGAGAGCATGGCTCCCACCTGTGCGGTGACGGTCTGGGTCAGGGATTCGCGGAGCAGGTCGCGGAACAGCCGTCCGATGCCTTCCCCGGTCTTCAGCGCGACATTGCCGACAAACCCGTCACAGACGATGACGTCGGCCGAGCCGTTGAAGATGTCCCGGCCTTCGACGTTGCCGGTGAAGTGAATGGGCAGGGCGCGCAGCAGCGGGAAGGCTTCGCGGGTCAGTTCATTGCCTTTGGACTCTTCCTCGCCGATGGAAAGCAGCCCGACGCGTGGCTGGGCAACCTTGAGCACACTGCGGGCAAACATCTCGCCCATGATGGCGAACTGCTCCAGATTGTGGGCTTTGCAATCGACGTTTGCGCCGACATCGAGCAGGACACAGGGGGACCCGGTGACCGTGGGCATGCGGGCTGTAAGCGCCGGACGATCCACGCCCGGGATGGCTCCCAGGACCATTTTGGCCGTGGCCATGGCAGCGCCGGTGTTCCCGGCAGTCACAAAGCCGGCAACCTTCTTTTCGCGGACCAGCTTGAGACCGACGCGCATGGAACTGTCGCGCTTGGTGCGGACTGCGTGGGCAGCCTTCTCGTCCATGCCGATGCGTTCCGAGGCATGGTGGATGGTAATGGGCAGATCCTCGTCTTCCAGATATTCATCCAGAAGATCGCGCAACTCCGATTCGGGCCCAACAAGGTGGACCCGGACAGGGAGGGATTTACAGGCGAGGATGGCTCCACGAATCTCCGGTTCGGGCGCTTTGTCCGAACCGAATGCGTCCAGCGCGATGTCGATGAGCTTTGCCATGTTGGCGGAGGTTAGTTGACTGCGGTCTTGCTCTCGAGCACGGCGCGGCCCTTATATTCCCCGCACTTGGGGCAGGCCCGGTGAGGAAGCTTCTTTTCCTGGCAGTTCGGGCACAGGGACAGGGAACCGGCGGTCAGGTGATCGTGGGACCGGCGAAGAGCAGTGCGACGCTTCGAGTGACGTCGTTTCGGATTAGGCATGACACATTCCTTTCAAGCTACCACTCGTCGAATCCGCGCTTCGACCGGGAGAAACCAGCGGCTCAGGCGTCTTTTTTGCTGAGCTGCGCGAGTTGACTCCACTTCGGGTCCATTTTCCGTTCTGCGCAGTCGCAGGATACCTCGTTGCGATTCTGACCGCAAACGGGACACAGGCCTTTGCAATCCGGATGACAGAGTGTTCTGGCGGGCAAAGCAAGCAGGACCTGCTCGCGCAGAACGTCCTCCAGTTGCAAACTGCCTCCTTCATAATACCCGATTTCTGTCTCTTGTGTGGAGATGGAGCCCTCGGCATTCTCGGCGTCAACGCCGGCCGGACGGAAGATCAGATCGAAATCCCCTTCCAGAGGATGCCGCACCGGGGTGACGCAGCGGGCACAGGGCACCTCAAACTCTCCCTGAAAACGGGCGCGCAGGCGGATATCGATGACGATATCGGTGGCGCTGCGATGCTCGTGCAGAGCTTCAGCCCGGCCTTCACTGTGCATGGGCCCGATCTGGGTCGTATCTTCATCAAAATCCACACTTCCGGCTGGCAGATCGACGGAAAAATCGATCGCTTCCCGCTCCAGATCCAATACCGTAAATCGCATGGCGTTACGCCCCCCCCGCTGGGTAGATTCTACTCTTCCCGCGGCACGATGGGGAGTCGAGCTGGCCTGACCAGGGTGCGGATCAGGATGCGGGCCAGGGTACAGGCCAGGGTGCGGACCACGGTGCAGGCTGGTTTGCGAACAGGATCTGCGGGGTGAGCTGCTTTGTTGGTCCATCGGCTCAAGTCGGGTCTGCTTGCGCCGATGAGAGCGGTAGCAGTAACTCTTCGTCGGGTGGGACGCAGCCTTTCAGGTACTGCCTGTTTTTTTGCGCCCAACTGCACGCAGAGGGATTCCTATCAGGAGCCTTCCCGATGACATTCTTCCGCAATCTCCCAGTTTCCCGAAAATTTATGGTTGCCTTCGGGCTGGTGTGTCTGCTCGTCCTGAGCTCGGCCGTATTCACGATCTTTGCCTTCCACTCGGTGACCGTAAAGGCCACAGACGTGCGCGACAACGCACTGCCGTCGATGATCGCGCTGGGCTCGATCGATGCGGCATTCAATGCCTCCCGCCGAGCGGAGCTTGCCCTGCTGCTGTGTCCCACGCCGGACTGCAAAGCGATGGAACAGCAGCGCTATCAGAAGGCAGTGCAGGACTATACGCATGCGCTGCAGACCTACGAATCCATGATTGACTATCCGGGAGAAAAGGAGCTGTATACGAGTTTTCGTGCGGCCTCGGATCGTTATAACGCGATTTCGGCGCGGGTGTTGACGGATGTGCAGGGTAACAACATGGGCGATGCGCTGGATCAGATGATGTCCGATGCAGCCGTGAAGTCTTTTGATGCCGCTCTGAATGGAATCAACGAGTCCAAGGAGCTGAACATGCGCTTTGGAACCGCGGGTGCGCTGGCCGCGGTGACGACGGCGAGCCGGTCCACGTGGATCACGCTGGCGGTTTCCCTGATTGCGCTGATGCTGTGCATTGTGACGGGGCTGATACTGACGCGCATGATTGCGCCGCCGCTGGCCGCAGTGACCCACGCGCTGGAAAAACTGGCGGAGCGGGACCTGACCGCAACGGTGGACTTTGCCAGCGAGGATGAGATCGGGCGACTTTCCGCCGCGCTGAATCGCAGCGTTTCCGCCATGCGCGGGGTGATTGAATCGGTGGCCACCGGGGTGAGCACGCTCTCCTCGGCTGCCGAGGAGTTGAGCGTACGCTCGCGGGAAACCAGCGGAAACACGCATGCGCAGTCGGACAAGACCAACCAGATTGCAGCTGCGGCGCAGGAGATGACGGCCACGATTGGCGAGATCAGCCAGAATGCGGAAGCCGCCGCCGGAGCCAGCCGCCAGTCGGCAGAAAAGGCCAACGAGGGAGGCGCGGTGATGCAGGCAGCGGCAGAAACCATGCAGCGCATCTCGACGGCGTCCTCGTCGGTGGCAGGCAAGATGAATGAGCTGGCTACCCGCTCGCTGGAGATCGGCAAGGTGGTGACCGTGATTCAGGAGATCAGCGAGCAGACGAACCTGCTGGCCTTGAATGCGGCCATTGAAGCGGCACGCGCCGGGGAGCATGGACGTGGATTTGCCGTGGTGGCCGGCGAAGTGCGACGGCTGGCGGAGCGGACGCGTTCGGCAACACAGGAGATCTCCGCCACGATTGAGAGCATTCAGGAGGAGACGCGACAGACGCTGGATCTGATGCAGGGCTCGCAGGTGGCCGTGGAGAACGGCATTGACGAAACCTCCCGCGCACGCACCAGCCTGGAGGCAATCATCTCCTCGGCCCGCGAGGTGGAGCACATGATTCACCTGATTGCCACGGCAGCCACCGAACAGACGGCGGCAGCCGGCGAGATCTCCGAGTCGGCCTCGCAGATCTCCCAGCTGGCCACGGAGAACTCGCATGCCTCCGAGGAGACCGCAGAGGGATGCAAGCAGCTGACGGTGCTGGCCAACGATCTGGATGGGGTGATCCGGCAGTTCCGGCTGATTGAAGAGCGTCAGCATGGCGGCCGCTGGAGTGGCTCGGCGGCAGCGGTCAAGGCCGGTTCTCCGCTGCGTTCGGCATCGCTGTAGCGGTGCGAGGAAAGACAAATGCACCCAGGCGACCGTGGCAGAAACCCTCTGCACGGTCGCTTTTGTCTTTGCTTCGAGTTTTGGCTTCCGGTTTGGGGCTTCCGGTTTGGGTGCTGCGGGAATCTGCCGTCCCGGAATGCGCAGCAACTGTGATGGCTCCGGACGGCATTTTCCATGTTTTTTGCATCCATATGTTAGCCTCCGTTTGAGGAGAGGTTTGTAATCATCCTGTTCCCTGTCCTTGTGGAGATTCCGGCATGAGCGCCGTCAAGTATGACCTCATCGTGATTGGTTCCGGTCCTTCGGGCCAGCGGGCAGCCGTGGCTGCCTCCAAGCTGAAGAAGCGCGTTGCCGTGGTGGAGTCCCGGTCAGTGGTTGGCGGTGTGTGCGTGAATACCGGCACGATTCCCTCGAAAACCATGCGGGAGGCCGTGCTGCACCTGTCGGGGTATAACTACCGGGCGGTCTATGGCATGAACTATCGCGTGAAGGAAAAGATCACCATGGATGATCTGGCCTTTCGCGTGCAGGGCGTGATCAAAACCGAGATTGACGTGACCGAGGCGCAGCTGTCGCGCAACAATGTGGAGGTTCTGCACGGGATTGCCAGCTTTGTGGATGCGCAGACGGTGCGCGTGCATGGGCCGGAGGCGGAGACCACGCTGCAGGCCGATCGGGTGATCCTGGCTGTGGGCACCAAGCCGGCATCCTCGGACCGGGTGCCGATCAATGACAGAACCATCGTCAACAGCGACTCGATTCTGAACCTTCCCAAGCTGCCGCGGACGCTGATTGTGGTGGGTGGCGGCGTGATTGGCGTGGAATATGCCTGCATGTTCGCAATTCTGGGCGTGCGGGTTACGGTGATTGAAAAGCGCAACCGTCTGCTGGAGTTTGCCGATCAGGAGATCGTGGAGACGCTGAGCTATCACCTGCGGGACAGCCGCGTGACGATGCGCCTGGGCGAGGAACTGGAGAGCGTGGAGGAGCTGCCGGACGGGACGGTGGTGGCCAACCTGAAGAGCCAGAAGAAGGTCTCCGGCGATGCCCTGCTCTATGCCGTGGGTCGGCAGGGCAATGTGGAGGATCTGAACCTGGAGGCTGCCGGCATTCATGCCGATGCGCGCGGACGCATTGCGGTGGATGAGAACTTCCAGACCAATGTCCCGTCGATCTTTGCGGTGGGCGATGTGATCGGCTTTCCCTCCCTGGCTTCGGTTTCGATGGAGCAGGGCAGAATCGCCGTGGCGCGCGCCTTCAACGACATGAACACGGTCTCCAACCCAAGCTTTTATCCATACGGGATTTACACCATTCCGGAGATCAGCTTCATTGGCAAGACCGAGGAGCAGCTGACCGAGGAGGATGTGCCGTATGAAGTGGGCATGGCCTATTACCGGGAGGTGGCGCGCGGTCAGATTCGCGGCGATACGACCGGTCGCCTGAAGCTGATCTTCCATCGCGACACGCGCAAGGTGCTCGGCGTACACATCATTGGCGAAGGCGCCAGCGAACTGGTGCATATCGGCCAGGCGGTGATGACGCTGGGCGGAACCGTGGAGTACTTCATCGAGACGGTCTTCAACTATCCGACGCTGGCGGAGTGCTACAAGGTTGCCGCCTTCAATGGCATTGGGCGGCTGCATCGCTACCAGAACGACTGAGGGTTGCCAGCGGCTTGGCGGGAGCATAGAATCACGGGTTCGGATGGAGGATCGATGACCTCAGCGATTGGCGTGGCCATGACGGAGCATATCGTCGCCGGCAGCCTGCAGGAAGACAACGGACAGATGACGGTGGTTGGCGAGCTGTCCCGCTTTCCAGCCGATGCGGCGGAGACCGAAGCGCTGGTCGGAGTGACGACCAGTGAGCTGTACGAGCAGCTTGCCAGCCAGATCCTGCCGTTGATCCAGAGCCAGCAACATCGGGTGGCGACTGTCGGGGTTGCGGTTCCGGGCGTGGTGCGCAACGGCGTGGTGGAGGACGCTCCCAACCTGACACAGATCAAGGGAATTCGTTTCGGCGACGAGCTGGCAGCGGTGCTGCGCAATCGCGGTGTGGACGTGCCGGTGCATATTCTGAACGATGCCGATGCGGTGGCTGCAGGATTGGCATCCCGCGGCGGAAACCTGGATCGCATGACCCGCGTGTGGACGCTGGGCAATGGAATCGGCTATGGCCGCTGGCCCATCTCCGACGGCGTTTGGGAGGGTGGGCACACGGTGGTGAGCCTGGACCCCAAGGAACGCTTCTGCGGCTGCGGCGGTCTGGGGCATATTGAAGGCATCATGGGCAACCGTGCGATGCGGCTGCGCTTCATGGACATGGAGCCGGAGGAGATCTTTGCCGCAGCCAAAAGCGGCGATGCCCGCTGCCGGGATTTTGTGGATCTGTGGCACCGAGCGCTGGCTGCCGGCTGCGCCACGGCGATTCATCTGGGCGGGCCGGGACGCTTTTACTTCACCGGAATGAATATCCGATTTCTGGATCTGAAGCTGCTGCGGGAGCACCTGGAAAAGATGGTGCGCATGAGCCCGCTGCAGAGCTATTCGCTGGAGATTCTGCCGTCAGAGGATGCGGTCAGTGTGCTGGGCGCAGGCGTGGCAGCCTTGCGCGCGCAGCGGGAGTGGTAGCCACTGCTGCGCGGCAGGGAAGTGCTGGCTGATTGAGCGGAAACTCTGATCAGGAATGACTGCGCGTTAGGGCCTGTTCCCAGAAGTGTGAACAGGCGCTAGTACTTGCGCTGATAGGTCTTCGACAGCCGGTCCTGCAGTCCCAGACCATCGCGATCGACCAGCGACCAGAGCAGTCCCAGACCAAGCGGCAGCGCGGCGGCCATGGTGGCCGGGATGCGCAGCATGCTTTGGGCCACGGTGGGATTGTTGTCATCGAAGGTGCAGAGTGCGATGCGGGCGTAGCGCATGCCGGGCGTGCCTTCCTCAGAAAAAGCAAAGAACAGGGCCTGATAGAGGATGGCAAACAGGACCAGCCCGACGGCGGTCGCAAGGAGCGCAGTCTTGCCCGAAGGGGGATGGTCCGTGGCGGCAAGAACGACCGTTGCCGCGCCCAGATATGCCAGCGTGACCAGTCCGGCATCGACGATGCCAGCCAGCAGGCGATAGGATCGGGCGGCTACGAACAACTCCACCGGCTCGGTCGCCAGTGCCTGCGACTGCTGCACGGAGGCGGCTGGCTCCGGCGCTGCTGCAACGACAGGCGGAGCGGCATCTGCTGCGGGATATTCCTCGACTGCCGGCTCTTCCACCGCAATCTGCGGCAGGGTGCGCAGGGCAAAATCCGGATCGACGACGGCGGCAGCCTCGGGGGACGCAAGCGGTGCGGCTTCCGTCAAGGGCTGATGGTGCCAGTCCTCCTCGTGCCAGTCCTTGCGCTCGTCCAGGCGCGACCACGAGGGACGGGTCCACTCGGGAGCCGCAGTCTCGGCTGCGGGCTGCATGCCGGGATCAACCTCGAAGATGCTGAGCTGGGGTGCAGCGTTCTCTGCTGCGAGCGGCTGCTCGGCCAGCCTGGGGCGAGCCTTGCGTGCCGCGACCAGTTCGCGTGGAAACTCGATCAGGTTGGCGATGGAGGTCTGGACGGGCTCAATGGTCGCGTCTTCGATGGCGAACTCATGGATCCCGGAGGATGCCAGCGACTCACGAGCAGAGTCAGGCTGCGGAGCCACACGCATCTCTTCCCACACATCGCGGGATTCTGGAGCGATGGGCGGGATGGTGTCGTGCCAGCGAGGCTCGGCATGGACGGGAGCCGGGGTTTCCCGGATGGAAACGGGAAGTGGTTCATCCTGCCAGCGGGTCTGCGGCTGCGTCAGTTCGGATTCCAGCGGAAGATGCGCCTGCAGTCCGGCGAGTACGGCTTCGGCGGCTGCCTGTGCTCCGCGGGCGGCCTCGACGGCTGCTCCGGCGGCTCGCACCACGGCTTCAGCATTGCTGCCAAAGAGATCCTGATAGGTTGGTGCATTGGCATAGCGGGCCGCGACCCTGGCTGCGGCCTGTGCGGCCCGGGATGTGCCTTGCCCATTCTGTCGGGAGGGATGCTCGGCGCGCTGTTCGGCGGTGGTGCTGTGCTGCCGATTGCGATGCGCGGCCAGTCGACGGTTGACTTCGCCTTTCCAATCCTGGGTCGACGGCGTTTCCAGAGCCTCATCGAAGAGGCTGGGTGCGGTGGACTCCCGGTTGAAACTTGCCGACTGACTCAAGGATGTATCCCTTCCCGTGATCGTCTGCCTGTTCTCCGATTTCCTGCTTTGATCGTCATATCCATAGCGGATGAGCGTTTGTTATCCTGAGCAGGAATCCGGTGAGGCGACTTCACTATTTTTGGTGTATCACGCTGTTTGCGCTGTGTCATGCGCAGATTCGCGCGCAGCTAGTAACCAACGCGTTACCTGCCGCCGATTCTCCTGCCTCCACGCTGAAGTCTGCAGTTTCTGCGTCGAAGGCAGTCTCAACCTCAGCCGCGGCATTGCCCGATGATCCCAGCCTGCAGATGCTGCCCACGGCGCGTCCCCTGCCGCCGGCCGAGCGCGGCACAACCCTTCGCTGGCAGGCCGGCGAGCAGGTGCGCGACGGCGCATTGTGGACCCTGAGCGGCGGGGTGACGGTTGCGTTGCAGGGCTATGTGCTGCGAGCCGACCGTGTGCTATATCACCAGGACACGGACACCCTGGAGGTGGAGGGCCATGTACAGCTGGATGGCGGTCCGCAGGATGTTTCCCTGGACGCCGACCATGGAGAGATTCATCCCAACCAGCACACGGCGCGGTTTTTTCACGTGATGGGCAGCTTTGGCCTGCGCCGACTGGGTGCTTCGCGGGTCTACACGACTCCGGATCCGTTTCTGTTCACCGGGCGCATGCTGCTGCAGACCGGCGAGAACAGCTTCCGGATCATCGATGGTTCGATGACCTCCTGCAGGCTGCCCAAACCGGACTGGCAGTTTCTCTCCAGTGCGATTGCCATTGAGGACCATACGGCGTCGATGCGGAATACGGTCTTTCAGTATTTTCATGTGCCGTTGTTCTATATTCCTGTGCTCAAGCATTCGACGCAGGTCTCCGGACGCAGCTCGGGACTGCTGCTGCCCATCTTTGCCGACTCCAGCGTGAAAGGGATTGTGCTGGGCGACGCCTATTACTGGGCGATCAACCGCAGTGCCGATGCCACGGTGGGGCTGGAGTACTGGAGCAATCGCGGCTGGGCTCCGGATGGGAACTTTCGTTACAAGGGGCGCAAGCTGGATGCCTTCAATCTGCGCTGGCAGGCGCTGATTGATCACGGCATTGAAGAGCTGCTGCCGGGCAATACCGTTCCGACGCGCGTGCGCCAGGGCGGAACGGATGTGCAGGCCTGGGGCCGTCGTGACCTGACCGAGCATATGCGCGTGGCCGGCAATGCCGAGTACCTGTCGAGCTATATCTTCCGGCTGGCCTTTGACGAAAATCTGGCCCAGGCAACCAGCTCCGAGGTGCTGAGCGATGTGGCCCTGACGGCGGACCATCATGGCCGTGTGCTGACGGCCGGGTTGCAGCGATTTGAGAGCTATGGCGCCTCGGGCAATGCCAGCGGCGCTCCCGTGCTCACGGTTCCCGAGGTGCGGACTCTGGCGCTGCCCAACGTTCGCTGGGATGCGATCGATCAGCCGATCGGAGGCACACAGCTTGCCTGGGGGATGGGCAGCTCGGTGGGCGATTTCAGCCGCTCAGAGCCAAACTTCCACTCGCACAATGTGGGCCGGCTCGATCTGTATCCGCACCTGCTGTGGCCGTTGCATCTGGGCGAGTGGAATCTGGTGCCATCGGCTGCACTGCGACTGACGCAGTACTCCGGAAGCCAGACGCCGGACCTGGCAGGCACGCACTTTGGGGGAGTTCCCTACGTGAGCCATGATCCCCTGACGCGAACCGACGCCGAGTTTGCGCTGGATCTGCGGCCTCCGGCGGTGGAGCGGGATTTTCTGCTGCCCTACTTCCGGCGCGAACTGCGCCATGTGATCGAGCCGCAACTCTTCTATCGCTATGTGGCTGGAATTCATTCCGAGCCGAATACGCTGCTGTTCGACACCACCGATATTGCCGTGGATACGAATGAAGCAGGCTTTGCCCTGACCCAGCGCTTCTATCTGCGGCAGACGCATCCGGCGGCGTGTACCAACACGCTGACTCCCTGCCCGGCACCCCAGCGGGAGTGGGCAAGCTGGTGGATTGCACAGAAGTTCTTCTTCAACCCGACGTTTGGCGGTGCATTGATTCCCAACCGGCGGAATGTCTTTGACTCAACGCTGGACCTGACCGGGATCGCCTTCCTGACCAGCCCGCGCAATATTGCCCCCATCCTGTCCCGCATTCGCTTTGAGGCGATTCCGAATATGCGCATCGAGTGGGATATGGATTACGACACGAAGGCAGGGCGCTTTGGAGCCAATAACCTGTACGCGGGCTACAGCTTTGGCCGGATGACCCTCGGCGCCGGACAGGCCCTGCTGAATGCGGTGGATGAGTCGGGCGCATCCGCCTCCGTGGTGCAAAGCCACGAGTTCACGCCGTTTCTCTACTATGGCAAGCCCTCGGATGCGGGTTTCAGCCTGGGCGTGAATGCCAGCTATGACTTTACCCAGAGCCAACTGCAGTACAGCGGAGTGCAGGCGATCTATAACTGGAACTGCTGCGGACTGAATGTGGGGTATCGACGCTTTGCCCTGGGTTCGCTGCGCGACGAGTCCGAACTGCTGTGGGGATTCACACTCTCCGGCATTGGCTCGGCGGGCAATATTCGCCGCAGCAGCGCCGTCTTTCCCACCCCCGATATTCTGAGCCATACCTACTAGGGCCGCTGCTGCATACAATGGATTACGCAGTGGGGGATGACTGCAGGAGCGAGGCATGATGAAGGCGATACAGATCCATGCGACCGGCGATTTTGACGTGGTGCAGCAGGTGGAGCTGCCCGTGCCGGTTCCGCAAGCCGGCCAGGTGCTGGTGAAGATTGCGGCTGTCGGCGTCAACTACATTGAGAACTACTATCGCGATGGCCGTTACCCGGCGAAGCTGCCGTTTACGCTCGGGATGGAGGCAAGCGGCACGGTGGCCGCAGTCGGTGATGGCGTCACCGGCTTTGCACCGGGCGATCGTGTGGTCTCAGCGGCGGTGATGGGGGCCTATGCCGAGTATGCGCTGGTGCCTGCGGCGCAACTGGTTCCGGTGCCGCAGGCGTTGGATCTGCGGCAGGCGGCAGCGGTCTTTCTGCAGGGGTTGACGGCGCATTATCTGGCCCGGTCCACCTTTGCGTTGCAGCCCGGGCATGTGGCGCTGGTGCATGCTGCGGCCGGTGGCGTGGGGCTGCTGCTGACCCAGATGGCCAGCCAGTGTGGTGCGCGGGTGATTGCCACGGTGTCCACACCGGCCAAGGCTGAGCTGGCGCGTGCAGCCGGAGCGGACGAGGTGATTCTGTACACCGAGACGGACTTTGTGGCGGCGACCCGTGCGCTGACAGGCGGCCGGGGCGTGGATGTGGTCTACGATTCGGTGGGCAGGACGACCTTTGCCGGAAGCATGGACTGCCTGCGGCCGCGTGGCATGCTGGCTCTGTATGGTGCGTCGAGCGGTGCGGTTCCGCCGTTTGATCCGATACTGCTGAACATCAAGGGCTCGCTGTTTTTGACGCGTCCGACGCTGGGGCACTATGTGCAGACCCGCGAGGAACTGGAGTGGCGGGCGGGCGAGGTGCTGCGATCCGTGGCTGAGGGCAGGCTCACGCTGCGGATGGAGCACTGTTACCCGCTGGCCGATGCCCGACAGGCGCTGATGGATATTGCCTCGCGGCGCACCACGGGCAAGCTGCTGCTGCTGCCCTGAGGCGATGCCATTGCAGGAGGCGTCGTGGACGGATCTTGATTCATGATTTTGCCCGGAAGGATGTTGTATATTTTCCGAGGCAGCCCGTTCCTGGGCGCGGTACATGGCAAAAAGCGCAGAAGTGAGGCGCACAGGAGAGCTAGGATTCATGGACCAAACCGAAATGGAAAGCAACCCGATTCTGGCGGGGGATCCTCCGCTCGAAGCCAACGGGCAGAAGTTGCGGAGCTTTCTGGCCTGGTGCCCGATTGCGGCCACGGCGACGCAGGTGGTGCCCTGTGCGTTTTTTATCGCGCTGAGCGGATATCGCATTGCGATTGGCGGATTGGCGGTGTTTGCCGCGACGTGCGCCCGGCCGTTTGAGTACTATCACCAACCCACGATCCGATTCACGTTTTACACGATTGCCATTGCGTTGTCCCTGCTGAACCTGAGCATGTATTTCTATGCCCGGCGGCAAAGGCTGGCTCCGGCCGCGCGCTGGAGGATGCGACCGCTATCGGCGCGCGAACGGTTTACGCAGAGAATCCAGCTCTACAGCTCCCTGCTCACGTTTGCGATGATTGCCGGCGACATTCTGAACCATCATCTCCACGGTTTGAGTTAGAGCCTGTTCCCACTGGCAGCTTGGCAGCGGCAGATGCCGGGGCTCTGCCGCTGTGTGGTTAGAAGTGGAAGCGGTAGCGCAGCTCTCCGTAGATCATGCGGGGATCGTTGTAGTGGAATCCGCCGATGGTGACCGAGTTATCCAGCAGCACGCGATGGTTGGTGACGTTGACGATGGTGGCCGATGCGCGCCAGCGATCCCCGAAGTTTCTGCCTCCGGACAGATCGAAGGTTGTGTGCGCAGGCAGGTAGTTTGCGTTGTATGGTCCGATGTTGGCACCGGCCAGACCGTTGTGCAGACCGGAGCCGTAGTACACGTTGGAGGCGATCCATGCCGTGGCGGGTAGCTGCAGCGTGAAGCCGGTGTTGAGGGTGTTGCGCTGGTCGTGATCCACCGGAACATAGGCCTGCCCGATGTTGCAGGATGGGTCGGTGGGAATGGAGCAGGCGAAGCCTCCGGTGATCTGTCCGCGTTCTTCGGCAATCTGGTTGGAGTAGGTCACGTAGAACTGTCCGCGGCGCTGGACGACGGGCGAGTGCAGGGTCATCTCCCAGCCCCGCACCAGGGCTCCATCGACGGAGATGGGAAAGTAGAGATTGGACTCTCCCACGTTGGAGTGATCGAGAAAGTTGTTGATCCGGGTGGCGAAGTTGTCGATATCCAGCAGCCATCCCCACTCGGGAATCTGGATGCCGAACTGGTGCTCTTCGTCGCGCTCGGAGGGCAGCGGAACAAAGGTGTTTTCTCCCGGCTGATGGGTCACGTAGTTCAGCAGGCCGCTGGAGACGGTTTCGACCGGAGCCGGCTGGAAGTAGTGTCCATAGAAGCCGCGCAGCACCCAGTGCAGGCGCGGAATGCGCACGGTGGCACCGATGCGGGGATAGTTGGCCTCCTCGTTGAGGACGCTGCGAAAGATGGAAAAGCGCATGCCGCCCATGAGCGTGATCCATCGGTTAAGCCGCCAGTGATCCTGCAGGTAGAACTCGACCAGTCCGGCATCGGTGGAGGCTGCCTGATTGGGAGCGCTGGCTGTGGAGCCGTCATTGACCGCGAGACCGAAGAGATCGTTCTCCGCCTGATAGAAGCTGTACATGCCGCCGGAGAAGGAGTTCTGCGGCAGCTCGGCGTGCATGTCTGCCTGCAGGCCGGCGTAATTGGAGCTCTGGTGCCAGGTGGTGGCCACGGGCATGTCGGTGGCCAGCGAGTCATAGTTGGCCTGATTCAGGTGATAGAAGGGCGCAACCTGGTAGTCGAGCCGCGGGCCGACGGTGTGGACCCAGTTGGCGATGGCGAAGGCATCGCGCTCCTGTTGGGCATCGCGCAGTCCGTAGGAGGCATAGTAGCCGGAGGTGGCCTCGTAGTCGGTGGTGCTGGGGTCGTAGGGAATGTCGAAGTAGTCCTGACGATACTGTGCGGTCATGCGCAGCTGGTCGCGGGCGCTCTGGTTGCGAATGAGCGAGGCAAAGATGCTTTGCGAGTTGGTGCTGTCGTGGTATGCGGTGGGGATCGGCGTCTGCAGCCCGTAGTTGGAGCGGGAGCCGGTGACGCTGGCATACCATGCTGTCTCCGATGTGTGGTCGCCGAGGGAGATCTGCATCTCGCCTTCGCCCAGATTGCCGCCGATGAGGCGCAGATTCCCCTGCCGGTTCAGCTCGAATCCATTGCGCGGCAGGACGTCAAAGACGCCGTAGGTTCTGTCGCCCAGATCTGCCGAGTAGCTGCCGCGATCCACTTCCAGCTGCTCAATGTCGCCGGGGTCAATCTGCGGTCCAACGTTCGATGCGATTTTGGTGTTTGGAATCGCGATGCCATCCAGCATCCAGGTGGTCTGGTGTCCGCCGCGCACATGGAGCATGTCATGCGCCATCAGCGATCCGGGGACGTAGTTGGTGATCATGGTGGTGCCGAGGGTGAGGTCGGCTCCCGGGGTTTGGGCTATCTGCTCGCGATCGATGGAGGTGGTCGGAGTCGCGGTGTCCATGGCGGTTGCGGTGGCGACCACGGTCTGTTCCGTTCCGGCCACGCTGAGCTGCAGGTGCACCACGGCGCGTGTGCCGGCCAGCGCCGTCAGCAGGGTTTGCAGCGGCGCAAATCCTTTGGCCGTTGCCGTCACCCGATAGCTGCCAATGGGCACGCCCGTGAGGTCAAACTCACCGCGGGCATTGGTGTGGGTATGCAGCACCAGCCGCGAACTCACGGCCTGCAGCGCGACCTGTGCGCCTTCCACCGGGAAGTGCTGCGGATCGTGGACAACCCCGTGAATCTCTGCCAGATCGGTTGCGTGTGCCGTCATGCAGCCTAGCAAGATGCCGAGACAGAATGCCCATCGGATGGATTGCCTGAGAATTACCTTGAATACCTGCATTAATTCCTATCTCACTGGTTCGAACTCACGGGTTCGGAACTTGCTTGGTGCTTCTGCCGGTGCTGCCTGCAGGTTGCGCCAGGCCAACTGCCGTACGCCTGTTCCGGAGGGCAAAGCACGAGTGCTGCGGTGCAGCGCGGGATTGTCCTGCGGCGGTAGCTTGTGCCGTACTGGTCAGCATGGGAGGGAACAGATCGGTCCGGCGGACGGCACAGGTTGCCAGCGGTGCGGGAGGCATCCCTGGGGTCCGGCCTTTCGATCAGCCCATGGATCGGGTGTTATCCGATGAAGATCGGCGGTCCGCGATCCCGCCACAGAAGGCCGGATCCCTGCTGCGGATGGACGGAGACCTGCTGGCAGATTGCGGCTGGAACGACCGGGCGCGCTGCAAGCCGGACTGTGGATGGCATCCACGCTGCGATGGTGGTGACCGCCTGCGGAGTTTCCTGCGGGCAACAGTCGCAGACCGAGTGGAGGCTGGCGTGATGGGAGTCTGCAATCTGCAGGCGAAGGTTGCCCTGCGCTGCCATCATGCTGCAGTGGTGCATGCCGTGCCGACGGCAGCATGCCGGCAGTGTTGCCACAGCATGGCCCATCGAAGCATTGGCAAGCGAAGTCAGCGCCGGCAGGTCAGCCCCGGTGACCAGCAACAGGGTGAGCACCAGCGCGATTCCGACTTGTCGCAGCTTCCTCATCTCTTTTCACTGTGACGCAAAGCCCGCTTTGTTTGCAAACGGGCTTTGCATCCGGTCACAAGCGAATCACAGTCCGGGGTGGCTGAGAACATTCGCTTCCGGAATGAGTTGCTGATAGACGGCTTGCGGCAACTTCGTTTGCCAGTGATGCGTCTGGTGCGCCCACACAACGGCGCTGAGGAACAGCAGGGCAATGGCCGCGGCAACGGTGGCCGGGTGCAGTCGCCTGCCGCTCCACTGCGGCATCGGGCGGCTGGTCTTGCGCGCGGGCAGTGCCAGTTGCAGTGCATCCTGGGCCGGACATACAGCCACGCATTCCATGCAGGCGGTGCATTCGGCAGATCGAATCTGCACCAGCTTGTCCACCGGAAGATGGGATGGGCAGCGGTGTGCGCACTTGCCGCATGCGATGCAGGCGGAGGCTTCCCGGCGAATCCTGACCGGACTCAGCGTGGCCACCAGTCCAAGCAGCGCGCCGTAGGGGCACAGGTAGCGGCACCAGAAGTTCTGGATTCCCAGGGAGAGCAATCCGAGCGCGACCATGACGATTGCCGATGTGAGGCTCATGAAGCGGAAGAAGTTCAGCATGCGGACATCGACGATCAAGCCGTAGGGAGTCTGCATGAACTGCTCCAACGCAAGGGCGGACATGGAGCCGATGAGCAGGACGAACAGACCCAGCAGCAGATACTTCAGGCTGCGCAGAGGCAGGTCCAGCCATCGGGGTGGTCGGAGCGATGTACCAAAGATCCACTGCCCCAGATGCCACAGTGCCTCCGAGAGCGTGCCGACCGGGCAGAGCCAGGAGCAAAAGGCACGCTTGAGCAGCAGGCTGATGGCAACAAATGCCAGAAAGAGAAAGAGAGCCGCCGGATGGATGGCTGGCAGATGGCCTGTGAGGAACAGATATTTGGTGTGCATCAGGCCGGCAATCGGCAGCCAGCCATCTACGCCTGCCGGTCGCGCTGTTGCTGGTTGCGCCACGCCGGAGCCAACCTGCTCGAAGGAGCGTACCCAGCGAAAGAAGACAATGCCGATCCAGAGATTCAGCAGCAGAAAGGATGCCTGCATGGCATGGCGAATCGACTGGGAGCGGTCAGGCTGAAGACGGCGCACCCATTGTCTGCGCGCCCCGTTGTCTGCGTCCATGGCTGGCGGGTTGCGATGCCACACTGAGGGAGCTTCCATACCGTATGCCTCCAGCTTCCAGCATGCGGCAGGCCTGGCCGCGCATCTGCGACTTCTGTCACAGGGGTCGGGTTGGTGGACGGATTTTTCCACTGGCAAAAGGCTGGATGCAGGGCAGGGAATTCTTTCTCCGGCCAGCGGAAGTGCGTCGGGGCTTCGCCCGGATGGCGTATATGATGGAAGGAATCTATTTATCTTGAGGGGTTTTTCGTGGCCGCATCTGCTTCTTCCTTGGGACAGTCGTCTTCGCTTCGCATTGGGCTGGTCGGTTTTGGAACCGTTGGCTCATCGGTGGCCAGAATCCTGGCAGATGCCACGGCAACCGGGCTCACGCTGACGATGATTGCCAATCGCAATGTTGCCCGCAAGCGGGCGGATTGGGTTTCCCCGACTGTGCGCTGGACCGAAAGCGTGGAGGAGATGCTTGCGCCGGATGCGCCGGTGGATGTGCTGGTGGAACTGGTGGGCGGGCTGGAGCCGGCCGGAGAGTGGGTGCGACGTGCGCTCGCTTCCGGGCGCAGCGTGGTGACGGCCAATAAAAAGCTGATTGCCTTCCATGGACCGGAGCTGGAGCAACTGGCGCGGCAGAATGGCTGCCAACTGCTGTTTGGCGCAGCCGTTGCCGGAGGAATCCCGGTGATTCCCGGCATTGAGCACGGACTGTCCGGAGATCGCATCACGCGCGTGGAAGGCATTCTGAACGGGACCTGCAACTTTATTCTTTCCGCCATGGAGTCCGGCGCCGACTATGCTCCCGTGCTGGCCGATGCGCAGCGTCGCGGCTATGCCGAAGCGGACCCGACCGAGGATGTGGGTGGGCTGGATGCTCGCGCCAAGCTGGCCATTCTGATGCGGCTGGCGATGCGGGTTCATGTGGCTCCGGAGCAGATTGAGGCGCGGCCCATCACGACGGTCTCCTCGGTGGATTTCTCCTATGCGGCGGATCTGAATGCCACGATCCGGCAGATTGCACGCGCCGAACAGACGCCGGATGGTCTGGCAGCCATCGTCAGCCCCATGCTCATCCCGCGGAAGTCACCGCTGGCCTGGTCGACGGGTACGGAGAATATGGTGGTGACGGCCGGAGCGCATGGCGGCGAGGTCGTCTTTTCCGGACACGGTGCCGGCGGCCATCCCACGGCGGTGGCGGTGGTGAGTGATCTGGTGAATCTCTCGCATGGGCTGGGTCGTCCGCCGGTCACCTTTGAAGCGGCACAGGTGAGCATTGAGCCAGAGGTGCCGCACTACATCCGATTCCTGGTCTGTGATCGGCCGGGAATTGTGGCGGCGATTGCCGGAGCTCTGGCTGCGGAGAATATCAACATCAACGCCATCCTGCAGAAGCCCGGCTGCGCCTCCGATTGCCTGCCCTTTGTGGTCACGGTCGAGCCCTGCCGCGGATCGGCACTGCGTCGGGCACTAGCGGCAATCGCGCAGATGGATTTTGTCCTCGAGCCGCCGCTCGATATGCAGATTCTGGAGAAATAACCGCAGGCACCCACAAGCAGGATGCAGGAACTGGCTGAGGATCGCCGGTTCTGAGCGTTTGTCTATGCGCCTGGGAACAGCGTCAGCATTCCTGCGGACAGGACATTCTACGACCAATCTTGCATGGATTGGGATCTGTATCTTTTGTGAGGAGAGGGGTTACAGGAGGGAATTCATATGGTGCCGAAGAGAGGACTTGAACCTCCACACCCTTGCGAGTACATGGACCTGAACCATGCGCGTCTGCCAATTCCGCCACTTCGGCACGTGCTCGATACTGAAGAATATTCAGTAGCGCAACAGGTATAAGTTTCGCAAATGCGGCGCACAGTGTCAAATCCCAGGCGCCGCATTTGCGGTACGGTCGGCCGGAGGCAGCGTTGCTGCATCCGGCCAGCAGTTTCAGACCAGCTTGGCGTCGAGAACGATCTCGGTGTTGTTGGCAAACAGCTTCGAGATCGGGCATCCGGCCTTGGCATTGGCGGCCGCGGTGTCGAAGACTTCCTTGGTTGCGCCAGGAACTTCTGCGGTCGTGTTGAGGGCAATGCGGGTGATGGCAAATCCACCATCCACCTTGCCGAGCGTGACGGCGGCATGCGTCTCAATGCGGGTCGGCGTCAGGCCGGATCCGCCGAGCTGGGCGCCGAGGGCCATGGAAAAACAGCTGGCATGCGCGGCAGCGATCATCTCTTCGGGGGTCGTGCCGGAATCGGCGCCTTCAAACCGCGTCTGGAAGGAATAGTTGGCATTGGAAAGAACACCGGTTGCCGTGCTGATGGTGCCTTTGCCTTCCTTGAGCGAACCTGTCCACACTGCACTTGCTTTGCTTGCCATGTCTCTCTGCTCCTTGCCCCGCAGGGCGATTGCTGCTGTGAAAATTGAGCCGGCCCAGCAGGGAAGTCCCGATGCGCTTCCAAGCGTCGGGTGGAAGCTGGCCAGCCGCGGATGAAGAACCTGTGTGTGCCCGGAACAGGCACCCATCTCTATGCTAATCTCTCGACATGCTTCCTGTCCGGCCAGCGTCGCTTGATCCCGGTTTTCGGGACGGCATTTCACCGGCTGGAGCTTCCGGCCAGTCGCAAGCCATGGCTGCGGCCACAAAGGCCGGCCCGGAGTCCGCTGTGCCTGTGCAGCAGATCTGCCCCAACTGCGGAGAGCGATTGAGCGGTTTTCACTGCAAGCTTGTCTGCACCGGCTGCGGGTACTACCTGAGCTGCTCCGATTTTTACTAGGGCCTGTTCCCGCTGCTCGGGCCTCGGGAGCCGGTCGGCAGCCAGCCCAGCCGTCGCATCACCTTGCGCGCCAGTCCGGTGAGTGCCATCGTTGCGGCCTCTTCGGCAGTGACCCATCGCCCATCTGCAGGGGCAGGGCCTTCGCCGCGAAGGATGGCGATCCTGTAGTTGACCTGCATGATGGCATGTCGCAGCTTCAGGATGGGCTTGTTCTGCTCGTCCGGCTTGTCCAGCTCGTCCGGCTTGCCCGGAGTGTCCGGAACTGGGGGAAGCTCCCACATGCCGGGCATGACCGTCTGCGCCTGGCTGCGCTGGATGAGCAGTAGTTGCTCCACGCCGTCGGAAAGCCGGGTTTGCCAGCGATAGTTGCGGATTTCGGTGCGCATCGGCGGCCTGCGGACGGCATCATGTTCACCGCGTGTGGCACAGCCTGCCATCCAGGGGCAGGCCTCGCAACGCGGCGCGCGGGGCAGGCAGACGGTGGCACCCAACTCCATCATGGCCTGATTCCAATCGCCCGGGGAGGCTGGTTGCAGCAGACGGGCTGCCTCCTGCTGAACGCGCCGGAGATGCTGTGCATGCAGGACCGGATCCTCGCTGCCCCATCCCCGCAGCCGCAGGAGCACGCGCTCCACGTTGCCATCCACTGCCGCAACCGGCTCACCGTAGGCGATGCTGGCAATGGCCGCCGCGGTATATCGCCCGATCCCAGGCAGTTCCAGCAGTGCCGCGTGGCTCAGGGGAATGCGCCCATTGCCGCTGCTGCAAATCTGCTGCGCCGCCCGATGCAGCATCCGCGCCCGGCGGTAATAGCCCAGCCCACTCCAGGCTGCCAGTACGGCAGCCTCCTCGGCTGAGGCCAGAGCCTGCACGGTGGGAAAGCGCTCCAGAAAGGTGCGATACGGTTCCAGGACAGCTGCGACGCGGGTCTGCTGCAGCATGATCTCCGAGACCCAGATGGCGTAGGGATCCTGCGTACGGCGCCAGGGAAGGTCCCGCCGCTGGCGGGTAAACCAGTCGAGCAGCAGGTGCTGCAGAGCAGTTTCGTCTGTTTCCGATTTCTTAGCCATGATTCCCAGATTCGTCTCTTGGTTGCGCGGGTGCTTGAATGGATTCCGCCGCTGGTTTTTTCTCTGCCTGTCTCAGAATCGGACAACATCGATGGTACTGTAAGTTCCAGCATCCACAGCGAATCGTGTCGCTTACCTTCCCGCGGATGCTCAAGACTATTGAGACTCAGGAGAATTGACGTGAATCCAGCGCGACCAGCACGTAATGGCGCAGTCGGCCTTGTATTGCTTTGCCTTTCTGCCGGGTTTGTTGTGAGTGCCCATGCCCAGACGATGACCGATCCAACGCCATATACTACGACGCACTCCAAGGCCGCCAACAGTGGCCGGAGCAGCAGCAGTCAGCAGCTGAGCAGCCAGGGTATGAGCAGCCAGGGCATGAATGGCCAGGGCAGGCTGAAACGCAACGAATTCAAGCCACTGTCCCGCGTCTCGCTGGGCGTCGGCGTTTCTCCGCTTGGGATTGGATTTCTGCTTGCCACCAACATCAATCGGTACCTCGATGTGCGGGGCACGGGCAACTTCCTGAACTACTCCATCAACAATATCAATACCAACGGCTTCAACGTGAATGCCAAGCTCAACCTGGCATCGGCGGGAGCAGCGGTCGATATCTATCCCTTTCATAACTGGTTCCGCATCAGCCCTGGCGTCCTGTTCTATAACCAGAACAAGGCCGATGCCATCTTCACGGCCGCAGCCGGCACCAGCTTTTCGCTGAACAATGTGACCTACTACTCGGCATCGGGTGCCAATGCGGTGGTGGGCAACGGCAACTTTGGCTTTGGCAATGGATCCGTAGCTCCCACAATTACTGCCGGGTTTGGAAATCTCTTTCCGGCCTCCGGTCGTCACTGGACCTTCCCGACGGAGATTGGCGTGGCCTTTATTCAGGATCCGACGGTGGCCATCAACCTGACGGGCGAGGTCTGCGATGCGCAGGGACAGAACTGCGTCAACGTGGCAACGGATCCGACGGTGCAGTCGAACCTGGCGTCGCAGGTGAGCAGTTACCAGAAGGATGTGCAGCCGCTGCACACCTACCCGATCGTCTCCTTCGGCGTGGCCTATAACTTTCATATCCGTCACTGAGGACGAGTGGGCACATAGAGCAGGACAGAAGAAAAGCGGCTGCCCGAGGGCAGCCGCTTTTGGGTTGGTGGATACTGTTGCGGCGGATCAGTCGCCGGCAACCAGTTCGCTGGAGGTTTCGCCGGCAGGCTTGGCCGGGGCAATGGCGTCCAGGCGGACCATACCCTCGACCGGCTTTTCCCCGAGAACGTGCTCGCGGTAAAGACGGGCCATCCGGGCGTTTTCCGCATCCTGCTTGAGCTTTTCATCGCGTGCGCGGATCTTTTCTTCGCGCGCGTTCTTGGCGATGCCCAGCTCATCCAGCGTGTGGTTGGCCTCGGCGTTGACATGCTGCATGTTCAGCTCCAGCTTGTGGCCCTGGTGCGACATGCCAACGTTCTTGCCGCCGGCAAAGATCTCATGGCGGCCATGCTCGTCGTACCACTTGGTCAGCGTCGCCGTCATGTGCATCTTCTCAATGATGTTGCGCCAGCCGATGCCGGTGTTATAAGCGCAGAAGCTGATCTCTCCCTCCTGCGTGGCATAGGGAATGATGCACTGCTCGGTGCGGCGGAAGTCGTAGTTGAACAGATCCTGGAACCACATGCCGGCGATGAACAGGAAGTTCCAGCGGTCGGCACGACGCTTCCGGATGTCCTCGGCCGTGCGGTCGCCGGTCACCTTGCCGTAGTCCTTGCCGGTGGCTCCGAAGGTCTTGTCCATCTTGCGCAGCATGTCGGTGATCTTGAAGTGGGTGGGCGCCTGGAAGGGATCGTAGTTGCGGATCAGAGCCAGCGCGATGCCGAGGATCGAAAGGAACTTGCCACGGGCCGCATCGTTGACCTTGGCCACATCCTTGGCCAGGCGATTGGCGTCGATGAACGCGGTCACGGGAACAGCTTCCTTGGTTTCCTTGTCGATCATGACGGCCATGCCGATGCCGCAGTTGGGATGGCAGCCGCAGCTGAGCTGGCCCCAGTCCGCGTTGGGTCCGTGCACGTGGTCGGCCCAGTCGGAGAAGGTGCTCATGAAGCTGATCGGGAACCAGTCACGGGAAGGCTCACCCATGCCGGTCTGGGTCTTCACATCATGCGCCAGATGGCTGAGGGTGTAGCGCTGCGCCATGCGGCGCTCGTCGCTGATGTCCTCATCGCGGCCGGTAAAGGAGACCGGCTGGAAGCTGAGGAAGTTGATGGTCTTGGGATTGTCGAGCGCAAACTCGATAATGCGTCCGACCTGCTCGTTGTTGATGCCGTTGATGATCGTCGTGACCGGCACAATGTCCACACCGGCCTCGTGCAGGTTATGAATGGCCTGCAGCTTGACGTCGAAGAGGTTGCCGACCTTGCGGTGTGAGTTGGCCGCGTTGCCGATGCCGTCAAACTGCAGATAGACGTAACGAAGACCGGCTTCGGCTGCGGCACGGCAGAGTTCCTTGCTCTTGGCGAACTCAATGCCATTCGAGGCAGCCTGCACGCTGTTGTAGCCGACCTTGCGGGCATAGGCCACTGCGTCCAGGAAGTAGGGCGAAAGGGTGGGTTCGCCACCGGAAAACTGCACGCTCATCTGGCGACGCGGCTTGATGGTGATCGCGTTGTCCAGCATGGTCTTGATCTCGTCCCAGGTCAGTTCATGGACGAAGCCCACCTGATTGGCGTCCATGAAGCAGGGATCACACATCATGTTGCAGCGGTTGGTCAGGTCGATGGTGAGCACGGATCCGCGGCCATGGGTAACGGTCGAGGTGCCGTGGTTGTGCAGCTTTTCGTCGTTGTGGGCGCGGATGTCGCGACCCGGGAAGCTCTCTTCCAGATGGCGGAAGAAGTCCGAGTCAATGGACATCAGATCTTCAAAGTGGCCATGCTTGGGGCAGTCCTTGACCATCAGAATCTGGCCGTCGCGCTCAATGATGGTGGCCTTGATTTCGCCGACCTTCTCGTTCAGCAGTACTTCATGGGGCAGCTTGCCATCCAGAATCTGCTGGCGAATTTCAGGGACGCACTTGGGACAGAGCGAGTCGGTGGAGCGTGGCCAGCCAAGAGGCGGCTTTTCCTTTTCCCAGCTCTTGAGCAGGGGCTTGTCGCTCCATTTGGGGGTGATGGAAGGATTCGGGCTGATGCGATTGATTCGCTCAAAGACCGACCACATTCCTTTTGCTGCGTAAACCACTGCCTGCTCGGCGTATTTCGTCGCTTTGGCCATTGCCGCGTATCTCTCCTAGCGTGGTGGGGGTATGATGCTCTGGCTGCCAGTAATCGGAGACCTCAACTGAGATGCTCCGCGGAGTCGAAACGATTCTTATCCTGCACATTCAGAGTACCTTGTTGCGAGTTGCAATCCAAATGGTGCTCAGCGAATGGCTGTTCTGTCCGCTGAATGGGGCAGATCGCCCCCGGAATGGTGCCTGAATTTCGATCCCTGTCTGCCGGGTCCTGTGCTGGCAGGCAGAGCCTGAGCCGGGTGGACGGCACGGTGCGAAGGCCGAAACTCAATCTGCGGGTGGAGCCGTGCGGGAGACCTGATTCAGGATGTCCTGCACGAGAACGACGCGAATGTGGATGCGGCGGGCGATGTCGGGCAGGAACTCGGTGATGTAGTTGTCGATCGGATCGGTGGCCAGGCCAAGAAGATATTCCGAGAAGGCAGCCGACAGGTGCGTCTGCTGGCCGGGCACGTAAAGATTCCCGATGGCAATGTCCACTCCGCTGCCCACCAGATTGGCGTAATTGAGCATGCCTTTGCCGTTGTCGCCCAGGGTCCAGACCACCTGCTGGGTGGCGTGCAGGAACCGGCGCTTGAATGAGGCTCCCGGCATGCGGTGATAGTGCGGGTCCTGATGGGTGAGCGATGGGATGAGGAAGACGTTGAAGACTTCGCTGGTGACATCCTGCGCATAGCTGACGCCCACGTTGCGCGCGAAGCCGGGCATGCCGGGTCCGTAGGCGGAGTGGGAGTTGAGTGCCACGAAGAAGGAGGACTGAGCCAGGATCGTAAGCCCGTTGAAGGGATCGATGATGTTGCGTACGGCAAGATGCGCTTTTTCCCGCGGGGTAAGCGGCTTGACCTGCGGCCCATCCATGAAGCGCTTGTACCAGTCGATGGCCTTGGTTTTCAGCGGACAGGGCTGCTGGGCGCAGGCTGGCTCCTGCTGCGCTGCCTTCGGGCTGTGGGCGGAGGGTGCCGGGTTTGCCGGGCTGCTCCCTGTGCTTTGCTGCGGCTCGGGAGCATCGGGAAGATCGTCCTTGCTGTCCGGGGCCGGAACGGGAGCCGGGGCTGGCATCCGATCTGGAATCGTGGGTTGGACCGCGGATGGAGCGTTGGAAGAGTCGATGGATGTGGCCACACAGTCGTGCGGCGCTCCGGTGACGCAGACAGCCCGTGCGGGAAGTGCGCAGGCAAGGAACAGAACGCCGGCAAGCAGAGCGGCTGCGAATGCAACGCGGCCCCTCCCTGCCATCCGCAGAGCGGCCCGGTCATTCGGAGTTTTCCTGCGGCGCGACCCAGCGCGGGCAAAGACGGCCGATGTGCGGTTTTTCTTCTCGCGCTTCAGTCGGCACCTCTGGGTGGCAGGATGGCAGTGCGGGATGGGCACGCTTGTTTCGACGGAGATGCTGCAAAAAGCTACCACCATTTTGCCTGAATCCTGCAAAGGCCGTTGACCAATCTGACTCTGCGGCAGGGATTCTGTGGAAGATTTCGTTGCCGACAGCCCCATGCCCGAATCAAACTCAAGGTAGATGCGAATCCCTGCGTTGCTCCGAGGAAATTCAAAGCTGAGGCTCGCGCTTCCGGGGTATTGGCTGGCGCTGCTTTCTGTTCTGCTGCTCAGCGGCTGCTCCCACCATGCGCGCACCTCGCGCAGTGCGACGGCTCCCGCAGTGGAGACCAGCCAGCCGGAGTCCTCGACGGTTTCCGAGGCCGATGAGCGCTTCGTGCGCCATCATGCTCCGCTGGAAACCCTGCATGGCATGGCCAGTTGGTACGGGCCGCAATACAACCATCGTCGCGCTGCCAATGGGCAGATTTACGATCAGAACGCCGTAACGGCGGCCAATCGGACGCTGCCACTGAACACGCTGGTGCGTGTGACCAATGAGCGTACCGGCCAGTCGGCGCTGATGTATATCACCGATCGCGGCCCATTTGTGCCAGGGCGCATTCTGGATCTTTCCCGGGCCGCCGCCCACAAGACCGGAGTGTATCTGGCGGGTGTTGCGCCGGTGCGGATCGATGTCTACAGAGCGCCGTCATCGTTGACCGAGGGCGGTCGCTGGGCAGTGCAGATCGGCGCGTTCCAGAATACGGGCAAGGCGCTGCGGCTGAAGCACAAACTGCAGCAACACTATCCCAATGCGCAGGTGATCGACTTCGCCGGTCCCACCGGCCACTGGGTGCGCATTCGACCGGCTGGAGAGCGGCGATCGGTGGCGGAGTCCATCCAGCGCCATCTTCATCCTGCCGAGGGGAATGCCTATCTGGTGCGTCTGGATTAGTTGTGCTTTGCAAGCAGGAACTTCGGGTGACAACGTCAAGCTTGACCCGATTTCAGCTCCATGCTAGCCTCAGTTTTAAATAGGACAAAACAAAGGTGATGGAGTTCACCTGAACCGCAGATCGCGCAGCGGGAATGCGCGGATGCTGATGACTCCTACGGGTAGGAGGAGTTTTGTTCGCATCCGTACGAAGTGTTCTGCGTTCCCTGCTGGATCACGAGCAAATTTATATCTTTCAGGATCAGCTGCGCTGGCTGTGGATCGCCTCTGCAGCGGGCATTCTGGCTGGCACGGCTTCGGCAATTCTGCTTGCCTCGCTGGAATGGGCCACCGCGTATCGCGAGCATCATCTCTGGATCATTGCGCTGCTGCCTTTGGCCGGCCTGGCGGTGGGGCTGCTGTACCGCTACTATGGCCATTCGGTAGAGGCTGGCAATAATCTCATTCTCGATGAGATTCATCTTCCCAAAAGCGTCCTGAAGTTTCGCATGACGCCGCTGATTCTGTTGGGAACGGCCATGACGCACCTCTTCGGCGGATCTGCCGGTCGGGAAGGAACTGCCATCCAGACCGGCGCTTCGCTGGCCGATCAGCTGACCCTGCTGCTAGGGTTGGACCAGCGCGATCGCCGGATCCTGCTGATGGCGGGCCTGAGCGGCGGCTTTGGTTCGGTCTTCGGGACACCGCTGTCCGGTGCCTTCTTTGGGATTGAAGTGCTGGCAATCGGAAGCCTGGGCTACAGTGCGATTTTTCCCTGCTTTGTGGCCGCCTTCATTGGCGATTTCACCACGCGCGCCTGGGGCATTCACCATACAGTCTTTCAGGTTGCCAGTGTTCCGCAGCTTTCGCCGACCCGCTTTCTGGCAGCGGCTGTGGCGGGCATCGCCTTTGGCCTGACGGGGATGGTCTTTTCCCGACTTACGCACTGGATTGGCCACTGGGCAAAGCGATCCATCCGCTGGTCTCCGCTGCGTCCGTTTGTGGGCGGCATCCTGGTGGCCTCGGCTGTCTTTGCGCTAGGAACCACGCAGTTCATCGGGCTTGGCATTCCCACGATTGTGGCAGCATTCCTGCATCGATTGCCCGCGTATGACTTTGCCGCCAAGCTGATTTTTACAGCTGTTACGCTTGGTTTCGGATTCAAGGGCGGAGAGGTTACACCGCTGTTTTTTATCGGGGCCACGCTGGGCAATGCTCTTTCCGCATGGATTCCGCTGCCGACCAGTCTGCTTGCCGGCATGGGCTTTGTGGCTGTATTTGCCGGAGCCGCCAACACGCCCATAGCCTCGGCACTGATGGCCATGGAACTCTTTGGTGCCAAGGCTGGAACCTATGCGGCCATCGCCTGCGTCGTCAGCTATCTGTTCTCCGGGCATGCCGGCATCTACCATGCACAACGCGTGGGCAGCAGCAAGCACCAGCGCAACCACGTGGATGAGGGACTATCGCTGGCTCGCGTGGCGGAACAACGTCGTCAGGGAACTTCGCCCATTCTGGCGGAAATTGATCAATTCGGACTCTTTGAAGGGAGCATTATGGATCATCTCAGTGTACTCAGGCTGTACTTTTCCGCGTCGCAGGTGGTGAAGGCGGACAAGTGGTGGAAGCGCTTCGCTCCGCAGGGATTAGGAACGCATCTGCTGCAACAGGCCCATGCTGCCGGAATTGAGCAGGCTTTGCTGCAGCGCGTCATCGGAGGCTATCTCAAGAACCATGCACTGCTGATGGACAACGGCGAGATCCCGCAGGCCCGACTGCCGCAATGCCTGGAACTGGTGGCAGACGAGGAGAAGCTGCAGGCATTTCTTCGTGCGCATCAGGAGCATCTCGCGCATGTGCGCATCGTATGGCTACGCGGACAAGAGGCAACGCTTGAAGCAGCTCTGGACCGCGACGAGATTGAGCAGATGACGGCCATTGAAGCGGCCGACGAGCAGACCCTGCAGGGTGGCAGCAGCGAATAAGCTCAGCTCGTCAACTCCTCGGAGGCCGTTTCCGCAATCGCCACCTGCGAGACCGGTTGCATGGCTGCGTAATGGCCGGCTGCAACGGCTGCCAGTCCCAGCGTGGAGGACAGCGCGACGTAGGTGAGCGCGCGCCCCCAATGCCCGGAGCGCAGCAGATCGAAGGTCTGCAGGCTGAACGAGGAAAAGGTGGTGAATCCACCGCACAGGCCAACCATCACAAACAGGCGCAGATTGTCGGAAGCAGGATGACGCCCCCCGTGCAGCGTGAGCGTGCCGAAGTAGCCGATGACAAACGAGCCAACGACGTTGATGATCAGGGTGCCGGTGGGAAATGTGCCGCTGACCGGCACCGTCCACAGACCCACCAGGTAACGCAACAACCCGCCAATGGCACTGCCCAGCAAAACCCACAAATAAGCCATGAATTCCCTCGCGCGAATCCGATTGGAGTTTTGGCAGAAGTCATCAGCCAGCGGCAGTTGTCCGGCAGGCGGTTAGCGGGAGACTTCATTCCCGTTGCGATGATGATACCTCAAGGGAAGGGAAGGCGTGCCGGAGGTACAGGCTTTCACCGTAGAGTCCATTGCCATCCACCACGGGAAATTGGTTTTGGATACAATATGCGCCAGACCGATGTCTCTGCCGATACTCACACTCGCGCATCCGGCTCTAGTGCACTGGGCTGCGCTTTGCACAGTTGCCGCCCCGCCACTGCTGGCAATGGCTGCAGGAAATCTCTATCAGCTCACTCCGGAACAGGCGGACCTGGCACATCATCTGGCCATGCTGCGTCTGGGGCTTCATTTCGGCTCGGAACTGGCGGTGCTGCTGCTGCTCGCCGGATTGCTGGAAAGCGGGTTGGCCGGTCGCCTGGAGCGTGTCTTCGAACGCATGTTCACTCGTCCCTGGCAGCGGTCGGTGCTCTTCTTTGCTCTGCTGCTGGCGCTGCTGGAAGGGGTGGTTTTGCTTCCGGGTGCGGCGTGGATGCATGCAGCACTCGTGCGGGTGGGCATCAGCATCCAGGGTTGGCCCGGATGGCTGCAGGACCAGTTGCTCGGCATGCTGCTGGTGTTGCTGATTGGGACGCCGATTCTGCTCTTTGCCCACTGGCTGCTGGTGCGTTCTCCGCATCGTGCGTGGCTCTGGTTCTGGATGGCGTCCATCCCCGTCATTCTGGCCGGGGCACTGCTGCTGCCCCAGGTGGTTGAACCCATCTTCGATCACTTTGAACCGCTGGCCGCCACGCATCCGGAGCTGGTGGTGCAGTTTGAACGCGTGGTGGCGCGGACCGGGACGCACATTCCACCGCAGCGTATGTTCCTGATGCGGGCCAGTGCCAAGGGAAACGGGCTGAATGCCTACGTGAGCGGCCTGGGCCCAACCAAGCGCATTGTCGTCTGGGATACAACGGCGGATCGCATGCCGCAGGACGAGATTCTCTTCATCCTTGCGCATGAAAGCGGCCACTACGTGCTGCATCACCTGGCCTGGGGCATCGGGATGGGAATTGCCGGCACGCTCATCCTGCTGTGGCTCACCCAGCAGCTGGCTGCGTGGCTGCTGCGCTGGCGCGGCAGGGCGTGGAAGGTCGATGCGCTCGGCAGCCTGTCTGGAATGGTGGTTTTGCTGCTTGCGCTGGCCATGCTGGAGGCGGTCAGTGAGCCGATTGGCAACTCGATCAGCCGCGTCATCGAGCATCAGGCCGATGTCTATGGTCAGGAGGCGATGCATGGGATTGTTGCCGATCCACAGCAGACAGCCGTTGCGGCCTTTCAGCAGTTGGGGCGGGCCTGGCTGGAGGATCCGAATCCGGCACCGTTTGTCGTCTTCTGGACCTATGATCATCCCTCGATCCAGAGCCGTGCGTCGTTTGCGGCACACTATGATCCGTGGACGAAGGGAAACCATCCCCGCTATTTTGCTGCCGCGCCGGGAGCCGATCCGGCAGCTACACTGAGGGTGCCATGAATTGTCTTTTCTGCCGTATTCTTCAGGGCGAGATTCCATCGAAACCGGTGTATTCCGATGATCTCTGCTACGCCTTTTCCGATATCCAGCCTCAGGCGCCCACGCATCTGCTGCTGATCCCGCGCAAGCATATCCCATCGCTTGCATTCGCATCGCAGGAGGATGCGAACCTGCTGGGCCATCTGATGAGCAAGGCTGCGGAGATTGCGCGCGAGCATTCGCTCGATGGCGGCTATCGCGTGGTGGTCAACACCGGAGACGACGGCGGACAAACGGTGCATCACCTGCACCTGCACCTGCTGGGCGGGCGCAGCATGCACTGGCCTCCGGGATAACCACGGAGATGCCTGCTGCGCCGCTCAGGCGCCAAGCCGGCTGCTAGACCGGCTGCGGGTAGTACTCGTCTTCCTCATCAATGCCGTAGCGACGCAGCAGATTCGGAAGGCTCTGGGAAAATGCCGAGCGGGGCATGACGGTGTCACATCCGGCTTCAATGGCCTTGATCTTCAGATCGCCCTGAATATGCGAGAGGAAGCCGATCACGGAGATGGACTTTTTCAGCTTGCTCTTCAGCTTTGGAATCAGGGTGAGGGACTTGACTGCGGCATTGTTCAGGTCAAAGACCACCAGCGAGGGATGATCCGGGTCGGCTGACTCCGCCAGATGGCTGACGATGTCCTTGTCTCCCTTCACGAACTCCACCTTGACGCCGAGCTTGCGGCTGACTTCCTGAATCTTGGCCACAAAAAACAGATCTTCAATCACGAGGAAGATGCGCGTGGGAGCATCCGCGGAGATGGCCGGCGCAGATTTCCCGCGCATGGACGTATCCGCATAATAGTTGCCATTGGCTGCCTGCATGATCGTGGCAGGAGGCCCGTCGGCGACGTTGCCATTCACCGAGCGATAGCTGTGATCCATGGGGCCGACAAACTCGCGCGGACCCTTCTGGCGGGCAGGCTTCCGCTTGCCGCCTCCACCCTGCGGCAGAATGCTGTTGCCGGGCTCCGGCTTGAAGCCGCCCTGCTGCTGCTTGGTGCGGCGCTTTTTGCGGCGGCTGGTCTTGAAGGAGCCACCCTCGCTTCGCTGCTGCGTGGCTGCCATGCTGGCCATGGGCTGCTGCTGCTGCTCGGCTGGTGCTGCTGCCTCATTGCCCGGGATCGATCCCTGGCCCGCCGGATTCGCATTGGCCGCGGCATTCTTGTTTTTTCTGCGCCTTCTGCGGCGGCGGTGCCCCTGCGAAGCGCCGTTTGCCGGCATGGATGAGGATGCCGCGGCGGACGATGCACCAGCCTCAGCGGCTGGCTGGATCGGTTCGGTCGTCATGCTTGCACTTCCTGTTGCATTCTGAATTCAAATGGTGCAGCGTTGCGTGGAAATCGGTGCTGCGTCCCGTACTGTCGAAATTGTGGTGCATCCGGCCTGGTCAGCCAGGACACTCTATCTTCCATCCTGTTCCATCTCGGTCTGGCACAAGCAGGCTCAGGCTGTTGCGGATCTTGCCAGAATGCCTGTTCTCAAACGTCAGCAGCGAAAGGACCACTGCGTCGGTTGCCGTGTGCTGCCCCGATTTGCAAACTGTACCCAGTGCGAATTCTCGTTGTGGGGAGGGCTTAACGCAGTCCCCGTCCGCTGATTCGCATATGTTCGCCCGCCTGTTTTCATTCCGGCAGACATGGAAATTGTAGCGAAGCAGGAGCAGTCGGTTTGTGCCGCATTGCCTGCATTGCCCAGCCCTGGCGTCATACTATCGCAGCAGGAGAGCGCAGCTACCAGCCAGCTTTGATAGTACAGGGAAGAGGTGGGGCTGACAACAGCCTCGTATACAAATAATCTTCGCGGCTCCCTCTTTGGTTGTGGTTTGCACTGCCCCTATCGCTGGCAGGCCGGGCAGAAATGGGTGCTGCGTCCGGCCAGTTGCACGCGACGAATTGCGGCTCCGCAGACCCGGCAGGACTGGCCTTCCCGGCCATACACTCGATGCTCCAACTGGAAAAAGCCTTTCACCCCATTGGCATCCACATAGTCTGAGACCGAGGAGCCTCCAAGCTGGATCGCTTGCGTGAGTACTTCCTGCAGCGCCACCCGCAGCCGTTCCAGTTGCGCTCGCGTCAGCCTGTGGGCGCGGGTCTGGGGTCGAATGCCGACGCGAAACAGGCTTTCATCGGCATAGATATTGCCAACGCCATGCAGCAGATTCTGATTCAGCAGCGCGGCCTTGATGCTGGTCTTGCGCCCGTGGAACAGGGCATGAAAGGCCTCCGGCGCAATGGTCAGCGGCTCTGTGCCGGGGCCCTGGAATGCCTGCTGATGGCGGAGGTTGCGCAGCTCCAGTCGTCCAAAGCGACGGGCATCCACAAAGCGGATTTCGCGGCCATCCTCAAGCGTGAGTCGGGCATGCGTATGGGCCACCACCTCGGCGGCGGAATCGGTCACCAGCAGTCGGCCGGTCATGCCCAGATGCACGATCCATTGCAGCTCCGGACTCTGCCCTGATTCCGCGCCCAGGCTGCCGGGCTGGTGCGCAGGCCCGGTCAGATGGCAGACGATGTGCTTGCCCACGCGACGCACAGACGCAAATTGTGCGCCCGTAAGCGCCTTTTCCTGCACACGCGGGGATGTCTTCATGGGCTCGCGGTGGCTGCCGAACCATGCGGCAAGAATGCGCGCGCCGCGGACGCGCTCATCCACTCCCCGGGCTATGGTTTCCACTTCCGGCAATTCGGGCACGAATATGATTCTAGGGCAAGGCCGCCGGGCAGCAGGCGCTGCGTCCTTCCGCCGGGCAGTATATGATGGGCATGGTGTGTGACGGCATACAACAGGCCGATATTTCTGGAAGTTGGAAGCGATGCGAGCAAAAACAGCAGTGATTCTGGGCGCCCAGTGGGGCGATGAAGGCAAGGGAAAGATTGTCGATGTTCTCAGCGGCGGGTTCTCAGCCGTTGCCCGCTATGCAGGCGGACACAACGCCGGTCATACGGTGATTATTCATGACCAGAAATTTGTTCTCCAACTGATTCCCTGCGGCATCCTGCGCCCCGACTGCAAGGCCATCATCGGCAACGGCGTGGTGCTGGATCCCATAGCTTTCCTGCGCGAAGTCGACAAGCTGCGCACGCTTGGCATCGATGTGGATGCCCAGCTCCATGTCTCCTCGCGGGCCCAGGTGATTCTGCCCTATCACCGCATGATTGAGCTGGCCGCGGAGAGCGCTCCGGGCCGCCAGAAGATTGGCACCACCAGCCGCGGCATTGGTCCGGCCTATGAAGACAAGATGGCTCGCAGCGGGCTGCGTGTGGTGGATCTGCTGAACGAAAAGATCCTGAAGACGCACATTGAAAATGCCTGCCAGGAAAAGAATGCCATTGCACAGGCGCTCTTTGGCAGCGCTCCCATTGATCCGGCCCGAATGTTTGAAGAGTATGCTGCGGCAGCCGAGCGCGTCCGTCCGTTTGTGGCCGATACGGGACGGATGCTGCACACCCTGATTACCGAAGGCGGCAGCGTGATGTTTGAAGGTGCCCAGGGCACGATGCTGGATATCGACCATGGGACCTATCCGTTTGTCACATCCTCATCGGCCACTGCGGGCGGAGCTTCCACGGGAACCGGTGTTGGCCCTACGGCCATTGGAACCGTGATTGGCGTGACCAAGGCCTATGTGACGCGCGTGGGTGAGGGACCGTTCCCCACCGAGATTCACGATGACTCCGCCGAACTGCTGCGCGCGCGTGGCAACGAATACGGCGCAGTGACCGGGCGGCCAAGACGCTGCGGATGGCTGGACATTCCGCTGCTGCGCTACTCCAACCAGGTGAACGGCACCGAGTGGCTGGTGGTGACCAAGATGGATGTGCTTGATGAGCTGGACGAGATTCCGGTCTGCATCGGATACAAGATTGATGGCAAGTTCACCGATTCTGTGCCCGCCGATGTTCGCGGACTGGAATCGATTGAGCCGCAATATACCCGGCTGAAGGGCTGGAAACAGTCTACCGAAGGGATTCGCGAGTTCGATCAGCTTCCGCAGGCGGCTCAGGAGTATCTCCGCTTCCAGGAGCGCGAGAGCCAGGCCCGCATCGGCATGGTTTCCACCGGTCCGGAGCGGGATCAGACGATGATTCTGCCGGAGTTTGCCGATGAGCTGAAGCGGATCGGCGCAGCCATTCCCACCGCCTGATGCCAACCCTGAATACGGAGAAAAGAAGAATGGTCAGCTTTATTGTCCGACTGAAGTTTGCTCCGGAAGATCGCGTGGAGATGGCAGAGACGTTGCGGCAACTGGCGGAGGCCTCCCGCACGGAACCCGGTTGCATCTCCTACATTCCCTTTACGCTGGAGGATGATCCGGATACCGTGCTCATCTTTGAGCAGTATCGGGATGATCAGGCACTGGAGGCGCATCGCGCTTCGTCGCACTTTGAACGGCATGCCATCGGCGGACTCTACCAGCGGATGCGGGAGCGATCCGTCGAGAACCTTCGCACCGTGGCGTAGTTGCGGGCTTCCGCCTGCGACTGTAATTTTCATGGAAAATTGCTTTACCGCCGCCATCTCCGGGCGCTAGCATGTGTCTACCATGCGATGCGACTTCCTTCGCTCACCGGTTCTGCTGCTGGCTTTGGCCGGTTTCATGGTCTGTGCCCTGCCGGCCAGTGCAGCTGCCCGGTTTCCTGCTGCTGCATCCGCAACAGCGCCCGTGCCGCGTGGTCAAAAGCATGAATACCGTCGCCAGATTCTGCAACTGGAGCAGCAGTGGCGCGATGCACTGCTGCGTCAGGACACGCAGACGCTGAGCAGGCTGCTGAACTCCGACTATATGGGGATTGGAGCCAACGGTGCGATCGAAAGCCGGACGGAGACACTGCAGGAGATTCACGCAGGCACACTCCGCATCACGGAACTGGCACTTTCCGAGCAGAAGGTGCGCATCTTTCGACAAACTGCCGTTGTCACCTCCGTGGCGGAACTGCATGGGACGGACGACGATACACTTCTGGATGGTCGCTATCGCTACACCCACGTTTACGTTCGCGACTCAGACGGAACGTGGAGCATCGCCAGCTTTGAGGCGAGTCGCGTTCAGCCAAGAAAGCACGCTGAAGTCGGAAGTAACCAATAGACGCGACCTTCGGTAATCGATATGGATTCCCGAAGTTACTTTATATCGGCAATATGTTACTCAAGATAGTCTTGACGAATCAGAACCATCCATTTCCCCTAGGGATACAGTGTCGAGTCTGCTTCCGTACGGGGCGGAGCGCTCCATGCACTGGCAGGATCCAGCCGGACTCCGAGGCACCTGCGCTTGAGAACGCTACCGTTCCGGCTTATTTCTGCAAGTTTGCCATCGGGTAAGAGATCGGATTTATGTTGTGCCGGGTGCTTCCATGCGCGTGAATCGGCGCATGCTGAAGTCCTCGTATCGTTCACCGGGCTCTGTGGATCCAGGATTGATGATTGCACCCTATGAGAACAGATAAAACCAACTCGTTGTCGCTGCTGCAATTCTTTTCGCTGCTCTTTCTGGTTCCGGGCATCTTTGGCCTTGTGGTCAGCACCATTCTTTCCACCAGCTATCTGGCCACGTTGCCGCGTATCCCCGATCCGCAGACACTGCGCATGACGCCGCGCGAGATTCACGGCGTGACCGTCTTTGAGACGGTGCAGGAGGATCAGACCCTGACCCGCGTGGAGTATGCCGCCCTGGGTTGCTTCATCGTCGGACTGGTCTTTGGCGTGATGTATATCGAAAAGCGATCGGCATTGCGCACGATGGAGACGGAACAAGAGCTGATGGGGCGCGCCTGAGCCTGCGTCCCGCTGAAGTGAATCCTTTCAGAAACAGAATCTGATTCCACCCCGCGCGTGATCGAGCGGCGGTTGGTGAGCCGAGCAAAAGGAACAGCCTGCATCCCGGTTCTGCGCCGGAATGCAGGCTGTTTGTCTGGCGCTGGAATGTTTGCGTTCAGAGCCGTTCTGCGATGGATTTGGCCTGCGTGAAGAGCAGCAGATAATCCGGTCCGCCGGCTTTGGAGTCCGTGCCGCTCATGTTGAATCCACCAAAGGGATGCGCACCCACCATGGCTCCGGTACATTTGCGGTTCAGGTACAGGTTGCCCACATGGAAATCCTGGGTCGCGCGATCCAGACGGGACCGGTCCCGGGTGTAGATGGCTCCGGTCAGGCCGTATTCCGTGTTGTTGGCCACGGCCAGACCCTGTTCAAAGTCATCCACACGGATCAGGGCCAGGACGGGTCCAAAGATCTCCTCCTGGGAGATCACCGCGTTCGGGGCAATATCGGCGATCACGGTCGGCTCCAGGAAAAATCCGCCATCGGCATTGGGCACGGCCTTTCCGCCGGAGATCAGCCGCCCTTCGGCCTTGCCTGCTTCCATGTAGGCCAGAATGCTCTGCATGGCCGCCTGATTGACCACCGGGCCCATGTTGGGGTTCTCCACGGGATCCCCGACCGTCAGCCGGGAGACGCGCTCGCGGATCTTTTCCACCATGGTTTCGTAGATGGGAGCTTCCAGAATGGCGCGCGAGCAGGCGGAGCACTTCTGCCCGCTGAAGCCAAATGCGGATGCGACAATTCCATCCGCCGCCGCATCCAGATCGGCATCGGCGCAGACCAGGATGGAGTCCTTGCCGCCCATCTCCATCACGGTGCGCTTGATCCAGATCTGTCCTGGCTGGGTGCGTGCCGCGCGCTCGTGGATGTCCAGACCCACGGCCTTCGAGCCGGTGAAGGCAATGAATCGGGTCTTGGGGTGTTCGACGATGGTGTTGCCAAAGGTTGCACCCGATCCGGGGCAGAAGTTCAGCACGCCGGCAGGCAGCCCGGCCGCCTCCAGCACATTCAGGAACTGGGCTGCGATGGTCGGGGAATCACTGGAAGGCTTCAGAATGACCGTATTTCCGGTCACAATGGCGGCGCTGGTCATGCCGGCCATGATGGCAAACGGAAAGTTCCAGGGCGGGATGACGGCGCCAACCCCGAGCGGGATATAGCGAAGCAGGTTGCGTTCGCCGGGAAACTGAATGGGTGTGGTTGCCTGATCCAGACGCAGAGCCTCGCGCCCGTAGAACTCCAGAAAGTCAATTGTTTCTGCGGTATCTGCGTCGGCTTCCGCCCAGTTCTTGCCGACTTCGTAAACCAGCCAGGCGGAGAAGGTGTGCTTGCGGTTGCGGATGATCTCTGCGGCGCGGAAGAGCAGTGCAGCCCGGTCGGCGGCCGATGTTTTGCTCCAGGCAGGGAAGGCTTCAAGTGCGGCATCCATGGCCTGCTGCGCGTGTTCGGCCTCGGCCTTCTGATGGACGCCGACAATCTGTGCCGGGCGCGCTGGATTGATGGACTGGATCTTGCTGCGGGTCGTGATCTGGCGACCGCCGATGACGAGTGGATACTCACGACCGAGTTCCACGGAGACGGCGGACAGTGCCGCGCGCATGGTTGCGGCCTGCTGCGGATCCGCAAAATTGGTAAACGGTTCATTCACAAAGGGTGTCATCGCTGTTGTCATGGTTTCCATCCCGAACGATCATACCCGAGAGGCTTTGACCGTGACCACCCTCCGACGAGGGAGATTTTGCTCCTGTCGCAGAGAGTTTTCGCCTCAGTCCAACTCCGGTTTTGCGGCAAAGAACTCCTCAACCACGCTGAGATCCCGGGTCTGGCGATAGGGTGGCAGGCTGTCCAGAAAGACTCTTCCGTACTGCTTCTGCCGGATGCGTGGATCAAGCAGCACGAGCACGCCGCGATCATCCAGCGAGCGAATCAGGCGTCCGAATCCCTGCTTCAACGTGATGACGGCGGATGGAATCTGATACTCGTAAAACGGATTGCCGCCGGCCTCCTCAATGGCCGCCATGCGCGCGGCAACCACGGGATCATTCGGTACGGCGAAGGGCAGCCGATCAATGATGACGCAGCTCAGCGCTTCGCCCTGCACGTCCACGCCCTGCCAGAAGCTGGAGGTTCCACAGAGCACCGCATTGGGAGTTTCGCGGAAGCGCTGCAGCAGAATATTGCGCGGCGCGGTTCCATGAAGAAGGATTGGAAACCCGATTCTGGACTGCAGCCGCTCGCTGATCTCCTGCATCTGGCTGTAACTGGTGAACAGGCAGAAGGCGCGACCCTGGGTGATCTCCAGCACGCGCTCGATGCACTCGACGGCCTCGCTCTGGAAGGCCGGAGAGCGTGGATCGGGCATCTGGGGTGGCAGATAGAGCAGCGCCTGCTCCTCATAGCGGAAGTGGGACGGAACAATGAGCTGACGCGCATCCCGCAGGCCGAGTCGGGAGCAGATGTGCTCGAATCCTCCCTGCACGGTCAGCGTGGCCGAGGTCAGGATCACGCTGGGAATGCTCTCAAACAAATGATCCTCCAGCAGCGTGGAGACATCGATGGGAGTGGCCTGGATCAGGGTGGTGCGCATCTGCTGCCGCAGCCCGCCGGCCGTGCGCCGCTCCAGCCAATAGACCATGTTGCCGGAGTGCGACTCGAGCACAAACTCCAGCTCCGAGCGCAGCTGCGCAATGCGCCTGCGCAGCCCCGCCGATTCATCCACGCTGCGCAGCTGATCCAGCTCGGCTTCAAGTCGCAGGAGCGAACTGCGTACGCTGAGGTAGAGGTCGCCGCTGGTCTCCAGAAACTCCTCGCGCTGCTGAAATGGCTGACGGCCATCCTCGGCAATGGGCAAAAGCTGGAAGAAGATACGTGACCGCTCCAGCATGTGCTGCGCGGAGAAGTGCATCTGGGCCGCGGTATCCGGATGCTCCCGATAGACAGCCTCCAGATCGCGCGCCAGATTTTCAAATCGCTGGTTGCTGACCGCGATTCCGAAGTAGCTGCTGGCCACCGACTCCAGCTCATGGGCTTCGTCGAAGATGACCGCAGCAGCCTCCGGCAGCACGCCGGCATCGGGTGCTCCGGCAGCCTCGCGCCGCACCGCCAGATCGGCAAAAAACAGGTGGTGATTCACGATGATGAGGTCGCTTTCCAGCGCCTTGCGTCGCATCTCCGTGATGAAGCATCGCTGGTAGTCCGGACAGGTTGAGCCCAGGCAGGCTTCGCTGCGTGCATCCAGGCGCGACCACAGCTCACTGGCCTCCGGCAGATCGGCCAGCTCGGAGCGATCTCCGGTCTCGGTCTCCTGCTCCCAGGCCAGAATCTGGCTGAACTGCCGCTGCAGATCCAGTCCTGTCAGCACTGGCTGGCGGCCGAGCGTGACCAGTTTGTGGCGGCAGAGATAGTTGGAACGACCTTTCATGACGCAGACGCGCAGCGGTCCAAGCAACGACTCAAGAAAGGGAATGTCCCGCGAGATCAGCTGATCCTGCAGCGCCTTGGTCCCGGTGGAGACGATCACGCGGCGCCCGGATCGCAGGGCCGGCAGCAGGTAGGCCAGCGTCTTGCCGGTTCCGGTTCCCGCTTCCACGATCAGATGCCGCTTCTCCTCCAGTGCCTGCTCCACGGCGCGAGCCATGGCCAGTTGCCCGGGGCGCGATTCGAACGGGAGCGGCGATTGCTCCAGCATGCCGCCGGGCGAGAAAAAGGCATAGAGCGATGGCAGAGGCTTTGCCTCCGCAAGTGTGTGCCCTGGCAATGTGGGAGATTCGGACAAAATGCGTACCCTGATCGTGCGGAAAAATCTTCCGCTTCCTTCATACTATGGCTTTTCCTCGCCGTGGATTCCATTGCGAGGAGGGCCAAATTCCCCAAGGGACCGCTCGACGCTGCCCCGGTGCTGTAAGACAATGAAGGAAGCACGCAGAAAAGCCACTCGGGAGCAACCCATCTGGACCTGCTGCAGTTGATCGAATGGAGTTTCTGTGCCAAAGCATTTCAAAACGGCTCTGCCCACAGCCTCGGTCGGTGCCGATGCACCGCTGGTTGCCATTGTTGGCAGACCAAACGTGGGCAAATCCACCCTGTTTAACCGGCTCACGCACTCGCGTCGGTCCATCGTTGGCGACGAGCCTGGGATCACGCGCGACCGCATCTACGGCGAGGTGGAGTGGAATGGCAAGGTTGTGCGTCTTGTCGACACGGGCGGCATTGTTCCTGACGATGCGGAGCTGATTCCCAGCGAGATCTATCGCCAGGCAAGAACTGCGCTAGCCGATGCGGATCTGCTGCTGTTTGTGGTGGATGTGCGCACGGAACTGGCTTCTCCGGATTACGACCTGGCTCGCATGCTGATTCGCGGCGGCAAGCCTGTTTTTCTGGTGGTGAACAAGGTGGAAAGCGCCATGCTGGAGGCCGCTGCCGAGAACTTTCGCCAGCTTGGCATCCAGGATCTGTTTGCCATCAGTTCCGAGCATGGACGCGGGATCGGCGATCTGCTGGAGGCCGTCTTTGACCGCCTGCCTGCAGTCACTGCCGCCCACCAGGCGGAGGATGATGCCACTCTCGACTGGACGGAGGACCTTGACGATCTGGAAGGCGAAGCGATTCCGGGCGATGCCTCCGAGTCGCGGATTGACCAGCATCTTGCCTCCAGCGAACTGGCTGGGGATGATCCCGCACTGGATGCAGAGGGCGAGTTCCCGGAAGACTCTGCCGAGGGGCTGGAGGACGACGCAGCCGGCGGGAAAAAGGATTCTGCGGCATCTGCGGAAGAGATTTCGGTGGCGATAATCGGTCGTCCGAATGTGGGGAAAAGCACACTGCTGAACGCGCTCACGGGCACACAGCGCGCGATTGTCTCCCCCATTGCCGGCACCACCCGCGATGCCGTCGATGAGGTGGTGGAGCATGACGGACGCCGCCTGCGACTGGTGGATACGGCCGGAATTCGCCGCAAGGGCAAGACCCACCTGATGGCCGAGAAGCTTTCCGTGATTATGTCGCGCCGTCACCTGGAGGCCTGTGATGTTGCCTTGCTGATGATTGATGCGACCGAAGGCGTGACCGCCAGCGATGCGCATATCGGCGGCTATGCCCACGAGAGCGGACGCAGCGTCATCATCGTCGTGAACAAGTGGGATCTGGTGACGACGGGGCGCACGGACGGCAAGCCTCCCGCGGATCGCAAGGTCTATGAGGAGCAGCTGCGGCGATCGCTGAAATATCTGGACTATGCTCCCGTGCTGTTCATCTCAGCGGCAGAGGGCGAGAATCTGGATCGACTCTTCCGCACGATTGACCGGGTGGGGCGCCAGCGTCGCAAGCGCATCTCCACCGGGCAGATGAACCGCTTTCTGGATCGGGTGGATTTTCAGCGTGCCACGGTTCCCATGGCCAAGCGGGTGCGCATCTTCTACATCACGCAGGCGGCTGTCTCACCGCCGACCTTTATCTTGTTTACGGACCGCCAGATCAAGCTGCATTTTGCCTTCCAGCGCTTTCTGGAGAACCAGATTCGCGAGGCCTTCGGCTTTGAAGGAACTCCCATCTGGTTCAAGGTGCGTGCACGCAAGGGTTAGCCGCAGGCGGGCATCGGGATTGTACGATTCTGTGTGACTTCTTAGCCTGCGCGAACCGGCCAGTTGCACTGCCGGTTCAGCTGCGTCGGCGATAGCGAATCAGGAATTCGTAGCCTTCGTTGGCCGGGAACAGGCGTGCCATCAGGCGTAGCCGCTCGGCCAGTGCCGGGGCTGCCAGCAGCGGATATTCCCGCTCGCGCAGATCCTGGTAATCCACGTCGGTGACGAGCGACAGCATGTAGATGGCCAGCGAATCGCAGAAGGCCGCTTCTTCGTATTCCTTGCGCGCGCGCTCGTTGCCGGGCTGTCCGGCGGCTTCGGCATCGGACTGGAATGCTTTGCGTCGCGCATCCCAGGCATCGCGACTGGTTTCACCACGCACCTCGGCCTGCGCCTGGGACCAGACAAGCTCCCCGAACTCCGCAGGCACGCCGATGGCATCCACAAAGTTGTGCGCCACGTTGATGCAGAATTCAAAGTTCAGTCCAAACCGATCATCCGTCAGCCGGGACGACAGAAAGACAGCCTTGATGATGCCCAGCGGCACATCGCGATGGCAGATTGCCCGCTCTGCCAGATCCTCGGTGTGGGTCGGGGCCACCATCACCGCGCTGCCTTCGCTCAGCACCAGAGGCACAAAGTAGTAGCAACGATCCGCCAGCGCTGGTGCCAGCACGCGCGGCACCGCGTTCACCAGGTGCTCCATCTCCGCGTGGGAGATGCGCGCCTCAGCCCAACTGGTGAAGCGCAGCCCGTTGGCAGCGGTCGCAATCGTTGTATGCGTGGCTACTTTTTCGGCAGGCCACAACTCGAGCTGGGCAGAGGTCGTCATTGTTTCCTATACTAAACAGGCAGGCACACCGGTGCACAGGGCTGGCAAAACAGGCAGCCGACACCGTGCGCCCCGGGGGAGATCCATGACCGAGCAGGAGTCCACGACGCAACGCAGCGGAACCTTTCTGGGATTTCCTTTGGATGGTTTCGGATTCTTCACCAGTATTCTGCTGGCTGCAGCCTCCGGCTTTTTCACTTTCTTTCTGGTCACGGCACTGTCCATCTTTGGACTGCTTTTCTGGAATCAGCTCGGGCATCATGCCATCAACTACGCCGACACCTACCGCTACTGCGGATTTCCGGCGGCCGTGGTGGTCTGGATCATCGCCTTCTTCGTCTTCGGCAGCCTCTGGATACGCGCCAAGATCCGGGCCAGGTAAGCAGTTTTTCCTTCACGCAAGGGCGGATGGTGCACTACACTCCGCCTATGCCGCGCCCCTTTCCTCGTCTTCATTCCGTGATTGCTGTGGTTGGCTCTGCTGCCTGCCTGCTGGGTAGCCCGTGTTTCGCTGCAGCTCCTGCCTTGACGCCGTCCGTGCTGTCTGCCCGGCTGCTGCCCATTCTGGCTTCGCCTGCGCTGGCTCAGGCGCATGTGGGCGTGCGGATCACCACTCTGGATGGTCGCCTGCTCTTTGCCTACCATGACAAGGAGCGCTTCACGCCCGCCTCGAATACCAAGCTGCTGACCACGGCTGCCGCATCGGCACTGCTCCCGGTGAATACACTCACCTGGACCACACGGCTGGTGACCGATGGCACGGTGGATGCCGATGGCACCCTGCACGGCAATCTGATCCTGCTGGGCGCAGGAGATCCAACGATGAGCGCCCGCCTGTATCCCTATCGCAACCGCAAGGAGGCCGAGCAGCACCCGGAGCCCCTGCGCGACCCGCTCGGCGATCTTTCCGCAATGGTGGATCAGCTTGCCGCCCGTGGCATTCGCGCAGTGGATGGCGACATCCTCGGCGATGACACCCTGTTTCCCTGGGAGCCCTATGGCGTGGGCTGGGGATGGGATGATCTGGTCTGGAGCTACGGCGCGCCTGTTTCCGCCGTGACGATCGATGACAACGTGGTGCATCTGCATGTGCAGGCCGGTGGGCAGGGCACAACTGAGGCAGCCTGGGTGCCGGCAACGCCCTTCTACACCCTGCAGAATGCTGCAACTGTAGCCGCCAGTGCCGAGGCTGCCGAGCCCGGTCTGGATCGGATGCCGGGATCCCGGACGGTGCGACTCTGGGGCACGATCTCCCCGGATGGATATACGGCACCCATGGCGATCGAAGACCCCGCCGAGTTTGCCGCGCGCTCTCTGCAGATGCTGCTGGTGCAGAGGGGAATTGCAGTGCAGGGAACGGCACGCGCGCAGCATCGGTTGAGCACCGTGACGCAGGACTATGGCCTGGAACAGGCGCAGCCGCTTGCTCTGCAACCGGCCGAGTTGGCAACGTTTGCCGCACCCGTGGCCGGCAGGACGATTCTGGCGACGCATCTGTCGCCCCCGGTGGCCGAGGACATTGTGGTGACGAACAAGGTGAGCCAGAACCTGCACGCGGAGCTGCTGCTGCGCATGCTGGGCAAGACCCTGGGCGAGGATGGCAGTTATGCGCAGGGCGTCCGGGTGGTGCGGCAGTTTCTGCTGCAGGCCGGGGTCCCAGCGTCCGATTTTTTCTTTCACGATGGATCGGGAATGAGCATGAGCGACCTGATCACGCCCCGGGCATACACGACGCTGCTGGCCTATGCAGCGCATCAGCAATGGGGCGCGGAATGGCGCAAAAGTCTGCCGGTGGGTGGCGCCGACGGGACCCTTGCCGAGCGATTCGGCGGCACGCCTCTCGATGGCCGAATCGAAGCCAAGACCGGATCCCTGAGCGAGGTGAGCACGCTCAGCGGATATCTGACGACCAGCCGCGGCCAGACCCTGGTCTTTTCCATTCTGGTCAATGGCCATCTGCCGGAGAATGGCGATGAAAAGGCCACAATTCACGCCATGGACCAGATCTGCCTGACCGTGGCCGCAGCGGAGTGAGCCAGGCGGTACAATCAACCTGTGACGACCGGAATCTGGAAGCAGGGATTGCTCGCAGGCGTGCTGGCTGGAATGCTGGCAGGCTGCCAGTCCCTGCCACCCTCCAAACCCGCAGCCCAGTTCACTGCACAGGAGGCGCGCGGCGCAGCCGTCTTCCAGACGCATTGTGCGCGATGCCACTATCCCACAACCACCCAGGGTTTGCACGGTCCGGGACTGCAGGCGCTCACCAAGCTGAAGGCAATGCCCTCCGGCGCGCCACCCACCGATGCGCGGATTCGCCAGACCATTCTCTATGGGCACGGCATGATGCAGCCGGTGGCCATGGACGACGCCGATCTGCAGGATCTGCTGGCGTATTTGCACACCCTCTAAGCACAAGGAGCCGGAGATGAGTCCAGAGCCGGAGCACCCGGAAGAGAACAAGCTGCCGCTGGTCGCTGGCGGCAGGCGCACTCCGCTGCTGCAACTGCCGGGCCTGCTTTTCATCGGCCTCTACATGGTGGGGCTGTCGGCCATGGTCACGGTCCGCGTGGTGGTGCACCATGCGCATCCGCTCTATCTGGTTCTTTCCGTGCTTTTCCTGATTGCCGGTTTCGGACTGGTCCAGTTGTTTCGCTGGGCCTGGTCGCTTACGCTTGCGGCAGTCTTTCTGCCTATGAGCTACTGCCTGTGGTTGATGCTGCGGCACGCCATGCCCTACGAAGTGGGTTTCGTGCAGATCCTGCTGAATCTGCTGCTGTTCCTGTATCTGGTGCGAACGGAAGTGCGCGCAGCACTCCGCTGAGGGTGCGCGCCCCGAACTGCGTATTTATCCATGAAGAGCAAGTGGTGCCGGGAGGGGGGGCGAACCCCCACGAGGGGTTGCCTCGGCGGATTTCGAGTCTGATTCTATGGGTTTTGCAGGTTGCTGCATAGTGTCGCACGAAATCGAAACAAGCTATTTATTTACAGATAGATAAGAGCTATAAGTGCGTTGCAAGGCGATGCAGGCAAAAGCAGAAAATTTGGTAGCGAACAGCCATTAAAACAGCCATCAAAAGGTGCGCTAAAAATGGAGCAAAATGCCTTCAATACACAGCGTGGAGTGCCTGGCAAATTGTGTACCAGTATGAGTGAGAGAAACTGGGATGCAAGGGCATGATATTCACAAGCGGTTGGGGAACTGGCCCTAGTTCAAAGCCGGAGTTTTGGACAGGGGGTTCAGAAACCGCAGGTGAATCGTTCGAGCGCATCCTGATCGAAGCCTTTGCCCTAGGAGCGTGTCTGAGTAATCACTCGTTTTCATCAGGACAGGATTGAAGCGGGCTGTGAAAGCTGCGAATCTGGAAGCATGGCGAAGAGCTACCGGCCGTACTTTCCCGAGCAGGATTTTCTGCTT
>JAJZGG010000131.1 GCA_021804965.1 Acidobacteriota bacterium
GCCGCAGTTGGAGCGGCTGCATGGAGAGGGATTGCTGACGGCGGCAGCAGCGGTGGAGCCGCTGTGGACGCATAACGACTGGCATGGGTCGAACCTGATGTGGTCCGGTGCGCAGGCGGATGCGCAGGTGACGGCGGTGATTGATTTTGGGCTGGCGGACCGGACGTGCGCGGCGCAGGATGTGGCGACGGCGCTGGAGCGCAGCGTGGTGGACTGGCTGGGGCTGCGCGGCGGCGTGGAGGCTGATCTGGAGCAGGCGGCGGCGCTGCTGGCCGGATATGAGGAGCAGGTGCCGCTAACGGCACGGGAGCGAAGGGCGATTGCGGAGATGCTGCCGGTGGTGCACTGCGAGTTTGCGCTGTCGGAGGCGGAGTATTTCCTGAGCGTACTGGGCGATGCGGCTCGTGCGCAGGTGGCCTGGGAGGGCTATTGCGTGGGGCATTGCGCGTGGTTTGTCACGGCGGCCGGGCAGCGGCTGATGGAGTGGATGCGCCGGTGGGCCGATGGCGCGACTGGCCGCGCGACGGAGGCGGAGCGATGAGCTGGCTTGCGATGTCGCCGCTGGAGGTGGTTTCAGCGCTGCTGAGCATTGGCAGCGTGTGGTTGTCCATGCGGCGGCGGGTGGTGGCGTGGCCGGTCACGATTCTGGCGAGCCTGCTGTATGGGGAGTTCTTTCGCGAGATTCATCTGTACTCGGACATGCTGCTGCAGGGGGTCTTTGCGGTGTGCGGCGTGTATGGATGGTGGAAGTGGGCGCGCGGCGTGCAGGCGGAAGGCACGCTGCGGGTGCGGCGGATGCGCCGCAGCGCGCTGCTGCTGAGCCTGCTGGCTGGCGTGGCGGGAACGGTGGCGCTGGGCCTGGCGATGCGGCAGTGGACGGATGCCTCGCTGCCGTGGCTGGATGCGGCGCTGACGGCCTTCAGCCTGGTGGGCACGGTGTGGGAGGCGCAGCAACTGCTGGAGAACTGGACGCTGTGGATCGCCGTGGACCTGACCTACATTGGCGAGTATGCGTGGAAGCATGCGTATGTGACGGCGGGGCTTTCGGCGATCTTTGTGGGGATGGCGGTGGCGGGTCTGCGGGACTGGCGCGCGGCTGAGCTTGCGCAGGCAGGCGGGCTGGACGCAGCGCCGGGAGCAGCAGCGCCATGACCGGCAGTGCCGGGAACGGCAGTGCCCTGACCGGCAGCGAGCCGATGGTTGCCGACGGGCCAAGCTGCAGCGCCCGGGTGCGGCTGGGGCCGGTGGATTTTGCGCGGACGTTTTCCCTGCAGCGGCTGGGGCCGCATGATCCGACGGCGCGGCTGAGCCGGGATGCATTCTGCAAGGCGTTTGTCTACCGCGGCGTGCCCGTGACGCTCGCCTTCCAGCGCGAGCCGGATGAGCCGGAGGCGCTGCGCGTGACGGCGCTGGGCCCGGCCGCCGAGCCGCTGCTGGCGGAGACGCTGGCGTGTCTCGCGCAGGAGGATGATTACGCGCGATTCCGGACCGCCGACAGCGGCGTGGAGCGGCTGCATCGGAGCCTGCCGGGCTTGCGGCTGCTGCGGATTCCCTGGCTGTGGGACATGGCCTGCTCGGTGATCCTGCAGCAGCGGATTCGCACCGTGGATGCGATGCGGACGTGGAGCCGGATGGCGGCGCAGTGGGGCGCTGTGGCTCCGCTGGGACTGCGGACGTTTCCCGATGCGGCAGGGCTGGCTGCGATTCCGGAGTTTGCCCTGCGCGGGCTGGACGTGGATGCGCAGCGCACCGGCACGCTGCGGCGACTGGCGCGGGAGTGGCGGTTTCGCCCGCTGCGTACGGAGATGAGCTTTGCGGCCATGCGCGAGGAGCTGCAACGACTGCCGGGGATTGGCCCGTGGACGGTGGAGTCGATTCTGGGCTACGGAGCCGGGGATTGCGATGCGGCCATTCCCGGCGACCTGCACCTGCCGCACCTGGTCTGCTACGCTCTGGCCGGGGAGATTCCAGGCAGCGACGAACGGATGCTGGAACTGCTGGAGCCGTTCCGCGGCCACCGCTTCCGCATCATCCGACTGCTCTATGCCAGCCGCCTGGTCGTCCCCCGCCACTAGCATTGGCATTGCATGCAGGCATTGCATGCAGCAGCAGCGCGGCTCTGGCCGCGCCTTCCGCGGAGGACGTGGATGGTGGTGGCGCTCCCGTTGGTCGCGAGATGGGTGCGGTGAATGCCTGCGAAAGTCAATAGCAGATTCCCTGCGGGATGGACAAACAACGGGGCTGTCGCGGCAGGGGCATGGGGAAATGCAAGGGCAGCGCAGGAGCAAGGGCAAACGCAAACGAAGAAGCAGAATATGTGCCGTGTGCGGGAGAGACATTCGCGCGTTGAGAATCCACGCACGGCGACGGATGCAGTCGGATCACAGCTTTATCGGAGAGCGCCTTTCATCCCAGATGGAGAGAAGATCGGCTTGCACTGAATATCGGACCCTTTTAGTCTTCTTTTAAATCGGACATAAATGGTCGGCATTTAAATTCTGTTCATTAGTCAGAAAATAAATGACGACCATAATTGTCCGTATTTTTAAAGGAGAATAGCTCGTGTTGAATCGAATTTGCTTCTTTGCCAGTTGCTTTGCTGGCCTATTCCTTCTGATGACTTTGGGTACGGCTCGCGTCTTGCATGCGCAGGAAAAGCCCTATTTCGTCACGTACTCGCAGGACCTGGAAGAGCCTGGCAACCTTGAAATCGAGGCTCTCAATGCAGTAGGTCAGCCTATGGGCGGCGATCTTTTTGGCGCCACAGCTCTGGAATTGGAATATGGTACGAGGGCCTGGTGGACATCGGAGTTTTATCTCGATGGCCAGACCACAGCGGGGCAGTCCACTTTATTTACCGGTTTTCGTGTGGAAAATCGTGTACGTCCATGGATGAGCGAGCATTGGATCAATCCTCTCTTGTATGTGGAATACGAAAACATCTCGGGAGCGGATAAGACGTTGCTGGAAGTTGTGGGACATGATGGTCAATCCGACGTGGCTGTGGCCAATGCGGAGGCGAGCCAGGAACATCAGCATGAGGCTGAGCTGAAGCTGATCCTCTCTTCCAATGCGGGGGCATGGAACATCTCGGAGAACTTCATCTCGGAGAAGAATCTTGGCCATGCGCCTTGGGAATTTGGATACGCGGTTGGAGCGACGCGACCGCTGAGCACGCGCTATCAGCGGTGCACCTTCTGCGCCAATCAGTTCATTGCCGGAGTGGAAGCGTATGGTGGGCTTGGAAATACCGACCAGCTTACGCTGGGCAACACCTCACACTACATTGCTCCACTGCTGGGTTGGAATCTGCCGACGCGGATGCGCGTGAGCTTTTCGACGGGATTTGGCATCAGCGGCTCCAGCATGGACCATATCTACCGCGTGGGTTATGCCTACGAGATTCCGCAGATATGGACGAGACTTCGGAATGTGCGGGGTGCGGAATGATTCGTCACGTCTCTGCTGTCTGCCTGGCCGCCGCACTGGTGATTCCAGCCGTCGCGATGAGCCGTTCCGGGAACTTCGAACGTGTTCCGGCCAAGGCCCATTTGCGCACCAACCCAATGCGTGCCAATGTCCAGAATCTCGAATCCGGGCGCGAACTGTATCGGGATCACTGTGCGCAGTGCCACAGATTCGATGCCCAAGGCGATTTGCATAGACCGTCGTTGCGAACGGAATCTATTCGGAAGGCGACGGATGGAGATCTGGAATGGTTCCTGCGCGAGGGCAATCTACGCAAGGGTATGCCGTCATGGTCCAGCCTTCCGGAATCGCAGCGATGGCTAATCGTTGACTACCTTCGCTCGCTTCCATGACGTTCGGTAGAGTATGACGGCCGCGCGGGGTACAGCTCACGGGCTGTATCCTCAGCGGCCGCGCAGCTTTGGGCGCACCACATGTGGGGGTTGGGGGGATGGTTTGGGGTGGGTGTCTCAGAGTTTGGAGTGGGATTCTGGGATAATAGGAAAAACGAGCCAATCTGGGGGAGAGACTGTGTCGGTCAAAGAGTTTCTGAAGCATCACTATCGTCATTTCAATGCGGCCTCGCTGATTGACGCGGCCGAGGGTTACGTGAAGCTGCTGGAGTCGGGCGGGAAGATGTTCCTGACGATGGGTGGCG
>JAJZGG010000064.1 GCA_021804965.1 Acidobacteriota bacterium
GGTGCCGGTGCTGATGATGTTTGGGCCGGCGGGATTTCCCAGCCCGCATGAGCCGTCGGCGGAGGAGTTTGCGCGGATCAATGCGGCGTGGAAGAAGCTGATGACGGCGCAGGATGCGTCGCTGGGGCAGGTCTTTGCCGATCATCCGGCGTGGGAGCCGTTCCATGCGACTCCGTTCCGGTTTCCGCAGTTGAATGCCGATGGCGGGCTGCCGAATACCTGGCAGCTGATCAACGATGGCTGGGGATTTGCGCTGCTGGACCCGGCCAGCATTCAGGAGGACAACGGAGCGGGGATGCGGCGGGGGATTATTGGCCTGGTGAACCACGGGGAGCCGCGGACGCCGGAACAGTGGGGCGCGCTGCGCGCCTGGGCCTGGGGAGCTGGCCGGGGACTGGATTATCTGGAGACAGACCCGGCGGTGGATGCCCGGCATGTGGGCATCGAGGGGGTGTCGCGGTACGGCAAGGCGGCGCTGGTGACGATGGCCTTTGACCAGCGGTTTGCGATGGTGCTGGTGGGCTCGTCGGGCAAGGGCGGGGCAACGCTGCTGCGGCGGAACTTTGGCGAGGCGGTGGAGAGCCTGACGGGCGGCGAGTACTACTGGATGGCGGGAAACTTTATGAAGTACGGGGCCTCGAAGGCGAAGTTCGGGAGCATGGATCCGGGGGATATTCCGGTGGACTCGAATGAGCTGATTGCGCTGTGCGCGCCGCGACTGACGTTCATCAGCTATGGCAGCCCGGCCAAGGGGGATGCGAAGTGGCTGGATCATGAGGGCAGCTTTATGGCGACGATGGATGCCAATCGGGTGTTCACGTTCCTGGGCGCCAAGGGGCTGACGATGGACGGCAAGCCGTACAGCGGGCCGATGCCGCCGATCAATACCGGGATTCTGGGCGGGCAACTGGCGTGGCGGCAGCACGATGGCGGGCATACGGATGCGCCGAACATGCAGTATTTTCTGGCGTGGGCGGACAAGTGGCTGGGGCATGGCGGCGGGCAGCCGTGAGCCGGGGCAGAGCGGCGGCAGTGACTTCGACCGGCTGGTACACTGGTTGCACTCGAAAGGGATGAAACAGCCGATGAAGGTGGAACTGCTACCGTCGATTCTCTCTGCGGATTTTGCCAATCTGGAGCGCGAGGTGCAGGCGGCCGAGCGCGGCGGCGGCACGGTGATCCATGTGGACGTGATGGATGGGCATTTTGTGCCCAACATTACGCTGGGGCCACCGGTGGTCAAGAGTCTGCGGCGGGCCACCCGGCTTCCGCTGGACTGCCATCTGATGATCGAGAACCCGAACGACTATATTGGCGCCTTTGCCGAGGCGGGTGCCGACTGGGTCAGCGTCCACTACGAGGCCTGCCCCCACCTGCACCGCACGCTGGAGATGATTGCCGGCCACGGGATGAAGCCGGGGGTGGTGGTCAATCCGGCGACGCGGGTGGATCTGGTCGAAGACGTGCTGCCGATGGTGCATCACGTGCTGGTGATGACCGTGAATCCTGGCTTTGGCGGGCAGAAGTTTCTGCCCTTTACGCTGGATAAGGTGCGCTGGCTGGCAAAAATCCGCGCAGAACGCGGACTGACGTTTAGAATTGAAGTGGACGGCGGCATCGCTCACGATACGGTGGCGGCGGCGGTCCAAGCTGGTGCGGAGCTGCTGGTGGCCGGGAACGCCGTTTTTGGCGACGGCCGGGCAGAGTCCAATGCGGCCAGCCTGCTGGCGGCGGCACAGGCTGCGTTGGGATAAGCAGCCGGAAGTGCAGGTCGACAGGCGGGATTTTTGCAGGGAATGGTTGAGGTGTTATGAGGCGGATGAACTGGAGTGGCCGCAGTCGGTCCATGGTGGCGGCAGGCGTGATGGCCGGCCTGATGTTGATGGTGCCCACGCACGCATCGGCGATGGGCAAGAAGAAGAAAAAGCCGGTGGACCTGAGCGCCAACCCCCTGGCCGATGTGGCCAGCAAGCAGCCGGACAAAGAGTTGTATGACAAGGCGATGCTGGCCATCAAGAAGGGCCGCTTCGACCAAGCGCGTCTGGATCTGCAGACGCTGCTGAACACCTATCCGGACTCCGAGTACCAGATGCGCGCCAAGCTGGCCGTGGGCGACAGCTGGTTCAAGGAAGGCGGCACGGCAGCGCTGGCCCAGGCCGAGGCCGAGTATGAGGACTTCATCACCTTCTTCCCGCAGACGCCGGAGGCGGCTGAGGCGCAGATGAAGGTGGGCGACATCTACTACATGCAGATGGAGAAGCCGGACCGCGACTTTACCAATGCGCAGAATGCGGAGCGCGAGTACCGGGCGATGATCAACCAGTTTCCGGATTCGCCGCTGGTGCCGAAGGCCAAGCAGAAGCTGCGCGAAGTGCAGGAAGTGCTGGCCGAGCGCGAGTTCCTGATCGGGCAGTACTACGAGAGCCGCGAGAACTGGGCCGGAGCACTGGCCCGGCTGCAGACGGTGGCCGACTCCTATCCGCTGTACAGCAAGAGCGACCAGCTGTGGATCCTGATCGGCGATTCCTACGCCGGCGAGGCGCAGCAGGTGCGGGCCTCGGCAGCGCTGCCGGCGGCGGTTCGCGAGCGCCTGAACCAGATTTATCTGGACAAGGCAGCGGCAGCCTATGATCACGTGATCACGCGCTATCCGATGGCGCAGCACGTGGAGGATGCCCGCGACCGGCTGATTGCGATGAACCGGCCGATTCCCGAGCCGACGCAGGCGGAGATTGCCGCCAACGACGCCGAGGAGCGCAGCCGGCAGCCGATGCGCTTCACCGACAAGACGCTGGGTGTGCTGAAGCATGGTCCGACCGTGGTGGAGGCCGCGCACGTGGGCGAGCCGACGCTGGAGTCGCCGCAGCGGGTGATCGCTCCGGAGATTACGCACGAGAACCAGCAGATCTTCATGCAGGCCTTCAAGGCTGAGCAGCCCGGTGCGGCCGGTGCCACAACCACCGCCGCCAAGGGCGCAGCTCCGGCAGCCACCAGCCAGGGAGCCGACCAGCCGGCCGCAGCACCGCTGGAGTTCGAGAAGGTTCCGCAGGGCAATGGCGGCACCGGCATTGGAGCTTCGATTGTGAACGCTCCGAATGGGGATGCCAGCCCGGCAGCCGGTGCATCGGCTCCGCCGCGCACAACCGATCCGAATGCCGTCGTGCAGCCGGTGCAGAACTCGACCACGACCCTGCCGGCAGCCGAGGCACCGACCGAGGCTCCGTCACAGGTGAATGACATTCACCCCGGACAGGTGCCGGCACAGCCGGTGGTGAACCAGGCCACGAACGGCAAGAAGAAGAAGGTCAAGGCTCCGAAGGCTGATCTGGGCGCGGAGTCCAGCAGCAAGAAGAAGAAAAAGAAGGGGCTTTCCAAGCTGAATCCCTTCTAGGGCCTGCCTGCACTTCCAGACAGAAACAACAGGGGCGACCGCAATGGTCGCCCCTGTTGTTTCTGTGTCTTTTTCCGCGTTTCCCTGTGCGGCCTGCGGCAAGCAGGATCAGCCGGTGTTGCGCAGCCCGGCGGCGATGCCGCTGATGGTGGCGGCAATGGCGCGGTTGACCTCCGGCGTATCCTCCCCGGCGCGTTTGCGGCGCAGCAGGTCCACCTGGATCAGGTGCATGGGATCGACGTAGGGGTTGCGCAGGCGGATGGAGCGGGCAAGCACGGGGTTGGACTCCAGCAGCTTGCTCTGGCCGGTGACCAGCAGCACGGCCGAGATGGTGCGCTGGAACTCCTGCTCGAAGAGCGAGAAGATGCGGTTGCGCAGCGCGGCATCCGGCACCAGCGTGGAGTAGAGCCGTGCGGTGGCCAGATCCGCCTTGCCTAGGGCCATTTCCACGTTGCGGATCAGGTCGATGAAGAGCGGAAATTCGGTGGCCATGGCGCGGAGGGTGGCCGGGGAGCCGCCCTGGGCCACAAACTGCTCAATGGCGTGGCCCACGCCGAACCAGGCAGGGATCAGCAGCCGGGACTGCGTCCACCCGAAGACCCAGGGAATGGCGCGGAGGGTGTCCAGGCTCAGCTGGCCTTTGCGCTTGGAGGGTCGGGAGCCGATCTTGGCGTGCTCCAGCTCGCCCATGGGCGTGGACTGCGAGAAGTAGTCCAGCACGCCGGCGTCGCGCAGAATGTGCTTGCGATAGAAGTCGTAGGCCAGCGCGGACAGCTGCTCAAAGGCCTGCTCCCATTCCGGATGCAGCTGGCCGGTGAAGTGGCCCTGGGGATCGCGGACATTGGGCCGGGCCAGGGCATCGAGCGAGGCGGCCACCATCAGCTCCAGGTTGCGCTCGGCCAGAATCTCATCGGCGTATTTGAAGTTGAGCACCTCACCCTGCTCGGTCAGGCGCAGGGAGCCATCGAAGGCATCCAGCGGCTGGGCAAAGATGGCGCGGTGCGTGGGTCCGCCGCCGCGGCCCACGGTGCCGCCGCGACCGTGAAACAGGCGAAGCTGGAGCCCCCGCTGGTGGGCCACACGATGCAGCTCCCGGTGGGCCTTGAAGATCTCCCACGTGCTGGTCAGCATGCCGCCATCCTTGTTCGAGTCCGAGTAGCCGAGCATGATCTCCTGGGTGTTGCCCCAGGAGGCAAGCAGCGCGCGGTAGTCCTCGCGGTCCCACAGCTCGGCGCAGATGGCCGGTGCGTTGCGCAGATCCTCAATCGACTCAAAGAGCGGAACGGGCATCAGGCCGGGCTGGCCGTCGGGGAATGCCGGTGCGGTGGTGGCAGCGTCAGTGCGGCTGTAGCCACCCTCCAGCCGTACGCCGCAGAGCCGGGCCAGTCGCAGCACGGTCAGCACGTCCTCCACCGAGGAGGCACCGCTGATGACGTAGTGGCGGACCATCTCCGGCGTCATGCCGGATTGGATCTCGGCGATCACGCGGAAGGTATCCAGAACGTTGGCCGTCTCCGGCGAAAGCGGCGCAGCCAGCGCGGGCGCCAGCGACTCCTGCAGCGATTCCTGCAGGGCGTGGGCGTGCAGGCGGGCATGCTGGCGGATGTCCAGGGTGTGCAGGTGCAGCCCGAAGGTGCGCACGGCCAGCAGGATGGGATCGAGCAGGTTGCGGGCGATGCGCAGGCCGCGATGCCCGGCCAGAGAGTCGCGGACCAGCTGCAGGTCGGCGGCAAACTCGGCCGCATTCTGGTAGGCGGGCAGCACCTGGGTCAGGGACTCCTGATGCTCAATGCCCGACGAGGGCGCAACGGTGGCCGGGCTGAGTCCGCGACGGCGACGGCTGAGCACCAGGGCTGCCTGCAGCCGGGCGCGGACGCAAAGCAGGAAGCGGCGGTAGAGCTCGTGCTCAAACTGCGGATTCACGGCCCCGGGGTGGGAGTTTTCCACGCGCGACTGGTACTCGGCCAGCCGCTCGCGCAGCGCATGGCTCACGGGCACCTGCTGGGCGGAACTGGTCAGCAGGTCGATGAGCTGCTGCAGACTCTCCTCATAGAAGCGGAGCAGGTGGGCGCGGGCCAGCGTCACCGCGTCGCGGGTCACCTGCGGGGTCACGAAGGGATTGCCATCGCGGTCGCCGCCGATCCACGAGCCAAAGCTCAGCAGCCGGGGCAGCTCATTCACGTGCAGGGACAGGCCGTAGACCGACTCGAAGGCCTCGGCAATCTCGCGATAAAGCGCCGGCAGCGAGGCGAAGATCGAGACGTCGTAGTAGTCGAGGCCCATCTTGATCTCGTCATAGACGGTGGGCCGACGGCTGCGGATCTCATCGGTCTGCCAGAGCGAGGTGATCTCGGCACGCAACTGCTCCTCAAGCTGGTTCAGGCTCTGCGGAGCAAGGGGAATCTGGTCCAGCGCGTGCAGCAGCTCGCCGATGCGGCGGCGCTTGAACATGACCGAGCGGCGGGCCACCTCGGTCGGGTGCGCGGTGAAGACTGGCACCACGTGGACGCGACGCAGCCAGGCAAGCGCCTCCTCGGCAGAGAAGCCGACGCGGCACATGGCGCGCAGCGTGCCCGTGAAGGAGCCACGCTGGCGGTCGGATTCGCCGCGCAGTTGCACGGCCAGGCGACGACGCTTGCGGTGGTTGGTCTCAGCCAGGTTGATGAGCTCGAAGTAGAAGCCGAAGGCGCGCGTCAGCAGCAGGGCGCGCTCGACGGGAATCTGATGGATGCGCTGCATAGCCTGGTCGGTGTGGCCGGCCTCGGCGGCGTGCGCGCCGGAGTCGGTGGCCTCGCGCCGGCGCGTGGTGGCCTGGCGCAGGGATTCCACCTGCTCGAAGAACTCCTCGCTGACCTGCTCGCGAAGAACTTCGCCGAGCAGAATGCCCAGGGAGCGGACATCGCGGCGCAGCGGTGCTTCTTTGAATTCGGGTTGTACGGCTTCTAATTCAGCTAAACGCTGCGACCAGCTTTCAGGATTCCATAAACCAGGCATATAGGTACGATTATGCCTGATGCGGCGGAAATGGCCGAGATCTGCGGCCCGTCCGGGGACTGAATTGCGGGACTGAGGGCCCGGTCGGCCCAGGTTGCAGGTTTTGTCCTATGATGACTGTGAGCTCGGCTGGATTGGGCACGGGCAGGGCAGAACCGGCAGACAGGGGGGCACAGGCCATGGACGAGCAACGGACAGCAACACTGGACGCAGAGGGCGGATGGCGTGGCGGCGAGCGGGTGCACGGTCCGGAGCCGTTGCCGGAGGCCGAGGAGATCTATCGCCGCTGGCTGGCCTTCCTGCATGATGAGTTCTCGCGCCACCATGCGCCGGAGCGGCGGGCTGAGATTGTGCGCGATCAGCTTTATCAGCTCTATCTGGGACGCCCGCACGGCGGCAAGCCGAACATGAGCCTGACCAGCGAGCTGCCGCTGAATGTGCAGCAGATTTCCCTCGACCCGAACAACATCACGCTGGAGGCCGAGCATTATCCCGATGTGCAGCGGGAGCGGTTTGCGCAGAACAAGCCGCTGCTGTGGTTCTGGATCATGTTTGACCGCTCGCCGATCGGGATGAACCACTGGCTGGGCGTGCGCTTCCGCTGCATGCTGGGCCGGCACCTGTTTGCCCACATGGGCCGCGGCGTGCGCATCGATCACGGGGTGGAGCTGACCTATGGCTACAACCTGCATATCGAGGACGGCGCGATTGTCCGTCACCGCTCGCTGCTGGATGATCGCGCGGCCATTCGGCTGGGCGCCGGAGCCGTGGTGGGCACCTATGCCCGCATCTATACACATACCCACGACCGGCAGCAGTATGACCGCGTGATCTTTGCGCCGACGACGATTGGAGCGCGGGCGCGGGTGGGTGCGCATACGGTGGTGCTGGCCGGAACCGAGCTGGGCGAAGGCGAGATTGTGGGTCCGCACGGCACGGCGCAGGGCGCTGTCTAGGTCGCAGGCCAGGCTGGGGCGCTGGCCTGGCTGAGGCGCATGCTAAGCTGGGCTTTTGCCGGGATGTGATCCGGCTGCGTTGTGGAGTGTGTGCGTGTCGAGCCTGGACCTGGTCATTGCCATCTTTGAGTTTGTGATACTGCTCTTCTCGCTGTCGGCCCATGAGTGCGCGCATGCCTGGACGGCGCTGCAACTGGGCGACCAGACGGCCTATCAGCAGGGCCGGGTGACGCTGAATCCGATCAAGCATATCGACGTGCTGGGCACGCTGGTCTTTCCCGCGCTGATGATCTTTGGTCCGCTGCTGGGTCTGGGGCTGGGCGGATTTCTGGTGGGCTGGGCCAAGCCGACGCCGGTGATCACGCGCAACTTCCGCCGGGTGAAGCGGGACGAGATGGTGACCACGCTGGCCGGTCCGCTGAGCAATCTGGTGCTGGTGGTCGTGGGGTTTCTGCTGCTGGCCGGGATTGCCATGATGGGCAGCGAGGGCCGGGTGGCCGTGGTGGCCGCCATGAACATGCAGGTGCTGCTGGAGGGCACCGGATGGCTGCAGGCGCTGGCCCTGATCGGCTATCTGGCAATCGAGGTGAATCTGGCGCTGCTGTTCTTCAACCTGATGCCGATTCCGCCGCTCGATGGCGGGTATCTGCTGCGCAATGCGCTGCCGTATCGCGCGGTGGGCGTCTATGACCAGGTGGGGCGGTTTGCGTTCTTTCTGGTGCTGCTGCTGGGCGGCTTCTGGATCCGGTTCTTCATGGTGCCGTCCAACCGGTTGATTGAAAGCGGCATTGCACTGTTTTTGCATCTGGGGTAGCCAGGACGAACGGGCAGGCTTTCTGTGGGAGCGCACGGCATGCGACGAATCGGGAACCTACTGCGCGAGACGCTGCAGCAGACGCTGCATCACGACACGCTGAACACGGCCAAGGCGGCGGCGTACTCCGGCATCCTGATGCTGTTTCCCGCGCTGCTGCTGTTCACCACCGGGCTGGCGGTGATGCCGGAGGGCAATGCGCTGCTGGACCAGGTGCGCGATGCGGCCGAGCAGTTCCTGCCGGCCGACACGATGACGCTGCTGCAATCCTACTTCCAGAGCCGCAGGCTGCACTCGTTTTCCCTGCTGGCCTCGGCCGTGGCACTCAGCGCCTATGCCGCGCTGGGGGTCATGCTGTCGCTGATGGAGGGCTTCCGGCGCGCGTATCGGCTGCCGCAGGATGACTGGGGATTCTGGGAGCGGCGTGCGCGCGCGCTGCTGCTGGGGCCCATTGCGCTGGTGCCGATGACGGCGGCAACCCTGCTGCTGATCTTCGGCCATCCGATCGAGCAGTGGATGGTGGCCAATGCCAACCACGAGCTGCGACCGATGGTGCTGCTGCTGTGGCGATCGGCGCGCTGGGCGCTGGCCATGCTCACCTCAGTGGCGGTGATGGGCACCATCTATCACTTTGGCACGCGGCGGCGCGAACACTGGGCCTGGGTGGCTCCGGGAGCGATGCTGAGCACGGCCATCTGGTTTCCGGAGACGCTGCTTTACGGCTGGTACCTGACGCGCCGCGCCGACTACTCGATGATCTATGGCCCGCTGAGCGCCGGCGTGGCCACGCTGGTCTGGCTCTACATGACCTCGCTGAGCATGCTGCTGGGCGCGGAGCTGAACGGGGTGCTCTACCGGGCCCGAATGCTGGCAAAGCCAAACGAGCTCCCGGCAAAGCCAGGCGAGTCACCGGCAAAGCCAAAGGGCCGCGACGCGCAGTCCGGGCCCGCGCAGCCCGGACCGTAGTCGCGCAGCTCCCAGTCGCAGTGGCCCGGGAACAGGCCGGTCTACCGGGGTGCGGAGTGGTCAGTCCTGTACAATGAAGCGGACTGAAGCAGCGCGCAGCCTGCGCTGCCCAGGCGCAAGAGAGGCGTGGCAGGTGCGCAGCGTGCACGGGGAAATTGCGGATGCTGCCGGGTGAACTTTTTCCGAATCCAGAACGGATACCGTCCTAGAAGAATGGAGTTGTTTGACTGATGTCGATGGCTGATTGGAAGTCGGGTACAGGAGCGCGTCGCGCCAAGATTGTGGCCACGCTGGGACCTTCGTCGAATACCGAACCGGTGTTCCGGCAGCTGGTACAGGCCGGGATCAACGTGGTTCGACTGAACTTTTCGCATGGAACGCACGAGGAGAAGCTGGCGCTGATCCAGATGATCCGCAAGGTGAGCGCCGAAGAGAACCAGCCGCTGTGCATTCTGGCCGATCTGCAGGGCCCCAAGATCCGCACCGCAAAACTGAAGGATCATGTGCCGGTGATGCTGGAGGCCGGCAAGCGGCTGACGATTACGCCGCGCGAGGTGGAAGGCACGGCAGAGCTGGTGGGAACCACCTTCAAGACGCTGGCCGAGAACGTGGAACAGGGTTCGCGGATTCTGCTCTCCGACGGGCTGATCGAGCTGCGCGTGGCCGAGGTGCGCGGCGACGATGTGGTCTGCGAGATTGTGAACGGCGGCAAGCTGGGCGAGAACAAGGGCATCAACCTGCCGGGCATCCCGGTGCGTGTGCCTTCGCTGACGGACAAGGATGCCATCGATCTGGAGTTTGCGCTGAAGAGCGGCGTGGACGCGGTGGCCGTCTCCTTTGTGCGCACGGCTGAGGATATTCACATCGTGCGCAACCGCGTGGCAGCCTACGGCGGCAACACGTGGATTGTGGCCAAGCTGGAGAAGCCGCAGGCGATCGAGCACCTGGATGCGATTCTGGAGGCAACCGACGGCATCATGGTGGCCCGCGGCGACCTGGGCGTGGAGGTTCCGCCGGAGAAGGTTCCGGCGCTGCAGAAGCACATCATCCGCCGCGCAAGCTACTACCGCAAGCCGGTCATCACGGCCACGCAGATGCTGGAATCGATGATCGACAACCCGCGTCCGACGCGCGCCGAGGTCTCCGACGTGGCCAATGCCATCTATGACGGCACCGATGCGGTGATGCTCTCCGGCGAGTCGGCGATGGGTGCCTATCCGGTGGCGGCTGTCGAGATGATGGCGCGGATTGTGGTCGAGACCGAACACAACATCCTGCACACCCATGCCAACTCCCACAACTCCAACTCCCCGCGCAACAAGGCGCTGTCGGTGGCCGAGACCATCTGTGAGGCCACGGCGCATGCGGCGCTGGACCTGGAACTGAAGGGCATTGCCATCTTTACCGAGACGGCAGCCACGGCCATCAAGCTCTCGAAGTACAAGCCCGTGGCACCGATCTATGCCTTCAGCTCGGTGGACGTGACCATCAACCGGATGAACCTGCTGTGGGGCATCCAGCCGGTGCACTGCACCAAGGTGCACACCGCTGAAGCCATGGTGGAGCTGGCCGAAACCGAGCTGGAAAAGCGGGGCTTCGCCAGCAAGGGCGACATCGTGGGCATTATCGCCGGCACGGGAACGCGCTCCGGCTCCACGAACTTCCTGCGCCTGCACAAGCTGGGCGATCAGGTGAGCCAGCCCTCGTAACAACAGCAAGTCGCAGCGGAAACCAGAAGGCCTGACCGGCTCCATGCCGGTCAGGCCTTTTCTGTTGGCAGCGGGCTGTTGGCGGCGGGATTGCCAGCTCCCGCAACTGGCGGGCTACTGGACGTTGTACTGGAAGCGGAAGCGAAGCTGCAGGAACGGTCCGTGGAACTGGCGTGGCAGCGGCGGGAAGTCTGCGCCCTGAATGGCGCCCCAGGCGGCGCGGTCCAGCGCCACATCGCCGGAGCGGCCAACCAGGATCATCGAGTGCGGGGCCACGCGTCCGTTGGGCAGGATGGTGAAGACGATATCGACGACGCCGCGCTTGAGGATGGGCGGGTTGACCTCTTCGGGAATCAGCGGGTCCCAGGTGCGATAGGTCTCATGAATCACGCGCTGCATGTAGGGGCCAAAATCGACGCCCTGGGTGTCGGAGAGGATTTCCGCCCCACCGGCTGCACCGGGGTGCTGGTTCAGGCCGCCGCCGACGGCCGGGGCGGCTTCGCCGCCGGACTGGTTCATGTCGCGGGCGGAGTTGCGCAGCGCCTGCTGGATGAGCGCCTGGGGATTCTGGAAGGCCTGGGCAAAGTTGGGCTTGGCCGGAACCGGATGCGGAATCTGCTCGATGGAGGGCTGCGGCACGGGCGGCGCAGGGGCAGGCGCGACAGCCTGCTGCTGGGGCTGCGGTGCCGGGGTGGTTGTCTCCGGCTTGGGCGCGGCGGCGGCCTGCTGCTTCTCCAGCTGGCGCAGGGCCTGCAGCGTCTTGCGGTCCACGCGGGTCTCGCTGGGCTTGACCGGCGGCGTGGGCTTGCGCATCTTCTGCACCTGGCGCAGCGCGTCGGGCAGCTGGTCCAGATAGGTCAGATCCTTGCGCTGCTTGATGGCGTCAAAGGGATCGATGACCTGGGGCTGATGGAAGACGTAGCGGGGAATCCACGTGAAGGCCGAGAAGAGCAGGATGTGCAGCAGGATCGAGATCCAGATGCCTTCGCGGATGCGCTGCCAGCGCCGTTCGTCCTCGTACTCGGCAATGCGCTCCAGCAGTTCGTGCGTGTCGTAGTCCAGATAGCGGGAGCTGGAACGGGAACCGCGACCACCCTCTGCCTGCGGCTCGTCGGCATTCGACTCATCGGCCGGCTCGGGAGCAAGCGCCGTGGCGGCCTCATGCGAGTCGTCGTTGGGGGTCGGATTGGGCTTCGGCTCGAGTTCGGACATGCGGGTGAAACGTGGATCGGGTCTGCCGGTGGATGCGCCGGTTGGTCGTGCTGCCGTTGGACAGCAGGCGGCGCGTCGCGGAGCCTCCGTCAGTTCATTCTCTCATTCCCCGGGGAGTTTTGTGGCACTGATGCTTGAGACGCAGGCGAATACAATAAGGTTTGGCGCGGAGACCAGAGAGCGATTGAAAGTGGCAGTGGGACAGTGGATGGCGCGGGGCAAGGCGGTGCTGCTGCCGGCGATGTTGAAGTTCGGGGCAGGCGGCCTGGCGCTGCTCTCGCTGCTGGATGCCTCCAGCATTCCGGTGCCGATGGACCTGGTGCTGGCCGGCTTTGTGTGGGCCAACCAGGGCAGCTTCTGGCTCTATGTGCTGGCGGCTTCGGCCGGGTCGGCGCTGGGCGGACTGGTGCCCTACGCGCTGGGCCGGGCCGGCGGCGAGCTGTTCCTGCTGCGGCGCATGGACCGCGAGCGCGTGGAGCGCATCCGGCGGCGCTTTGAGAAGCAGGAGTTCTTTGCCGTGATGGTGCCCAGCATGCTGCCGCCGCCCACGCCCTGGAAGCTGTTTGTCTTTGCCGCCGGGGTCTTTGAGATGCGGGTGGTGCCGTTTGTTCTGGCCGTCTTCGTGGGGCGCGTGGTGCGCTGGACGACGCTGGCGCTGCTGGTGCTGCGCTTTGGCCCCGGAGCGGTGGGGCTGGTGGGCGAGGCCATCCATCGCCATGGGCTGCTGCTGGCCGCGGTACTGGCCGTGCTGGTGGTCGCGCTGGGGCTGTGGGCCTGGCGCAGGCGCAAGGCAACCGGCGCGCTGTAGGCAACGCGCAGAGCCGGAGAAATCAAAGTTTCAGCGGAGCTTCAGGCAAGCAGGATCGGGACCATGCTGCCGTCGGCAATGCTGTCGGCATCGTCGGCAATGGCCAGAAAGCAGTTGGAGCGGGCCAGTGCGGCCAGATCACCGGAGCCCTGCCAGGGCACCAGCCGGACCTGCGGCGAGGCCGAGAAGTCGCAGGCGGCCGGCAGGAAGCGCGTGAGCCCCGGACGGCCATGCCAGCTGCCCGTGAACTGGGCCAGCGCAAAGCGGGGCTGCGGCTCGACATCCTCGGCCAGCCCGGCGATCAGCGGCGCGGCAAAGAGATGAAACGTGACCGCGCTGGAGATGGGATTGCCCGGCAGGGCGAGAAACGGCATGGGCCGCGCCTGCGAGTGGCCCGGATTGGCTTGGGCTGGATTTGGGTGGACTGGATTCGGTCGGGTTGGCCGCGGCAGCTGCCCAAAGGCAACCGGCTTGCCCGGCTGGATGGCCACGCCCCCGAAGAAGAAGCGCGCACCGGCGCGGGTCAGCGCATCCTCCACCAGATCATAGCGCCCGACCGAAATGCCGCCGCTCACCAGCAGCAGATCGGCGGTGAGGGCCTGCTGCAGGCTGGCGTCGAGCGCGTCGGCGCGGTCGGCTGCCGGAGGCAGCACAATGGCCTCGCCGCCCATTGCCTGAACCAGTGCGGCAAGCATGGCCGCGTTGGAGTTGCGAATCTGCACCGGACCGGGTTGCTGGGTGTGGGGCACCAGCTCGTCGCCGGTGGTCAGGATGGCAACGCGCGGACGCGGAACCACGCTCAGCTCGCGGTAGCCATTCTGCGCGGCAACGGCAATCTGTGCGGCGCGCAGGCGGACGCCGGCCGGAACCAGCAGGTCGGCAGCGCGGGCCTCGGCGGCCTGCGGCACGATGTTTTCCCCGGGCGCAAGGGTGCGTCCGGCGGCCAGACGGATGCAGTTGGAGAACTGCTCGCAGTGCTCGACCATGACGACGGCATCGGCACCGGGCGGCACGGCGGCGCCGGTCATGATCTCGCAGGCCTCGCCCGGAGCCAGCACGCCGGAGCCCTGCGGACCGGAAAAGCGTTGCCCGGCGCGGAGATGGCCGGTCACCAGCAGGGTCTGCCCGGCGGCAGCCTCATCGGCACGAACGGCAAAGCCGTCGCGGGTGGCGCGGGCAAAGGGTGGCTGGTCGCGGTCGGCCCGGATGGCCTCCGCCAGCACGCGGCCGGAGACCTGCTCCAGCGGCAGCGGGATGGGTGGTCGGCGACCGGCCAGCACCCGGGCGGCATGATGGCCGGTGCCCAGGAAGTCGGGCAGGAAATCCGGCCGGGTGAGCGCGGGCCGGAAGCCGCCGCCGGAGGGAAATCCATACCAGTGGCGGAGCGCGGCGAAGCGGGCACCATCTGGCGATTCAGGCGATTCCAGGGACTCGGGCAGTGGTTCGCGGGCCTGCTCCGGCTGGCTGGCGTCGGGAACGGGAATGCCTGCGGCATGGCAGGCCAGGTAGCGATGAATCTGCTCCATGGCTGCCTGAAAGCGAATCAGGGAGACGGCAGCCGAGGCTGCGTCGAAGGGTCGCGTCTGTTCGGGAGTGGCCAAGCGTGCTTCCTCGCTCTCCTGCGATTGTAGAACCGGCTGCGCGCAGGCGGAAATGAAAGCGGGCTGCCTCTCAGCGAGAGACAGCCCGTGTGGGTGGCACGCGCCTGGCGTGCGCGTGGAGTTTGCCGCCGATTACCGGTGCGCGTGGAAGTGGGACTGGACCTTCTCGCCCGCCGAGGTGAGCACGTCGGTTGCATCCTTGGAGAAGATGCCGTTCGGATCAATCGAGAGGTACTTCTGGTAGGCATCGACCGTGCCCGGCGGCAGAACGATGCGCTGGGTCTTGTTGTCGAAGGTGGCCTTCTGGGTCAGCGCCTGCGCCTTCAGGTAGAAGAGAATGGCGTAGGCCGGAGTGTTGGAGGCCGGCGTGGCCGTGATGGCCTTGTCGGCGGCCGCAATCTGCGCGTCTGGATCGCTCATCGCTCCGGTGCTGTTCATCTGGTAGAAGAGCTTGGCCTCGTTGGCGTAGTAGATCGGTGCCTGCGTGGGAGCGGCCTTGGCGGCAAGATCATAGGCTGCTGCGGCGTCAGCGGACTTCTTCTGGTGAATGTAGGACTCGCCAATGCCGCTCTGCGCAGCGCCCTGCAGGTCCATGCTGGGCTTCTTGCTGGCCGCATCCACTTCCAGCGCCTTCTTGTAGGCGGTGATGGCGTCGTCATACTTGCCCAGGCCGTTGTCGGCATTGCCAAGCTCCAGCCACAGGATGGCCGCATCCGGCTTCATGGCCGTGTCCTTCTGCATCAGCGCGGCGGCGGCACCGTACTTGTCGGCCTTGATGGAGGCTTCCTTGGCGGCGATGTCGCTCTTGGAGGCGCTGGCGCCCAGGGCCTGCACGGCGGCGTTGTGGGCCTGCTCGGCGTCATGAATGTTTGCACGGGCCGTGGCCAGATCGGCGTTCAGCATCTTCACGGCGGCGTTGGACTTCATGATCTCTTCGTTCTTCTTCTTGAACTCCTCGACCTGCTTCTGCGCCTCGGGGCTCAGCTTGTCCATGTACTCCTTGCGGGTCATGTCAAAGTCGGCGGAGACATCCTGGCCGGGCTCGATCTTGATCTCCTTCAGCTCATCGACGTACTTGCCTGGCGCGGTATCCGGGAAGCTGAGCAGATCCTGATAGGTGCCGGGTGCAATGCCGGAGCCGGTGTAGTCGCCGGAGGCGTTCACAGGAAAGCTGTAGCGGACGGTCTTGCCACCATCGGTCGAAAGGACAACGGTGCCGTTGCCGCGGGGAACGCCGGTCGGGTCAGTGACGTGGCCGTGGATCTTGCCGGTCTGGTCAGCAGCAGCGGCAGTGGCCTGGGCCTGCATGGCCGGTGTGCTGGCGAGCAGGGCGCAGGCAACAAGAGCGCAGTGGAAGGGCACGTGATTCGCTTTCATGGTTGTCTCCTGGCATTCGGAAGGCATTTCTGGCAGCCGCCGGATGCGATCGTCGGGATGGTTGGGCCTAGGGGTTGCAGGCGCGGCGTTCGGCTGCCGGGCCATCACTCGTATAGGGTATCGGATCGGGCACCTGCGCCGCAGCAAAAGCCCGCAGCCGGAGGACACAGCTTTCGCAGTGACCGCAGGCCAGGTGCGCATCCTTGTAGCAGGACCACGTTAACTCCAAAGGCGCATGGCATTCAAGCCCGAGCCGGATGATTTCGGTTTTCGACAGATGAATCAGCGGCGTCACAACCTCGATGTCCGCGTTGCGGGTGCCGGTGGCAATCAACTGCTGAAAGGCCTGGTAGTAGGCCGGGCGACAGTCCGGATAGCCGGAGCTGTCCTGCTCCACCGCGCCGATGTAGACGCGCGTGGCTCCCAGCACCTCGGCCCAGCTGACGGCGGCGGCCAGAAAATGCGCGTTGCGAAATGGAACGTAGGTGACGGGAATCTCCGCGCCAATCGATTCCGCCGGACCGGCATCGGGCACCGCAATCGTTGTGTCCGTCAGCGCCGAGCCGCCGATGATGCGAAACAGATCCATGCGCAACGGCAGAAACCGACGCAGTCCCAGCCGCTCGGCAACGGCGCGCGCCGCCTCCAGCTCGCGGGCCTCGGTGCGCTGCCCATAGCTGAAGTGAATCCCGTAGGCCTCGGTCTCGCGTGCGGCCAGCGCAGCGGTCACGCAGCTGTCCATGCCGCCGGAAAGGCAGATGACCGAGCGCTGCGTGGAGGAGGACGAACGGGAGTCCATGGCTGTATGGTATCGCTTTCCATGCCAGCGCTGCACGGAGCCAGCGCTGCACGGAGCCAGCGCTGCACGGAGCCAGCGCTGGACGGAGCCAGACCAGCCGCGACTGCCACCGCGCCGCAGGGCTGTGCCGAGCGCCTGCTACCCCGCTCGTGCCGCGCACGTGCCATGCACCAGCCGCGGCTGCGCAGCTCGCATCGACGGCTAAAATAAACCCATGCTGCAATTACGAGAGGCGACGGCGGCCGATGTGCCGCTGATTCTGGAACTGATTCGCGCGCTGGCCGCCTATGAGCGTGAGCCGGATGCGGTGGTGGCCACCGAGGCCGGGCTGCTGCGCGATGGATTCGGGCCGCATCCCTTCTACTCCTGCCTGATTGCGGAGTGGGACGGCAGGCCGGCGGGCTTTGCGCTGTGGTTTTACAACTACTCGACCTGGACCGGTAGCGCCGGCATTCACCTCGAGGATCTCTTCGTCTATCCCGAGCTGCGCGGCAAGGGAATCGGCAAGGCGCTGCTGGCCCAGGTGGCCGCAGCGGCGCAGGCGGCCGGCTGCGTGCGCCTGCAGTGGCAGGTGCTGGACTGGAACACGCCGGCAATCGAGTTTTATCAGTCGCTCGGCGGGCGCTTCCTGGACGAGTGGCGCAATGTGCGCATGGAGCCGGAGGCCATCGCCCGGCTGGCCGCG